>MUMD01000166.1 GCA_002155895.1 Streptomyces rochei
CCTCGAACGCCGGACGGGCCGAAGTGGCCGGCCCAAGATTTCACAGGAGCCGTACCGTGCATCTCGGTGATCACCACACCACCCCCGCCGTCTCCGCCGACGCCCACCGGCCCGACGGGACCCGTCGTGCTCTGCGGATCGGGCTCGGCGGCCCGGTCGGGTCCGGCAAGACCGCCACCGTCGCCGCGCTCTGCCGGGCGCTGCGCGAGGAGTTGTCCCTCGCCGTCGTCACCAACGACATCTACACCCGCGAGGACGCCGAGTTCCTGCTGCGCGAGGCGGTGCTGCCGCCGGAGCGGATCAGCGCCGTCGAGACCGGCGCCTGCCCGCACACCGCGATCCGGGACGACATCTCCGCCAACCTCGAAGCGGTGGAGGACCTGGAGGAGGAGGTCGGACCGCTGGACCTCGTCCTGGTCGAATCCGGTGGCGACAACCTCACCGCCACCTTCTCCAAGGGACTGGTCGACGCCCAGATCTTCGTGATCGACGTGGCGGGCGGCGACGACATCCCGCGCAAGGGCGGGCCCGGCGTCAGCACCGCCGACCTGCTGATCGTCAACAAGACCGACCTCGCGCCGTACGTCGGTTCGGACCTCGCCCGGATGGCCGCCGACGCCAAGGCCCAGCGCGGTGAACTGCCGGTGATCCTGCAGTCCCTGCGCGGCGAGGACGGGGTCCGCGACGTGGCCGACTGGGTGCGGGGCCGGATCGCCGCGTGGACCGCGTGACCACCCCCGGCGGCGTCCGGGCGCGGGCACGCGTCCTCGCCCGGGGCGACGGGCGGGGCGGCACCGCCCTGCCCGTCCTGGAGGGCGAGGGACCGCTCGCGGTGCGGCGGACCCGGGGGAGCGGTGCCGAGGCCCACGTCATGCTGGTCGGCGCGATGAGCGGGCCGCTCGGCGGCGACCACTTCACGGTGACCGCCGAGGCGGCGCCCGGCGCCCGGCTGCGGGTCGGTTCGGCCGCCGCCACCCTCGCGCTGCCCGGCCAGGACAAGGCCCCGGCCCGTTACGACGTGCGTCTGAGCGTCGGCGACGACGCCGAACTACGCTGGCTGCCCGAGCAGTTGATCTCCGCGCACGGCAGTGAGCTGACCGTCGCCACGCGCGTCGAGGTCGCCGCCGGCGGACGGCTCCTGCTGCGCGAGGAGCAGGTGCTCGGCCGGTCCGGTGAGGAACCCGGGCGGCTCACCAGCCGTCTGACCGTACGGGTCGCCGGACGGTGCGTCCTGGACCAGGAACTGGCCTGCGGACCCGGCGCGCCGGGCGGCTGGGACGGGCCCGCCGGGCTGGCGGGACACCGGGCCGCCGGTCAGCTCGTCGTCGTACGGCCTCAGTTCGCCGCCGGTCCGCCGCCGGCGCGGCACTTCGCGCAGGGCGCGGCGGTGATGCCGCTCGCCGGGCCCGCGGTGCTGGTGACGGCCGTGGCACCGGACGGGCTGCGGCTGCGGCGGCTGCTGGAGGAAGGGCTGGCCTCGCTGGACTGAGGCCCGCCGATCGAACGCGAACATCCGTTTATCGGATTGGCAAAGAAGTAGTACCGCCCCTGTTCTCAGGCAACGCACAGCCGCGAGGATCCCCGTACTTGTCGCGAACACGTACGGGGAGGGCCACTTGAGCACGAGCAGACTGGGGCGGAGGACGACGGCGCTCGGCACGGCCGGAGCGCTCGTCACCGCCACGCTGATAGCCGGCGCCCTCGCGGCGCCCGCCGCGAGCGCCGCTCCGTCCACCGGCCAGGGCCACGGCAAGGGCTGGGACCGCGAGGCCCGGGGCGCCGCCATCGCCGCGGCCCGCGCCGCGAAGGCCGGCGTCGACTGGCAGGACTGCCCGGCCGACTGGAACCTGCCGAAGCCCATCCAGTGCGGCTACGTCACCGTCCCGCTCGACTACGCCCAGCCGTTCGGCAAGCAGATCCGGATCGCCGTCGACCGCATCGGCAACACCGGAACCCGGGCCGAGCGGCAGGGCGCGCTCATCTACAACCCCGGCGGCCCCGGCGGCTCCGGCCTGCGCTTCCCGGCGCGGGTGACGAGCAAGAGCGCGGTGTGGGCGAAGACGGCGAAGGCCTACGACTTCGTCGGCTTCGACCCGCGTGGCGTCGGCAAGTCCACGCCCATCTCCTGCGTCGACCCGCAGGAGTTCGTCAAGGCGCCCAAGATGGACCCCGTGCCCGACTCCGAGGCCGACAAGCGGGCCCAGCGCAAGCTCGCCCGCGAGTACGCCGAGGGCTGCCACGAGCGCAGCGGCTGGATGCTGCCGCACATGACCACCCCGAACACCGCGCGCGACCTCGACGTCGTCCGCGCCGCTCTCGGCGAGAAGAAGCTCAACTACCTCGGCGTCTCCTACGGGACCTACCTCGGCGCGGTCTACGGCACCCTCTTCCCGGACCACGTGCGCCGGATGGTCGTCGACAGCGTCGTCAACCCGTCCCGCGAGAAGATCTGGTACCAGGCCAACCTGGACCAGGACGTCGCCTTCGAGCAGCGCTGGAAGGACTGGCAGGACTGGGTCGCGGAGAACGACGCGACCTTCCACCTCGGCGACACCCGCGCCGAGGTCCAGGAGCAGTGGCTGAAGCTGCGCGCCACCGCGAAGAAGGCGCCGCTGGGCGGGGTCGTCGGCCCGGCCGAACTGATCTCCTTCTTCCAGAGCGCCCCGTACTACGACTCGGCGTGGGTCCCGGTCGCGACGATCTTCAGCAAGTACGTCGCCGGTGACACCCAGGCCCTGGTCGACGCCGCCGCCCCCGACCCGTCCGACACCGCGGGCAACGCCTCGGCGGAGAACGGCAACGCCGTCTACACCGCCGTCGAGTGCGCCGACGCCAAGTGGCCCACCAACTGGCGCACCTGGGACCGGGACAACACCCGGCTGCACCGCGACCACCCGTTCATGACCTGGGCCAACGCCTGGATGAACCTGCCGTGCGCCACCTGGCCGGTCAAGCAGCACACACCGGTGGACGTGAAGACCGGCAAGGGACTGCCGCCGGTGCTGATCGTCCAGTCCGAGCGGGACGCGGCCACCCCGTACGCGGGCGCCGTCGAACTGCACAAGCGGTTCGCGGGCTCGCGCCTGATCACCGAGCGGGACGCCGGTTCGCACGGTGTGACCGGTCTGGTCAACCCGTGCGTCAACGACCGGGTGGACACCTATCTGCTCACCGGGAAGGTGGACGCCGGGGACGTGACCTGCGCCCCGCACGCCACGCCCAAGCCGTAACGTCCGCGAGGCACGGGGGAGGGGCGGCCGGTCCGATCCGGCCGCCCCTCCCGCCGTCCCGCCACCGTCCTCACGCCCGCCGTGCCGCCGGCCAGGCGTCCTCCGCCGCGTAGTCGAAGAGGTCGCCGTAGTTCTCGAACATCTTCGGGTACGCCTCCCGCCAGTCCCGCCCGGCCAGCCGCTCCTCGATGAAGGCGACCGTCTCCGGCAGGGTCTCCGCGTACCGGACCACCGGGCGGTAGCCCAGCTGCCGCCCTGCCTCGGTCATGTCGCACACCACCGGCACCGGCACCGACCACGGCGTCCCGCCCACACCGCCCGGCGCCGGCGGGCCGTCCAGCAGCACGTCCTCGGTCTCCACGCCCATCACGGCGTCGATCGCCGCCGCGATCTCGGCTACCGTCGGCGCCTCGGGGTCCACCGCGTTCAGGACGCGGGTGCCGGGGCGCGGCGCGGCCAGCCGGATCAGCTCGGCGATGTTGTGCACGCTCGCCGGGTGGAAACGGCTCGCGCCGCCGTACGCGAGGACGCGCCGGCGCCGCCCGTCGAGGTTGCGCTTGACGAAGTACAGCTCGCGCGGCGTGCGGCAGTACGGGCCGTGGATCGCGCCCGCCCGCAGCAGCGTGACCGGCAGCCGGTCGCCCGCCGCGAGCAGGTCCCGCTCCAGCGCCGCCTTGCGAGTGCTGTACGAGGCGTCGCCCGGACGGACGGTGCGCTGGTTCTCGGTGACCGGGACCGGGTACTCGGGGAATCCGTCCGGCTCGGCCTGGGTGTCGAAGTTGCGGCCCTGGTCGTCCTCGTAGACCGACACGCTGGAGATCACCACCGCCGAGCCGACCCGCCCGGCGAGCGAGACCAACTGCCGGGCGTGTGCCCGTCCGAAGGCCACCATGTCCACCAGCACGTCGCAGCCGTCGCCGACCGCCGCCGCGAGGGCCGCGTCGTCCTCCCGGTCGGCCCGCACCACGCGTACGCCCTCCGGCCAGCCCGCGTCCCGGCCGCCGCCCCGCGAGACGGCCGTCACCTCCCAGCCGTCCCGGGCCAGCGCACCCACGGCCACCCGTCCGATCTGTCCCGTCGCTCCGAGCACCACAGCACGTGTCATACGGCGACCGTAGGCGCGGCCCCGGCCCCTCGGCCACGCCCTTCTGCCGACGGCAGACAACGGCCCCCTCCCGCGGTGGCCCCTCCGCACCGGCCCCCTCCAGCAGGGGCCCCTACCGGGACGGCCGCCGCGGGAACCTCGGTCCCTTGGCGGCCCGCTCGGCCTCCTCGGCCTTCACCTCGGCCGCGTACCGGTCGACGTACTCCTGCCCGGACAGCGACAGGATCGCGTACATGATCTCGTCGGTGACGGCACGCAGCACCGCCTTCTCGCCCTCCATGCCCGCGTAGCGGGAGAAGTCCAGGGGCTCGCCGAACCGGATCACCACCGGGTGCAGCCGGGGGATCTTGCGGCCCGGGGGCTGCGCCTCGAAGGTGCCGATCATCGCGCACGGCACCACCGGCACCCCGGCCCTGAGCGCCATCACCGCGACACCGACCTTGCCCTTGTAGAGCCGGCCGTCGTGGGAACGGGTGCCCTCGGGGTAGATCCCGAGCAGTTCGTCCCTGCCCAGCACGCCGAGACCCTCGCGGATCGCGGCCTGCCCGGCCTCCTTGCCGGTGCGGTCGACGGGGATCTGCCCGGCGCTGCGGAAGAAGAACGCGGTCAGCCGGCCCTTGAGTCCCGGACCGGTGAAGTACTCGGCCTTGGCGAGGAAGGTGATGCGGCGCCTGAGCACCGCGGGCATCAGGAAATGGTCCGAGAAGGAGAGGTGGTTGCCCGCGACGATGGCCGCCCCCGACGCCGGCACATGGTCCAGGCCCTCGATCCGGGGGCGGAAGAGCACCCTCAGCAGGGGGCCGAGCAGCACGTATTTGAGGACGTAGTAGAACAAGGCGGCGCTCCTCAACCCGACGGGACGGCTCGTTCGCCGTGTTCTCACTGGTCAACCGGCGTCTGCCGGGCTGCCAGTGTAGGTGCGGGCCGGGCCGTCCGGAACCGGACGTGCCCGGCCCGCGGGCCGCTTCGTGGGCGTCAGAACTTCGGCGTCGGCGCCTGCGCCTCGACGATCTCCGCGGCCTCCTCGTCGGTCTGCACCGAGGGCGGGGAGCCCTCGAGGGGCTGCTGCGCCGTCTCCTTCATGCAGGCCACGGCCACCACACCGACCAGGGCGGCGACCATCGCGTAGTACGCGGGCATCATGTCGGAGCCGGTCACGCTGATCAGCGCGGTGATCACCAGCGGCGTCGTGCCGCCGAAGAGGGAGGCCGAGAGGTTGTAGCCGACCGACAGGGACCCGTAGCGCACATTGGTCGGGAACATCGCCGGGAGCGCCGCCGACATCGTGCCCAGCAGACAGACCAGGGACAGGCCCAGCATCAGCATGCCGGCCGAGACGGCGAGCAGGCTGCCCTCCCGCACCAGCACGAACGCCGGGGCGGACAACACGAAGAAGCCGATCATGCCGGCCATGAGCAGCGGCTTGCGGCCGAAGCGGTCGGAGAGCCGGCCCACCTGGTTGATGATCAGCATCAGCAGCACCATGGTCGCCACCAGGATCATCAGGCCGTGGCTCTCGCTGTAGTGCAGCTCGTCCGACAGATACGTCGGCATGTACGACAGCAGCATGTAGTCGGTGATGTTGTACGCGCCGACCAGCGCGATGCACAGGATCAGCATGCGCCAGTGCGTGCGGAAGATCTTCGCCAGGTCGCCCCGCGCGGTGGTCTCCACCGCGGTCGCCGCCTCCGAGACGTGGACGTTGGAGTCCTCCAGCTTCAGGAAGGCGGGCGTGTCGTCCAGCTTCAGCCGCAGATAGATACCGACGATGCCGAGGGGCGCCGCCACCAGGAAGGGGATGCGCCAGCCCCAGGCGTCCATGGTGTCGCTGCCCAGCCACGCAGTCAGCGCGGTCACCAGGCTCGCGGCGCCGGTGTACCCGGCCAGCGTGCCCAGCTCCAGGAAGCTGCCGAAGAAGCCGCGCCGCTTGTCCGGCGCGTACTCGGCGATGAAGGTGGAGGCGCCGCCGTACTCGCCGCCGGTCGAGAAACCCTGGAGCAGCCGGAAGACGATCAGCAGGACCGGGGCCCAGAAGCCGATCGAGTCGTAGCTCGGGATGAGCCCGATGGCGGCCGTGCCGATCGCCATGAGGATCATCGTCAGCGCCAGCACCTTCTTGCGGCCGATCTTGTCGCCCATGGGCCCGAAGACCATGCCGCCGAGCGGGCGCACCAGGAACGCCACCGCGAAGGTGGCGAACGAGGAGAGCAGCTGTGCCGTGTCACTCCCGGACGGGAAGAAGACCCGCCCGATGGTGCCCGCCAGATAGGCGTAGATGCCGAAATCGAACCACTCCATGGCATTGCCGAGCGAGGCCGCCTTCACGGCTCTCTTGACCGCGGCCTCGTCCGTGACCGTGATGTCCGACCGGCGCAGTCGGGGGTTCTGCCGACGCCTGATGGCCCGGAACAGGGCCGGGTGACGGCGGATCGCCGCGGCGTCGGATTCCTGGCCGTTCTCGTTGGGGGACGTGGCGGCCTCCCTTTCCACGTGCAGACACCCCGGCGGGGCGCTGCTCGGTCGTACGATTCTCAGCTCGTACCCGTTCCCCCGATCATGCTGGTTATGGGCGTGACGTCGGTCATGTGGTTGGGCCGATGAGGTGAGCGGGCGAACCGATTAGGCTTCGCACATGCGGATCGCCGTCTCCTCCGACATGGACGAACCCGTGGCCCGGCTCCTCGTCGAGGAGCTGCGCGGACGCGGCCACGAGGTGCTGGCCCACGGTGCCCTGGACCCCGGGGCGGACCCCCAGTGGGCGGTGTGCTCGGAGCGGGCCGCGCGCGAGGTCGCCGACGGCACCGCCGACCAGGCGGTGGTGTGCTGCTGGACCGGCACGGGCGCGTCGATCGCGGCCAACAAGGTGCCGGGCGTACGGGCGGCCCTGTGCACGGACGCGTACTCGGCGGACGGCGCCCGCCGCTGGAACGACGCCAACGTCCTCGCCCTGAGCCTGCGGCTGACCTCGGGGCCGCTGCTGGCGGAGATTCTCGACGCCTGGTTCGCGGGCGCGCCCAGCGAGGACGCCGAGGACCGGGACAACGTGACGTACGTGGAGCGGCTCGACCGGGGCCGGGCCGCTCCCTGACGGGACGCTCAGGAGGTCAGGACCTTCTCCAGCGTCGCGAGCGCACCCCGCAGCTCCTCGGCGGTGACCGTCAGCGGCGGGGCCAGCCGGATCGTCGAGCCGTGGGTGTCCTTGACCAGGACCCCCTCGCGCATCAGCCGCTCGCTGACCTCGCGGCCGGTGCCGAGCGCCGGGTCGACGTCGACGCCCGCCCACAGCCCGCGCGCCCGGAAGCCCACCACGCCCCTGCCGACCAGGGCGTCCAGCCCTTCGCGCAGCACCACGCCCAGCTCGGTCGCCCGGCGCTGGAACTCGCCCGTCTCCAGCAGCTCCACCACCGCCGTGCCCACCGCGGCCGCCAGCGGATTGCCGCCGAACGTCGACCCGTGCTCGCCCGGGTGCAGCACCCCCAGCACCTCCCGGCTGCCGACCACCGCCGACACCGGCACGATGCCGCCGCCCAGCGCCTTGCCGAGCAGCACCACGTCCGGCACCACCGTCTCGTGCTCGACGGCGAGGGTGTGCCCGGTGCGGCCCAGCCCCGACTGGATCTCGTCGGCGACGAACAGGCAGCCGGCCCGGCGGGTCAGCTCCCGCACGCCCGCCAGATAGCCGTCGTCCGGGATGTTCACCCCCGCCTCGCCCTGGATCGGCTCGATCAGCACCGCCGCCGTCGTCCCGTCGACCGCGGCCTCCAGCGCCGCCAGGTCGTTGTACGGAACGATCTTGAAACCGGGCGTGAAGGGGCCGAAGCCGGCGCGGGCCGTCTCGTCCGTCGAGAAGCTCACGATCGTCGTCGTACGGCCGTGGAAGTTGTCCGCCGCGACCACGATCGTCGCCCGGTCGGCCGGGACGCCCTTGACGTCGTAGGCCCACTTGCGGGCCACCTTGATGCCGCTCTCCACCGCCTCCGCGCCGGTGTTCATCGGCAGGACCATGTCCGTGCCGGTCAGCGCGGACAGCCGCTCGGCGAAGCCCGCGAGCCGGTCGTTGTGGAAGGCGCGGGAGGTGAGGGTCAGCCGGTCCAGCTGGCGGTGGGCGGCCTCGATCAGCGCCGGGTGGCGGTGGCCGAAGTTGAGCGCCGAGTACCCGGCCAGCATGTCCAGGTAGCGGCGGCCCTCCACGTCCTCGACCCAGGCGCCCTCGGCGCGGGCCACCACGACGGGCAGCGGGTGGTAGTTGTGCGCGAGGACGGGCTCCTCGGCGCGGATCAGCTCCTCGGAGCCGCGGGCGGTGCGGACGGGTGCGGTCATGAACGGGTCTCCCGGATCTCCTGGGTGCAGCACTTGATGCCGCCACCGGCCTTGTGGAACTCGGACAGGTCGACGGGGACGGGGACGTAGCCGCGGTCGCTGAGCCGGTCGGCGAGTTCCCCGGCCCCGGGGGCGATGAACACGTTGCGTCCGTCACTGACGGAGTTCAGCCCGAAGGCCATGGCGTCCTCGCGGGTCGCGATCACCGCGTCCGGGTACAGCCGCTCCAGCACCTCCCGGCTGCCCGGCGAGAAGGCCCCCGGGTAGTACGCCACGTTCTCGTCGTCGAGGACGAACAGAGCGGTGTCCAGGTGGTAGAAGTACGGGTCCACCAGCGTCAGCGAGATCACCGGCACGCCGAAGAACTCCTGCGCCTCGCGGTGCGCCTCGGGGGTCGTGCGGAAGCCCGTGCCGGCCAGGATCCACCGCCCGGCCGGGACCAGGTCCCCCTCGCCCTCGCAGACCGCCTCCGGATGCTGGACCTCGAAGCCCTCCGTCTTGAACCACGCCTCGTAGGCCACGGACTCGCCCCGGCGCTCGGGCGCGTGGAAGTGCGAGCCGAAGACCCGGCCCTCGACCACCACCGCGCAGTTCGCGGCGAAGACCATGTCGGGCAGGCCCGGGACCGGCGCGACGGTGTCCACGGTGTGGCCGTGCGCGCGGTAGGCGTCGACCAGTGCCTGCCACTGGTCCAGGGCGCGGATGACGTCGACCGGTCGGCCGGTGCTCATCCACGGGTTGATCGCGTACTGCACGGCGAAGTGTCTGGGTTCGCAGACCACGAAGCGCCGCCGGCGCGGCACACGGTTCTCGGGCACAGAGGGGTACCTCCGCTTCCTCACGGTGTGTGACGGGGGGTTGACACCACGGTAGGAAGCGGCGACCGCGCCCGACAAGCGACAAAGGCTGCGTGTCCACGCACCATCGCTGCGTCGTGTGCCAGGTCAGCGCACGTCTGCTGCGCCCTCCGGGGCGAGGAGGCCGGCTCCCGCCTCCGGACTCTCCGGGATCAGGTGGGACAGCACCATCACGCTGATCGTCTTGCGGATGAACGGCTCGGCACGGATGCGCTCCAGCACCTCCTCGAAGTGCTCCACGTCCCGCGCCCGCACGTGCAGCAGCGCGTCCGCGCCGCCCGTCACCGTCATCGCCGCCGTGATCTCCGGATACCCGCGCACCACCTCCGCCAGCCGCCTGGGCGGGGCCGCGCCCTCGCAGTACACCTCCACGTACGCCTCGGTGCGCCAGCCGAGCGCGGAGGGTCGCACCGTCGCCGTGAACCCCGTGATCACACCCGTCTCGCGCAGCCGGTCCACCCGGCGCTTCACGGCCGTGGAGGACAGCCCGATCTCCGCGCCGATCTCGGCGAAGGACGTCCTGGCGTTCGCCATCAGGGCGGTGACGATCTTCCGGTCGAGTTCGTCGAACGGGCTGGGCCTGCTGTTCATGCGGGCACTGTATCCAGCGGATACGTCCACCTCGGGGGCGTGTTCAGGCGTACGGATTACTCCTACACTCCACCTTCATGCTGCGCGCCCTGGCTGTCGACGACGAACGCCCCACGCTCGAGGAACTCGTGTACCTGCTGAACGCCGACCCCCGCATCGGCACGGCGGAGGGCGCGGGCGACGCGACCGAGGCGCTGCGCCGCATCAACCGGGCCCTGGAGTCGGGCCCCGACGGACCGGACGCCATCGACGTCGTCTTCCTCGACATCCAGATGCCGGGCCTCGACGGACTGGACCTCGCCCGGCTGCTGACCGGCTTCGCCCGGCCGCCGCTGGTCGTCTTCGTCACCGCGCACGAGGACTTCGCCGTCCAGGCCTTCGACCTCAAGGCCGTCGACTACGTGCTCAAACCCGTCCGCAGGGAGCGGCTGGCCGAAGCGGTCCGCCGGGCCGTCGAACGCCGCGGCACCGCCTCCTCCCCGGCCCCGCGCATCCCCGTGCACGAGCCCGACCCCGACCACATCACCGTCGAACTCGGCGGCGTCACCCGCTTCGTCCCCGTCGACGACATCACCCACGTCGAGGCCCAGGGCGACTACGCCCGTCTGCACACCGACCGGGGCAGCCACCTCGTCCGCATCCCCCTGTCCACCCTGGAGGAGCGCTGGCGCGCCCGCGGCTTCGTCCGCATCCACCGCCGCCACCTCGTCGCCCTGCGCCACATCGGGGAACTCCGCCTGGACGCCGGCAGCGTCAGCGTCCTGGTCGGCACCGAGGAACTCCAGGTCAGCCGCCGCCACGCCCGCGAACTGCGGGACCTGCTCATGCGGAGGCCGTGAACCGTGCCCCAGGACCCCACCGAGCGCCGCGTCACCGTCACCGGCCCGCCCAGGCGCACCACGCGCGCCTCCGGCTACTACCGCCCCCGCACCGAGATCGACGAGCAGACCACCCTCGGCCACACCTACGTCCGCTCCCTCATGCGCAGCCAGCTGCGCGCCGGCCTCGCCGCGTTCGCGGTCCTCGGGCTGCTCGTCGGGCCGCTGCCGCTGCTCTTCGCGGCGATGCCCGACGCCCGCCGCCTGGAATGGGCCGTCCTCGGCTTCGGCCTGTACGCCCCCCTCGTCCTCCTCGCCCGCTGGTACGTGCGCCGCGCCGAACGCAACGAGCGCGACTTCGTGCGCCTGGTCGAGGACCGATGACCCGCCGGACGAGGCCGTGAAGCCGTCATGAACTCCAGCTACGCCATACCCGCCGTCGCCCTCGTCGTCGTGGCCACCGTCCTCGTCGGCGCCTTCGGCCTGCGCATCTCCCGCACCACCTCCGACTTCTACGTCGCCTCCCGCACCGTCGGCCCCCGCCTGAACGCCGCCGCCATCAGCGGCGAGTACCTCTCCGCCGCGTCCTTCCTCGGCATCGCCGGCCTGGTCCTCGTCCAGGGCCCCGACATGCTCTGGTACCCGGTCGGCTACACCGCCGGCTACCTCGTGCTGCTCCTCTTCGTCGCCGCCCCGCTGCGCCGCTCCGGCGCCTACACGCTGCCCGACTTCGCCGAGGCCCGGCTCGCCTCCCAGGGGGTGCGGCGGCTGGCGGGCGCCTTCGTCGTCGGCGTCGGCTGGCTGTACCTGCTGCCCCAGCTCCAGGGCGCGGGACTGACCCTGACGGTGCTCAGCGGCGCGCCCGACTGGCTCGGCGGGGTGATCGTCGCCGTCGTCGTCACCGCCATCGTCGCCGCCGGCGGCATGCGCAGCATCACCTTCGTCCAGGCGTTCCAGTACTGGCTCAAGCTGACCGCCCTGCTCGTCCCCGCCCTCTTCCTGGTCCTCGCCTGGCAGGGCGACGGTGCCCCGGGCCGTCCCTTCGAGGAACCGGCCACCTTCCGCGAGCAGCGCTCCGTACGGGTCGACGACACCCTCACCCTCAAGCTGGAGCGGCCGCTCGCCGTCACCGTCGACGGCACCGTGGACGGCCGCGCCCACGACGGCACCCGGCTCGACCTGCCCACCGGCACCCACCGCATCGAGGCCGGCACCCGCCTCACCTTCGCCGAGGGCACCGCCGTCCCGGCCGCCGGACGCGGCGCCGACGACGCCCTGTCGCCCTCGCGGGCCGAGAGCCGCACCGAACGCCCGCTGTACGCCACGTACGGTCTGATCCTCGCCACCTTCCTGGGCACCATGGGCCTGCCCCACGTCGTGGTCCGCTTCTACACCAGCCCGCACGGCGTCGCCGCCCGCCGCACCACCGTCGCCGTCCTCGCCCTGATCGGCGCCTTCTACCTGCTGCCGCCCGTCTACGGCGCCCTCGGCCGCCTCTACGCCCCCGAGCTGACCCTCACCGGGGACGCCGACGCCGCCGTCCTGCTGCTGCCCGACCGGGTCATCGGGGGAGTGGGCGGCGACCTGCTGGGCGCGCTGGTGGCGGGCGGCGCCTTCGCCGCGTTCCTGTCCACCGCGTCCGGGCTGACCATGGCCGTCGCGGGCGTCCTCACCCAGGACGTGCTGCCGTCCCGGGGCGTGCCGCACTTCCGGCTCGGCACGGTCCTCGCCATGGCGGTGCCGCTGGCGGCGAGCGCCCTGGTCGGCGGGTTGCCGGTGGCCGACGCGGTGGGCCTCGCCTTCGCGGTGTCCGCCTCCTCCTTCTGCCCGCTGCTGGTCCTCGGCATCTGGTGGCGGCGGCTGACCCCGCCCGGCGCGGCGGCCGGGATGGTGGTGGGCGGCGGCTCCGCGCTGCTCGCCGTCGCCGCCACCATGGGCGGCTTCCCGGGCGGCGGCGGCGCCCTGCACGCGCTGCTGGCCTGGCCCGCGCTGTGGTCGGTGCCGCTGGGCTTCCTCACCATGGTGCTGGTCTCGCTGGCCACGCCGGCGCGGGTGCCGGCCGGGACGGCGGCGATCCTGGCCCGGTTCCACCTGCCGGAGGAGTTGCGCGCGGACGAACTGCGCAAGGAGGTGTCCCCGTGAGCGGCTCCGTCAGCGGCTTCCTGGCCGGTCTGGCCGTCGCCGTGCTGCCCCTGCTGGCCGCGGGTTTCTGGCTGGGGCGCCGCACGGCCCGCCCGCAGCACCTGGGCGGGCTCGGCACGCCGGTCGAGCACGCCACCTTCCAGACCCTGCACACCGCCTCCCTGGCCACGCCCCCGCTCAGGGCCGGTCTGACCGAGGAGACGGCCGGGAGGTCCGCCCGCAAGCTGCGCTCCCTGCTCGGCACGGACGCGCTGTGCCTGACCGACCTGGAGAAGGTCCTGGTCTGGGACGGCGCGGGCGCCCACCACCGCACCGAGATCATGGAACGTCTCGCCGGTCCGCTGGAGACGGGCCGCGGCGAGGCGTTCCCGCTCACCTGCGACACCCCCGACTGCGCGGTGCGCTGGGCGGTCGTCGCCCCGCTCACCGTCGACGACCGCGTCCACGGCGCCCTGGTCGCCTGCGCGCCCCGCGAGTCGGCGGTCCTGGTCCGGGCGGCGGGGGAGGTGGCCCGCTGGGTGTCGGTCCAGCTGGAGCTGGCCGACCTCGACCAGTCCCGCACCCGGCTCATCGAGGCCGAGATCAAGGCCCTGCGGGCCCAGATCTCCCCGCACTTCATCTTCAACTCGCTCGCGGTGATCGCGTCCTTCGTCCGCACCGACCCCGAGCGCGCCCGCGAGCTGCTGCTGGAGTTCGCCGACTTCACCCGCTACTCGTTCCGTCGGCACGGCGACTTCACCACCCTCGCCGACGAGCTGCACGCCATCGACCACTACCTGGCGCTCGTACGGGCCCGCTTCGGCGACCGCCTCTCCGTCACCCTCCAGGTCGCCCCGGAGGTGCTGCCGGTAACCCTGCCCTTCCTCTGCCTCCAGCCACTGGTCGAGAACGCCGTCAAGCACGGCCTGGAGGGCAAGTCCGACCGCTGCCGCATCCAGATCACCGCGCAGGACGCCGGCGCCGAGGCCCTGGTCGTCATCGAGGACGACGGCGCCGGCATGGACCCCGAGCTGCTGCGCCGCATCCTGGCGCGCGAGATCAGCCCCTCGGGCGGCATCGGGCTGTCCAACGTCGACGACCGTCTCCGCCAGGTCTACGGGGACGACCACGGCCTGGTCATCGAGACGGCCGTCGGCGCGGGCATGAAGATCACCGTCCGGCTGCCGAAGTACCAGCCGGGCGTGCACTCGGCGGGCCGCGTCGGCCGCCCGTGACACGGTGCGGAGGCCCCTGCGCGGGGCTCAGGCGCTGCGGGTGGCGACCATCCCCACGGTGATCAGTCCCAGCACGACCCAGCCGAACCACAGCCAGCCGTTGCTCCCGAGCGCCACCGTGTAGGCCGTCACCGCGACCAGGCCGCCGATGGTGAGCGCCCCCATCGTCTTTGTCGAACTGTCCGTGGAACCGGGCATCGCAACACCCTCCTCGTGGTCCGTTCCCCTCCATGGTGCCCCCGTTCCGCCTCCGTACGGTGCGGACGACGAGATGCGACCAGGATTTCCACGGACCCGCGGGCGCCTCGGCGAGCGCCACGCCGTCGGCCGATCGGGTGAAAGCGAGCACCTGGGCCCGGCCCAGCGGCCCGTACACACCGGTACGGACGGCCCGCCGGGGCCCCCGATCAGCCGCCGCGTGTGTTCAGCGAGGCCAGATAGGCGTTGTACGCCTCGAGTTCCTTGTCGCCGTCGCGGTCGGCGGCCCGGTCCTTGCGACGGGCCTGCCGCTCCTCGGAGGCGTACCACTGGAACAGCAGGGCGAGCAGCACCAGCACGGACGGGACCTCGCTGAACGCCCAGGCGATGCCGCCGGCAGCGTTCTGGTCGGAGAGGGCGTCGATGCCGAGCGAGGCGGGCGGGTTCTCGAACGTCTCCACCATGGGCGAGGACGCCATCATCAGCGCGATGCCGAAGAACGCGTGGAACGGCATGCCCGCGAACAGCTCCAGCATCCGCATCACGTAGCCCGGCCGGTGCGGACCGGGGTCCACGCCCATGATCGGCCAGAAGAACACCAGCCCGACGGCGAGGAAGTGCACCATCATCCCGATGTGCCCGACCTTGGAGCCCATCAGGAAGTCGAAGAGGGGGGTGAAGTACAGCGCGTACAGGCTCGCGATGAACAGCGGGATGGTGAACGCGGGGTGCGTGATGATCCGCATGTAGCGGCTGTGCAGCAGCATCAGCAGCAGCTCGCGGGGGCCCTTGCGGCCACGGCCCGCCGTGGGCAGCGCGCGCAGGGCCAGGGTGATCGGCGCGCCGAGCAGCAGCAGGATCGGCGACACCATGCTGATGATCATGTGCTGCACCATGTGCACGCTGAACATGACCATGCCGTAGTCGTTGAGCTTGGTGCACATCATCAGCAGCACGCTCAGCACACCGACGACGAACGACACGGTCCGGCCCACCGGCCACTTGTCCCCGCGCCGGGTCAGCCGGACGACACCCCAGCCGTACAGCGCCAGTCCCAGGAGACAGGCGACGAGGAAGAAGGGGTCCGCCGACCACGCGAGACCTCGCCCCAGCGTGAACGGCGGCAGATCCGTCATCATGCCGTGCCCGCTGTGATCCATCCGCCGGCTCCTGTTTCGTGGGGGTTGAGCGCGGTTCAACGCCGCTTGTCCGAAGCCAAGCGTAGAACTGCCCCCGGCCACACTTGTGACCGGGGGGCAGTGGAACGCGCTCCGAAGGGGCGCGGGGAACTGCGCGATCAACCACACACGGTCCGCAGCCCGCGACGAACCTCGTGTCCCCGAGCTCTCAACGGCCCCGCGGGATCACAGCACGCACTCCGCCTCCGCGTAGCGCGCGTCCGGCACCGTCTTGAGCGACTCCACGGCCTCCGCGAGCGGCACCATCCTGATGTCCGTGCCGCGCAGCGCCGTCATCATCCCGAACTCACCGCGGTGCACCGCCTCCACCGCGTGCCACCCGAACCGCGTCGCCAGCACCCGGTCGTACGCCGTGGGCGTACCGCCCCGCTGCACGTGACCGAGGATCACCGGCCGCGCCTCCTTGCCGAGCCGCTCCTCCAGCTCGACGGAGAGCTGGCGGGCGATGCCGGCGAAGCGCTCGTGGCCGTAGACGTCCTTGCCGCCCTCGTCGAAGTCCATGGTGCCGGGCTTCGGCTTGGCACCCTCCGCGGCCACCACGATCGCGAACCGCTTGCCCGCCGAGAACCGCTCGCCGACCTTGGCGGTCAGCTCCTCGATGTCGAAGGGCCGCTCGGGGACGACGACGGCGTGCGCGCCGGCCGCCATGCCCGAGTGCAGCGCGATCCAGCCGGTGTGCCGGCCCATGACCTCGACGATCAGCACCCGCTGGTGGGACTCGGCGGTGGTCTTCAGTCGGTCCAGCGCCTCGGTGGCGACGGTGACCGCCGTGTCGAAGCCGAAGGTGACGTCGGTGACCGCTATGTCGTTGTCGATGGTCTTCGGCACCCCGACGATCGGCAGCCCGTTGTCGGACAGCAGCCGGGCCGCCTTGAGCGTGCCCTCGCCGCCGATCGGGATGATCGCGTCCAGGCCCAGTTCCTCGACGTGGCCGCGGGCCCGCTCCACGCCGTCCCGCAGGTGCTCGGGACGGACCCGGGAGGAGCCGAGGATGGTGCCGCCGCGGGCGAGTATGCCGCCCACCGCGTCGAGGTCGAGCTTGAGGTAGTCGCACTCCAGGAGGCCCTTCCAGCCGTCCCGGAAGCCGATGACCTCGTCGCCGTGGTCGACGACGGCACGGTGCACGACGGACCGGATGACGGCGTTCAGGCCGGGGCAGTCGCCGCCGGACGTGAGGACACCAATGCGCATAGCCCGAAATACCTTCTCAACGTGGCACGGGTCCGGACCGCGCTGTCCGGCTCGATCCCCGCCACCCTAGCGGCAACGGGGGGCGGGACCGAACCGTGCGTCCGCCTACTCGACGTGCCCGCTCACCTGTGCGGATGACGCATCAGACGGGTCGTCCGGGCAGGGGTCTCGCAGGCGTCGCGCAGGCGTCGGGCAGCCGTCAGGCGGGCTGCTGCGCCGCCGCGATGCGCTCGTTGCGCAGCGCCTCGTACCACCGGTCGTCCGTCGGCGGCAGCGCGTTCACGTCGAGGGCCAGCTTCAGCAGCAGGTCCGCGATCTGCGGGTTGCGGGCCAGCACCGGGCCGTGCATGTACGTACCGAAGACCGTGTCGTTGTACGCGCCCTCCGTGCCGTCCCCCGTGCCGTTGCCGTTGCCGAAGCGGACCTGGGCGAGCGGGCGGGCGGTGGGGCCCAGGTGGGTGACGCCCTGGTGGTTCTCGAAACCGGTCAGCGGGGGCAGGCCCAGGCGCGGGTCGATGTCGCCGAGGACGTCGCCGACGCACCGGGCGCCCTCGCCGCGGGTCGAGACCACGTCGAGCAGCCCGAGGCCCGGCTCGCGCTGGCCCAGGTCGTTGATGAACTCGTGGCCCAGGATCTGGTAGCCGGCGCAGACGGAGAAGACGATGGCGCCGTTCTCCACCGCCCGGTGCAGACCGCCGTCGCGGCGCAGCCGCTCGGCCGCGAGCCGCTGCGGGCGGTCCTCGCCGCCGCCGATGAGGTAGATGTCGCCGGAGGTCGGGATCGGCTGGTCGCTGCGCACGTCGAGCCGTGCCACGTCGAGGCCGCGCTGCCGCGCCCGGCGCTCCACGACCAGGGCGTTGCCCTGGTCGCCGTACGTGCTGAGCAGGTCCGGGTAGATCCAGACGATCCGCAGTTGGTTGTCGCTCACGAAAGTCCCCTGAAGTCTCGCGGTCAGTTGCCGACGCGGCGGCGCAGGTCCTGGAAGGCGGTGTAGTTCGCGATGACCTCGATGCGTCCCGGCGGGCACATCGACACCGCCTGGTCGAGGTCCTCGCACACCTGGAACTGCTGGTTCGCGACCTCCAGACGCACCGCGAGGTCCAGCTTCCGGTCCCCGATCACACAGATCGGATGGCCGGTCAGCCGGGTGTAGTCCACGTCCCACAGCCAGGACGTGTCGGTGCCGTCGGCGCCGCGAGCGTTCACCGAGAGGATCACCGGGGCGGGCGGCGGGTCGATCAGGGAGAAGGTCTCCAGCCAGCCCGCCGGGTTCTTGGCGAGCAGCAGGCGCAGGTCGCGGCCCTGGAACTGCACGACGTCGTAGCGGCCGGCGACCGCCTGCACCTGGTACATGCGCTCCAGCGCGACCTGCGGCGGCACCCCGAAGACGGCGGCGACGGCGGCCGAGGAGGCGGCGTTGGCCTTGTTGGCGCGGCCGGGCAGCTGGAGGTGGATCGGCCAGGCGGAGCCGTGCGGGTCCAGGACGTGGTCGCCGGAGAGCGCCCAGCTCGGCGTGGGACGCCGGAAGCCGCACTCGCCGCAGAACCAGTCGTCCCCGGGGCGCTGCATCACACCGCCGCACGCCGGGCAGGACCAGGCGTCGTCCTTCCACATCTGCCCGGCGGCGACCCAGATCACGTTGGGGGAGGAGGACGCGGCCCACACCACCAACGGGTCGTCGGCGTTGGCCACGATCACGGCCTTCGAGCCGGCCAGGCCCTCGCGCCAGTTCTCGGCGAGCATCCGGGTCTCGGCGGCGCGGTCGAGCTGGTCGCGGGAGAGGTTCAGGAGCGCGATGCACTTGGGCTCGGTGGCCTGGGCGACGCCCACGAGGTACTTCTCGTCGACCTCGATGACCCCGTACCGGGCGTCCGAACCGCCCGCGAGGGCCGAGGTGATGCCGGCCGGCATGTTGGCGCCGAGCGCGTTGGAGACGACCGGACCGGCCGCCTTGAGCGCCTCGGCGATGAGCCGGGTCGTGGTGGTCTTGCCGTTGGTCGCCGAGACCAGGGTCACGTCCAGGTGCTGGGCGAGCCGGGCCAGGAGGTCGGGGTCGAGTTTCAGCGCGACCCGGCCGCCGATCACCGAACCGCTGCCGCGCCCGGCGGCGCGAGACGCCGCCGCGACCGCCTTGCCCGCGGTCACGGCGATCTTGGCCCGCGGCGTGAGCGGGTCCGAGTTGCCTGCCATCAGTTCTCGATCCTCCTTGCGTACGCGCCGCGCCTTAGCCTGACCGGCCACGTGGTGGGGACCTCAGCCTATCGAGATCCATTCGCACTCCCGAATCGCGGCACCGGCCACGGGCTTCCGGCGGTGGGCGCGAGCCGCCGGGGGACACAGGGACCTTACTCTTGCCGCCATGCGACACGGCTCCATCCCGGGCGCCCACGGGCGCGTCCGGCCCCTCAGTCTCCTCGGAGACCCCGTCCTGCACGCCCCCTGCGCCGAGGTGACGGACTTCGGTCCGGAACTCGCCGCGCTCGTGGAGGACTTGTTCGCCACGATGTACGCCGCCCGCGGCGTGGGTCTGGCGGCCAACCAGATCGGCGAGCCGGTCCGGGTCTTCGTCTACGACTGCCCGGACGACGAGGACGAGCGCCACCTCGGCCATCTGGTGAACCCGCGGCTGGTGGAGACCGGCGGGGTGGTGGTGCGCGGGCCCGAGGGCTGTCTGTCGCTGCCCGGACTGGAGGCCGGGACCGAGCGCCACGACGAGGCGGTGGTGACGGGCTTCACCGCGACCGGGGAACCGGTCACCGTGCGCGGCACGGGATTCTTCGCCCGGTGCCTCCAGCACGAGTGCGACCACCTGGAGGGCGGCATCTACGTCGACCGGCTCACGGGGTGGCGCAGGCGCCGGGTGCTGCGGCAGGCGGCCAGGGCGTCCTGGAGCCGTGCGGCGGACGTGCCGGAGGGCACACGGTAACGCGGTCAGAACCCGGGGCCGCCCGCCTTGTCCCCGGCCTCGGCGAGCCGGCCCCACAGCAGGTCGGCCAGGCTGCGCACCAGCTCCGCCCGGGAACAGGGGCGTTCGCCCAGCCACCAGTCCCCGGCGGCGTGCATCATGCCGACGATCCCGTGGCCCCAGACCCGGGCCAGCTGCTGGGTGCCCGGCCCCACGTCCAGGCGCTCCTCGATGACCTGCGCCAGCTCCTCACCCATGCGGCGCAGCAGCGGGGCGGAGTGCTTGCCGACGTCGAAGCCCTGCTCGGCCTGGTCGCCCGGGGAGGTGCTGCCCTCGGCCGGATGCATCAGGAAGCGGTACACCTGCGGGCGGGCCTCGATGGCCGCCAGATAGGTGTCCAGGGTGGACTCGACGCGCCTGCGCCGCTCCGCCGGGGCGTCCAGAGCGGCCCGCAGCGAGGAGAGGAGGGCGTCCGTGTGCCGCTGCGCGAGGGCGGCGTAGAGTCCGCCCTTGTCGCCGAAGTGCCGGTACAGGATGGGTTTGGTGATGCCGGCCTCGGCGGCGATGGCGTTCATCGAGGCCTGCGGGCCGTCGCGCAGCACCACCCGGTCGGCGGCCTCCAGCAGCTCGCGCCGTCTGCGGTCGGCGGACCGCTGCTGATCGGTCCGCTGTGTGGTGTCCATGTGCTCTCCCCACCCGTGCTCGTTCGGTGACGCCTGCGCAAACTAACACCCACAGGACGTGTGGCATCGAACGGGAGGGCGACGGGGTTTCGGGAGTTGACTTTTCCTACCCGTCGGTAACAGACTCGTGTTACCGCAAGTAACATGCACGTGCGTCACTGGAGGGGACATGGCCGAGTTCACCATGGAGCTGAGCGACGAACAGAAGGAGGTCCGGGACTGGCTGCACGGCTTCGCGGCCGACGTCATCCGTCCCGCGGCCGCCGAATGGGACGAGCGCGAGGAGACTCCCTGGCCGGTCATCCAGGAGGCCGCCAAGGTCGGCATCTACTCCCTCGACTTCTACGCCCAGCAGTACTTCGACCCCACCGGCCTCGGCATCCCCATGGCGATGGAGGAGCTGTTCTGGGGTGACGCCGGCATCGCCCTGTCCATCGTCGGCACCGGTCTCGCCGCCGTCGGCGTCCTCGCCAACGGCACCGAGGAGCAGATCGGCACCTGGATCCCCCAGATGTACGGCGACGCGAACGACGTGAAGGTCGCCGCCTTCTGCTCCTCCGAGCCCGACGCCGGCTCCGACGTCGCCTCCATGCGCACCCGCGCGGTGTACGACGAGGCCAAGGACGAGTGGGTGCTCAACGGCACCAAGACCTGGGCCACCAACGGCGGCATCGCCAACGTCCACGTGGTGGTCGCGGTCGTCGACCCGGAACTGGGCTCCAAGGGCCACGCGTCCTTCATCGTCCCGCCGGACACCCCCGGGCTGTCCCAGGGGCAGAAGTTCAAGAAGCACGGCATCCGCGCCTCGCACACCGCCGAGGTGATCCTGGACAACGTGCGCGTTCCCGGCTCCTGCCTGCTCGGCGGCAAGGAGAAGCTGGACGCGCGCCTGGCCCGCGCCCGGGAGAAGGCCAAGAAGGGCGGCGAGCGCGTCAAGAACGCGGCGATGGCCACCTTCGAGGCGTCCCGCCCGGCGGTCGGCGCCATGGCGGTGGGCACCGCCCGTGCCGCCTACGAGGTGGCGCTGGAGTACGCCCAGACGCGTGAGCAGTTCGGCCGCCCGATCATCGACAACCAGGGCGTCGCCTTCCAGCTGGCGGACATGCGCACGTCGATCGACGCGGCGCGGCTGCTGGTGTGGCGGGCGTCCTGGATGGCGATCAACGGCAAGCCGTTCACGGCGGCCGAGGGATCGATGTCCAAGCTCTTCGCGAGCGAGACGGCGAAGAAGGTCACCGCCCAGGCGATCCAGATCCTGGGCGGCAACGGCTACACGCGGGAGTACCCGGTGGAGCGGATGCACCGGGACTCCGCGATCTACACCATCTTCGAGGGCACCAGCGAGATCCAGCGGCTGGTGATCGCCCGCACGCTCGCCGGGATGCCGATCCGCTAACGGTGCCTGAGCGGCGTCAGCTGCTCGATGTCGTACCGGGCCCGCAGTGCCTCGATCGCCGCGTGGTCCGGGGGACCCCCGCTCCCGAGGATCTCCAGCAGCTCCTCGAAGTAGCGCTCGTGGTCCGGGGGCGGGCTGGCCTGGAAGAACATCTTGGCCGGCTCGCCCGTCGGGTTCGCGAACGCGTGGGGGCAGCCGGGCGGTACGACGATGACCGTGCCCGGCGTGGCGCGGACCACCCGGTTGCCGGAACTCGACTCCCACTTCTGCCAGTTGTCCGGCGTACGGACGCGCGGCTCGAAGGCGAGCACGTCCAGCTCGCCCTCCAGCACGTAGAACAGCTCCTCGCTGCGGGTGTGCACATGGGCGCCGACGTCGAACCCCGGCGGCACGATCACCTCGAAGGTCGAGGCCATGCGCGAGTGCGAACCGGTCACCTTGAAGGTGACGTGCTGGGCCGGCGCCTGGACGACCCGCCCGTGCCCCGGCGGCACCAGCAGCCCCTCCGTCGCCGCCGCGAGCCCGCTCACCAGGTCACCGGCAGGGCCTCGGGCCCGCGGATCAACGCGCCCTTCTTGAAGGGGACGTCCTCGGGCGGCACCGCGAGCTTCAGGCCGGGCACCCGGTCCAGCAGGGTGTCGACCAGCAGCTCCGACTCCAGCCGGGCCAGCATGCCGCCGGGGCAGTAGTGCGGGCCGAAGCCGAAGGACACATGCGGGTTGGGAGTGCGGGAGAAGTCGATGGTGTCCGGGTCCGGGAAGACCTCCGGGTCCCGGTTGGCCGCCAGGTACGACACGTAGACCGCGTCGCCCGCCCGGATCCGCACCCCGCGCAGCTCCACGTCCTCCAGGGCGATCCGGGACAGCCCGACCGCGTTGCGATGGGGAATCCAGCGCAGCAGCTCGTCGATGGCCCGCGGACGGATCTCCGGCTCCGAGCGCAGGTGCTCGGCGAGTTCCGGGCGGGTCAGCAGCAGGTAGAACATCTGCCCGCTGTTGTTGGTGACCGCCTCGCCGCCGATCTGCAGCAGGACAGCGAGCCCGACCGCCTCGGTGAGGGTGACCTCCTCCCGGGCCACGGCGGCACCGAGGAGCGAGGCGACGTCCTCGCCGGTGCTGTCGGACCGCAGGCCGATCAGATCGGCGAAGTAGTCGTTCATCTCGTGCTTCGCCCGCTCGCTGACCTCCGCGCCGTGCGACGAGGAGAGGATCAGCTGCGTCCAGGTGTGCATGCTGTGCCGGTCGGCGGCCGGAACGCCCATCAGCTCGCAGATCACCGCGATGGGGAAGGGGCTCAGGACCGCCTCCGTGAGGTCGGCGGGCGGGCCGGCCCTCAGCATGGCGTCGACCAGTTCGTCGAGCATCCCGCGCGAGCGGGAGCGCACCCGCTCGACGCCCCTGGCCGTGAAGGCGGCGGCGACCGAGCGGCGCAGCCGGGTGTGGTCGGGCGGGTCCAGGAAGCCGACCGCGCCACGTGCCGGGATGAAGTGCGGGGCGAGCCGGGTGACCTGCCGGTCCATCACCGCCTCGCGGCCGAAACGGGGGTCGTTGGTGACCATGCGGACGTCGTCGTGCCGGGTCACCAGCCACGCCCAGCCCTCGCCGTTGGGCAGCGAGATCCGGGTGACGGGCCCCTCCCGCATCAGCTCGGTCAGGACGGGGTCGAAGTCGGTTCCGGCCAGGTCGAGGGCCGGCCAGTCGCGGACCGGGGGAGCGGTCCGGTCGATCGTGTCTTCACTCACGCTTGCCTCACGCCTCGCGATTCGTCGGCGGTCCGCTCGACGGCGGCCCGTTCGTCGGCGGTCTGCCAGCGGCCCAGGGACATCTCCGCGGTGATGCCCGGACCGAAACCGGCCAGCAGCCCGCGGGCCCCGTCCTGGACGCCGCCCTCGTCGAAGAGCCTGCGCAGCGCGTCCAGGACCACGGCGCTGGCGATGTTCCCGTACTCGGTGAGCGTGGCCCGGCTGAACCGGAAGGCGTGCGGATCGACCTTCAGGAACTTGCTGAGGTCGTCCAGAATCCGCGGCCCGCCCGCGTGCACCACGTAGAAGTCCAGGTCGGAGGCGTTCCACCCGTGGGTGCCCGCGAGGTCCATCAGGGCCGGTGCGAGCGGTTCCATGGTGGCCGGCACCCGCTTGTCCAGCAGGAAGTGGAAGCCGGTCGCCTTCACGTCGTACATGATCCACTCCTCGGTCTTGGGGATCAGGTACGAGCCGTTGCGCTCCAGCCGCACGCCGGTGCCGCCCCGGCCGCGGACCACGGCCGCGGCGATGCCGTCGCCGAACAGGCCGTTGGAGAGCAGGGAGCCCACGCCGATGTCGGTGGGCTGGTAGCACAGCGAGCAGAACTCGCAGGCCACGATCAGCGCGTTGGCCTCGGGGTAGGCGGTGCAGAAGTCGTGCGCCCGGTTGACGGCGGCACCGCCGGCCGCGCAGCCGAGCTGGGCGATGGGTATCTGCCGCGTGGTGCTCTCGAAGCCCATCTCGTTGATCAGCCACGCCGTCAGCGAGGGCATCATGAAGCCCGTGCACGAGACGTAGATGATCACGTCGATGTCGGTGGTGAGCAGTTCCGCGTCGTCCAGCGCCCGCTGGACCACCGCGGGGACCCGGGCCTTGGCCTCCCGCTCGTAGAGCCGGTTGCGGTCCTCGAAGCCGGGGTGCTTCAGGGTCTCCTCGATGGGCTGCACGATGTGCCGGGTGCGGACCCCGGTGTTCTCTATCAGCCGGAGGGCCAGCGGCAGTTGGGGGTGGCCGGCGTGGCGCTCACGCGCCAGCTCCAGCGTCTCCTCCATCGTGATCACGTGCTCCGGGACGGACACCGAAGGTCTGCACAACGTCGCCATGAACCGTGCCTGCTTTCGCCTCGCGGAAGGCTCGCGCCCCCCGGCCGGAACGTGCCGCACCCTTTTCGGGATGCTCACCCACGATCACTCAGCGGGGCGGCGATCTCTCGCGGGACTACTCCGTCTCAGGGACCTGCCGGACGGAGCCGGCGGGACAGGCCGGTGCCGTCAGGAGGACTGGCCGCTGCTGTGGGCGATGCAGGCCACGTCGATCCGGTCGGCCAGCTTGGCCAGCTCGATGGTCAGGGCCGCGACCGTGTCCTCGTCGAGACTCTCCTCGCCCGCCTCCACCAGCCGCAGCCAGCGCCCGCCCACCGTGCGCAGCAGCTTGCTCACGTCGGACGCGGCGACCTGGAGCGTGCCGCGGTCGTCGACGATCAGAGGCAGGGTCACTTCGCGGTTCACAAGAGGGATCGTAGTCGCGGAAGGCTCACGCTCCGTGCCACACGGTGGTGATGTTGCAGAACTCCCGGATTCCGTGCCCGGACAGCTCACGCCCGTAGCCCGACCGCTTGACCCCGCCGAACGGGAACGCCGGATGGGACGCCGTCATCCCGTTGACGTACACGCCGCCCGCCTCCAGGTCCCGCACGAAGCGCTCGACGTCGGCGTCGTCGCGGGTCCAGACATTGGAACTGAGCCCGAAGTCCGTGTCGTTGGCGATCAGCACCGCCTCGTCCAGATCGGCGGCGCGGTAGAGCGTGGCGACCGGGCCGAACGCCTCCTCGCGGTGGATGCGCATCTCGCGGGTCACGCCGGCCAGCACGGTCGGCGGGTAGTACCAGCCGGGCCCGTCCGGGCGTTCGCCTCCGCACAGCACCTCGGCGCCGCCGCGCACCGCGTCGTCGACCAGCTCCACCAGGTCCTCGACGCCCTGCTCGCTGGAGAGCGGGCCCACCTCGGTCTCCTCGTCCATGGGGTCGCCCACCCTCAGCGCCCTCATGCCCTCGGTGAAGCGGGCGGCGAAGGCGTCGTAGACGTCCGCGTGCACGATGAACCGCTTGGCGGCGATGCAGGACTGCCCGGCGTTCTGCGTGCGCGCGGTCACCGCGACCTCGGCGGCCCGGTCGACGTCGGCGGACGGCATGACGACGAACGGGTCGCTGCCGCCCAGCTCCAGCACCGTCTTCTTGATCATCTCGCCGGCGGTGGAGGCGACCGCGCGGCCGGCCGGCTCGCTGCCGGTCAGGGTCGCGGCCCGCACGCGCTCGTCGCGAAGGACGTCGTCCACGGCCGCCGAGCCGATCAGCAGCGTCTGGAAGCAGCCCTCCGGGAAGCCGGCCCGGTGGAACAGGTCCTCCAGGTACAGGGCCGTCTGCGGCACGTTCGAGGCGTGCTTGAGCAGCCCGACGTTGCCCGCCATCAGCGCGGGGGCGGCGAACCGGATCACCTGCCAGAGGGGGAAGTTCCACGGCATCACCGCGAGCACCGGGCCGAGCGGCCGGTAGCGGACCAGGGCACGGGAGGCGCCGGAGTCCTTCACATCGGCCTCGGCCGGCTCCTCGTCGGCGAGCAGCTCCGCCGCGTGGTCGGCGTACCAGCGCATCGCCTTGGCACACTTCGCGGCCTCGGCGCGGGCCTGCTTCACCGGCTTGCCCATCTCCGTGGTGATGACCTTGCCGATCTCCTCCCGGTCCGCCTCCAGCAGGTCGGCGGCGCGGTGCATCAGCCGGGCCCGCTCGTCGAACGCCGTCGTCCGGTACGTGCGGAAGGTGGCCTCCGCGAGCTGGAGCCGGCGCTCGATCTCCTCCTCGCCCATGGCCTCGTACGTCCTGAGCGTCTCGCCGTTCGCCGGGTTCACCGTCGCGATGGGCATGACCGACCTCCCTGGGTGCGCGTGCGTGCTTCGACCTTGGCGCGCGGTGGGGGGCGCCGCAACGCGGACGGGTCCCGTCGCCGCCGGTCGACTCTCGTCAGTGCGAGTGCTCAGCCAGCCGGTCGAGAAACGCGGCCTGCGCCTTGACGATCACCTCGCGCGCCCGGTCCACCCGGAACCACGCCACCCGGTCCAGCTCGGGGAACTCCACGATCCGCCCCGACCGCGGCGGCCACTCCATGCGGAAGGTGCCCGGTGCGACCGTCGCCGGGTCGAGGTCGGCCGCCACGGCCCAGGCGGTGACGACCTTCCCGCCGCCCTGCCGCACCTCGCCGAGCGGGACGGCCTCGCCCTCGGGCGGCGGCAGCCCCAGCTCCTCCTCGAACTCGCGCCGGGCCGCCTCCCACGCGGGCTCCGCCGGGTCGTACTCGCCCTTCGGGATCGTCCATGCCCCGGCGTCACGGCGGGCGTAGAAGGGGCCGCCCATGTGACCGAGCAGGACTTCGGTGCCCTCGGCGCCGGGCCGGTGCAGCAGCAGGCCCGCGCTGCGCCTCACGGGGCCGCCCCGGGGTGGGCGGCGAGCAGGGCCTCCACCGTGTCGGCCTCCTCGGGGCGCTTGTCCTCGCGGTAGCGGATCACGCGGGCGAAGCGGAGGGTGACGCCGGCCGGGTAGCGGGAGGAGCGCTGGAGGCCGTCGTAGGCGATCTCGACGACGAGTTCGGGGCGTACGGTCACGCCCCAGGGGTGCTCCTGGACGGCGAGCTCGCGGAGGCGTTCGGTCTGCCAGGCCAGCAGCGCGTCGGTCATGCCCTTGAAGGTCTTGCCGAGCATGACGAAGGAGCCGTCCGAGGCGCGGGCCCCCAGGTGGAGGTTGGAGAGCTTGCCGGTGCGGCGGCCGTGGCCCCACTCGGCGGCCAGCACCACCAGGTCGAGCGTGTGCACGGGCTTCACCTTGAGCCAGGACGCGCCGCGCCGGCCCGCGCTGTAAGCGCCGTCGAGCCCTTTGACCACGACGCCCTCGTGGCCGCGCTCCAGCGTCGCGGCGAGGAACCGCTCGGCCTCCGGAACGCCTTCCGGTCCCTCCACCACCGTGCGCCGCACCCTGGTCGCCGCGGGCACCAGCCGGGCCAGCTCCGCGTGCCGCTCGGCCAGCGGCAGGTCGAGCAGGTCGCGGCCGTCGACGCGGAGCGCGTCGAAGAATACGACGGAGACGGGGACCGTCCGCGCCGCCGTGGCGACGTCCGTGCGGGAACCGACCCGGCCGGCGGTCTCCTGGAAGGACCGGGGGCGGCCGTCCGCGTCGAAGGAGATCACCTCGCCGTCGAGGACGAAACTCTCGCCGGGCAGTTCGAGGGCCGCCGCCCTCACCTCGGGGAGCCGGTCGGTGATGTCGTCGAGGGTGCGGGTGTAGAGGTGCACCGCGTCGCCGTCCCGGTGCACCTGGACGCGGATGCCGTCCAGCTTCTCCTCGACCGCGCAGGCGCCCAGCTTGCCGACCGCCTCGGCGACCGACGAGGCGCTGTGCGCCAGCATCGGCAGCACCGGGCGGCCCACGGTGAGCCGGAACCGGTCCAGGACGCCGGGGCCGTCCGCGAGCAGCGCCTCGGCGACCGTCTGCAGCGAGCCCGCGAGCATCACCGCCCGCCGTACGTCCGCCGGGGGCGCCCCGGTCGCCGCCGCGAGGCCCTCGACGGCCGCCGCGTCCAGGGCGCCCTGCCGGACCTCGCCGGTGAGCAGCCCGATCAGGAAGCGCTGCTCGTCCTCGGTCGCCGCGCCCATCAGCTCGCCGACCTGACGGGCCCGCTCGGCCTGCGCACCGGCTCCGGAGACCGCGCCGAGCCGGGTGAGCCGGGCGTCCACGTCGCGCACGGTCAAGGTCGGTTCGGCGGCCGGGGCGACCGGGCGGCCCAGCACCTTCCAGCCGACGCCGATCCGGCCCTGGGGAAGCCGTCCCGCCAGGTACGGGATGACGACCGGTACGTCCGCCGCCTCCGCCTCCCGGAACAGCTCCGCGAGCAGGGCGGTCTTCCGGGACCGCGCCGAGGTGGCGGCGACCTCCCGGGACACCTGGGCCAGCCGGGCAAGCAGCATGCAGTCATGGTGCACCGGGAAGGGCGGGTTCACACCC
Source organism: Streptomyces rochei (assembly GCA_002155895.1). Classification (GTDB taxonomy): domain Bacteria; phylum Actinomycetota; class Actinomycetes; order Streptomycetales; family Streptomycetaceae; genus Streptomyces; species Streptomyces rochei. The sequence continues at coordinate 28,638 of MUMD01000166.1, forward strand.
GAGAGCGCGCCGCGGCGTCTCACCCGGCGATCGCCGCGTCCAGGTCCGACATGATCAGGTCGCCGACGATCGCGGAGGCCGCGCGGTAGCCGCCGCTCGCCGCGTGGATCACCTGCTCGGCGAAGCCCAGCGCGTTGCCGGCGGTCCACAGGCCCGGCACGGAGGTCCGGCCCGTGGCGTCCACCACCGGGTAGGCCCCGAACGGGGTCTCCTGCAGCTCGGCGCCGAGCCGCTCCATCAGACCGGTCTGCGGCACGGCCTTCGGGGCGACGAACACCACCGAGCGGTCGTGCACCGTGCCGTCGGCCAGCCGTACGCCGGTGAGCCGGTCCTCCTCGACGCGCAGCCCGGCGACCTCGCCCGGCACCACCTTGACCCCGGCGGCGGCGAGCCGGCGCAGGTCCTCGTCGGACAGCTCCTCCTCGGCGACCCGGTGCAGGAAGAGGACGACGTCGTCCGACCAGCCGGACACCATCAACGCCTGGTGCACGCTCATCGGGCTCGCCGCCAGCACGCCGAAGCGCTCGTCGCGCACCTCCCAGCCGTGGCAGAACGGGCAGTGCAGCACATCCCGGCCGAACCGCTCGGCGACGCCGGGGACCTCGGGCAGCTCGTCCTTGAGCCCGGTGGTGACGACGAGCCGACGTGCCCGCACGCTGCGCCCGCCGGCCAGCGACACCGTGAAGTCCTCCTCCCGCGCCACGTCCACCGCCCGGTCGCGGACGAGTTCCACGCCGTACCGGGCGATCTCCTCACGGCCGAGCGCCAGGAACTCCGCCGGCGCCATCCCGTCCCGGGTCAGGAAACCCTGCATGTGGTCCGACGGCGCGTTGCGCGGCTCACCGGCGTCGACGACCAGGGTGCGCAGCCGGGAGCGGCCGAGGACGAGCGCGGCGGACAGCCCGGCCGCGCCACCGCCCACGACGACGACGTCGTACCGGTCGGCGGTGTTCGGGTCGTTGCTCAGGTTCTTGTCGTCCTTGTTGTCCTTGTTGCGGGTCACGGTGACCACCTCCACGGACAAGGTCCCTCGACCGCGCGGGATTGACAAATGAAGTTGCCGGTTCTGCAATAAACGCATGACTGCAGACGACGTCCTCGCCGGTGTCGGACCAAGGCTCCGCCAGGTGCGCAAGGAGCGGGAGGTGACCTTGGCGGCGCTCTCCGAGACCACCGGCATCTCGGTGAGCACCCTGTCCCGGCTGGAGTCGGGGCTGCGCAAGCCCAGCCTCGAACTGCTGCTGCCGATCGCCCAGGCCCACCAGGTGCCGCTGGACGAGCTGGTGGGCGCGCCGCCGGTCGGCGACCCGAGGGTGCGCGCCGAGCCGATCGTGCGGCACGGCCGGACCCACTGGCCCCTCACCCGTCAGCCGGGCGGGCTCCAGGCGTTCAAGGTGCTGGAGCCGCAGCGCAAGGAGGAGCCGGACCCGCGCACCCACGAGGGCTACGAGTGGCTGTACGTCCTCTCCGGCAGGCTCCGGCTCGTGCTGGGCGACCACGACGTGGTCCTGTCGGCCGGGGAGGCCGCCGAGTTCGACACCCGGGTCCCGCACTGGTTCGGGTCGACGGGGGAGGGGCCGGTGGAGTTCCTGAGCCTGTTCGGACCGCAGGGCGAGCGGATGCACGTACGGGCGCGACCGGCGCGGGGGTGACCTCCGGACGGTGACGGACGACTGCCCGCGACCTGTTCCCTGATCGGCAAGCGACCGCTTAGTATGCGGGAGACCGGACGGACGACGCAGTCGGTGGAGGCCCCGCATGCAGGCATGGCAGGTGCACGAGAACGGTGAGCCGGGCGAGGTGATGCGCCTCGCGGAGGTGGCGCCGCCGACCCCCGGCGAGGGCCAGGTCCTGCTGAGGGTCCGCGCCGCCAACATCAACTTCCCGGACGCGCTGCTGTGCCGCGGCCAGTACCAGGTCAGGCCGCCGCTGCCGTTCACGCCGGGCGTGGAGATCTGCGGCGAGACCGAGGACGGGCGCCGCGTCCTCGCCAACCCGGCGCTGCCGCACGGCGGTTTCGCGGAGTACGCCCTCGCGGACGCCCGCGCGCTGCTGCCCGCGCCGGAGGCCCTGGACGACGCCGAGGCCGCCGCCCTGCACATCGGCTACCAGACCGGCTGGTTCGGCCTGCACCGCCGGGCCCGGCTCCAGGCCGGCGAGACCCTGCTGGTCCACGCCGCCGCCGGAGGGGTCGGCAGCGCGGCCGTGCAGCTCGGCAAGGCCGCCGGCGCCACCGTCATCGGTGTCGTCGGCGGCTCCGAGAAGGCGGCCGTCGCCCGCGAACTGGGCTGCGACGTGGTCGTCGACCGGCACGGCGAGGATGTCATCGCCGCCGTGAAGGAGGCCACCGGCGGCCGGGGCGCCGACGTGATCTACGACCCGGTGGGCGGCCCGGCCTACGCCCAGTCCGCCAAGACCGTCGCCTTCGAGGGCCGGATCGTCGTCGTCGGCTTCGCGAGCGGCACGATCCCCAGCCCCGCGCTGAACCACGCCCTGGTGAAGAACTACGCGATCCTCGGCCTCCACTGGGGCCTCTACAACACCAAGAACCCCGAGCTGGTCCGGCACTGCCACGACCAGCTCACCGAGCTGGCCGCGCGCGGCGCGATCAAGCCGCTGGTCAGCGAGCGGGTCAAGCTCGCGGAGGCCGCGGACGCCGTACAGCGCGTCGCCGACGGCAGGACGACCGGCCGTGTGGCCGTCGTGCCCGAGACGTCCGTCGCACCGGAGAACCTGGACAAGGGAGCCGCCGCATGACCGACGCAGCACACCTGCGCCGCCGTACCGAGGAGCTGCTGGCCGCTCACCCGCCGGCGACCACCGACCGACTGGACTTCCTGCGGGCCCGCTTCGACGCGGGACTCGCCTGGGTCCACTTCCCGCAGGGCCTCGGCGGGCTCGGCGTCCCCCGCTCCCTCCAGGCGGTCGTCGACGCCGAACTGGCGGCCGCGGGCGCCCCCGACAACGACCCCCGGCGCATCGGGATCGGCCTCGGCATGGCCGCCCCGACCATCCTCCAGTACGGCACCGAGGAGCAGAAGAGCCGCCTGCTGCGACCGCTGTGGACCGGCGAGGAGGTCTGGTGCCAGCTCTTCAGCGAGCCGGGCGCCGGATCCGACCTGGCCGCGCTCGGCACCCGGGCCGTCCGGGACGGCGAGGACTGGGTCGTCAACGGGCAGAAGGTGTGGACCTCCAGCGCGCACCTCGCCCGCTGGGCCATCCTCATCGCCCGCACCGACCCGGACCTGCCCAAGCACAAGGGCATCACCTACTTCCTCTGCGACATGACCGACCCCGGCGTCGAGGTCCGGCCGCTGCGCCAGATCACCGGCGAGGCCGAGTTCAACGAGGTCTTCCTCACGGACGTTCGCATTCCCGACGCCATGCGCCTCGGTGAGGTCGGTGACGGCTGGCGGGTCGCGCAGACCACGCTCAACAACGAGCGCGTCGCCATCGGCGGCACCGCCGTCCCGCGCGAGGGCGGCATGATCGGCAAGATCGCCGCGACCTGGCGCGAACGCCCCGACCTGCGCACCCACGACCTGCACCAGCGGCTGCTCGGCCTGTGGGTGGAGGCCGAGGTCGCCCGGCTCACCGGAGTGCGGCTGCGCCAGCAGCTCGTGGCCGGACAGCCCGGCCCCGAGGGCGCCGGCATGAAGCTGAACTTCGCCCGGCTCAACCAGGAGATCAGCGGCCTGGAGGTCGAACTCCTCGGCGAGCAGGGCCTGCTGTACGACGACTGGACCATGCGCCGTCCCGAACTGGTGGACTTCACCGGCCGCGACGCCGGATACCGCTACCTCCGGTCCAAGGGCAACAGCATCGAGGGCGGGACCAGCGAGGTCCTGCTGAACATCGTCGCCGAGCGCGTCCTGGGCCTGCCCGCCGAGCCGCGCACCGACAAGGACGTCGCATGGAAGGACCTCGCCCGATGAGCGCACAGCCGGATCTGCTCTACTCGGAGGAGGAAGAGGCGCTGCGCGCCGCCGTCCGGGACCTGCTCACCGACCACTGCGACCCGGCCGGCGTCATCGCCCGCACCGAGTCGGACACCCCGCACGACCTGCCGCTGTGGAAGACGCTGGCCGACTCGATGGGCCTCGCGGGGCTCCTGGTCCCGGAGTCGCTGGGCGGTCAGGGCGCCACCCACCGGGAAGCCGCCGTGGTGCTGGAGGAGCTGGGCCGGGCCGTCGCCCCGGTGCCGTACCTGACCAGCGCGGTCGTCGCCACCGAGGCGCTGCTGGCCTGCGGGGCCGACGACCTGCTCACCGAACTGGCCTCCGCCACGACCGTCGCCGCACTGGCCGTGGGGCTGCACGTCTCCCCGGAAGGCGCCGTCCCGCACGTCCGGCTCGAGAACGGTGCCCTGCGCGGCGAGTTGACCGGCATCGCCGACGCGGCCGTCGCCGACGTGCTGCTGGTGCCCGCGGACGACGGGGGCCTGTACGCCGTGCGCACCGCCGACGCTGCGGTGACCGTCACCCCGCAGGTCTCCCTGGACCTGACCCGGTCGGTGGCCCGCGTCCGCCTCGACGGCGCGGCCGGGCCGCGACTGGGCGACGCGGGGCCCGCCGTACGGCGCGCCCTGCGGTCCGGAGCCGGCCTGCTCGCCTCGGAGCAACTGGGCCTCGCCGACTGGCTGCTGACCGAAACAGTCCGCTACCTGAAGGAACGCAAGCAGTTCAACCGGCAGGTCGGCGGGTTCCAGGCGCTCAAGCACCGGCTCGCCCGGCTGTGGCTGGAGGTGGCGGGCCTGCGCGCCGCCGCCCGCAACGCCGCCGACGCGCTGGTGACCGGCGCGGACACCGACGTGGCGGTCGCCGTGGCCCAGGCGTACGCGGCCCACGTCGCCGTGCGCGCCGCCGAGGAAGCCCTGCAACTGCACGGCGGCATCGGCATGACGTGGGAACACCCGGTCCACCTGTACCTCAAGCGGGCCAAGGCCGACTCGATCGCCTACGGCACCCCCGGCGCCCACCGGGAGGCGCTGGCCGAGGCGGTGGACCTGCGCGCACCCTGACGTACAGCCGTCACGCCCGGACGATGCCCGTCCCCGCGGGGGCGGGCATGTCCGTGCCCTGCGCGTCCGCGGACATGAACGACCGGCGGCGGTCCGGCCAACTCCCCGCACGGCCCTGCTCCCCGATGCCCTCGGGACCCCATACTCACAGGCGTCCCGTACGGCATCACCAGGGAGGCAGAGCATGGCCCTCACCACCCGACGCAGAGCCCTCACCACGTTCGGCGCCGCCCTCGCGGGCGCCGTCGCCCTGCCCGCCGGCACCGCGCTGGCGTCCGAAGGCAGGCACGGGCCGCGCCCGTTGTGGCGCGCGCACGCCCACAACGACTACGAGCACCCCCGGCCCCTCCTCGACGCCCTCGACCACCGCTTCGGCAGCGTCGAGGCCGACATCTACCTCGTCGGCGGCCAACTCCTGGTGGCGCACGACCCCGAGGACCTCGATCCGTCCCGCACCCTGGAATCCCTCTACCTCGACCCGCTCGCCGCCCGCGTCCGCGCGCACCACGGCCGGGTCTACCGGCGGGACCGCCGCGCCCTGCAACTCCTGATCGACATCAAGACCGAGGGGGCGGCGACCTATCTCGAACTCGACCGCCGACTGGCCCGCTACAAGCACCTGTTCACCACCTACGCCCACGGCCGGGTCCACCCCGGCGCCGTCACGGCGGTGATCTCCGGCGACCGGGCCGCCCGCGCCCCCATGGAGGCCCAGCGCACCCGCCGCGCCTTCTACGACGGCCGGCTCAGCGACCTCGGCGGTCCGGCCCCGGCCTCCTTCGTCCCGCTGATCAGCGACAACTGGACGCTCAACTTCACCTGGCGGGGAGTGGGCGCCTTCCCGTCGGCCGAGCGGCGCAGGCTGCGGGAGATCGTCGACACGGCGCACGCCCGCGGGCAACGGGTGCGCTTCTGGGCGACGCCGGACCTGGCGGGACCCGCACGGGACGCCGTGTGGAGCGAACTCCTCGCCGCGGACGTCGACCACATCAACACCGACGACCTCGCCGGCCTGGAGGCGTTCCTCGACGCCCGCCGCGACGCCTAGCGCCGGCCGGACACCACTCGTTCGGAGGACAGGTCAGCCGCCCGGACGAACCCTCCGCTACGCCACACTTGCGGCCGAACGCCGCGAAGTGGACGTGGCGGAGGAGGTTGACGATGGCCGTTTCCATCTCTGTGGTGCTGTTGCTGTCCGTCCTGGCGGTGATCTTCCTGCGCAACGGCGGGTTGAAGGTCTCGCACGCCCTGGTGTGCCTGCTGCTCGGCTTCTACCTGGCCGGTACCAGCATCGCCCCGACCATCAGCAGCGGCCTGACCGCGACGGCGGACATCGTGGGCAGCCTCAGACCGTGACGGCCGGAGCGGGGCGGTGTGCGGCTACGCGCCGACGAGGCGTGAGCGGATGAGGAAGCGGACCCCCTCGGGCGCCTCCAGCGAGAAGCCGCTGCCCCGGCCCGCGACGACGTCCACGATCAGCCTGGTGTGACTCCACACCTCGTACTGGCTGCGCGACATCCAGAACGCCACCGGCTCCGCCACGCCTTCGACGACCAACTCGGCGAGCAGGACGTCCGAGGCGCCGGTACGGAACTCGCCGGCCGGGTAGCACATGGGCGCGCTGCCGTCGCAGCAGCCGCCGGACTGGTGGAACATCAGCGGGCCGTGCGCCTCCCGCAACCTCCGCAGCAGCACGGCCGCCTCGGGGGTGAGTTCGACGCGGGGGGTCTCCTCGTATGTGTCGCGCATGCCCCGCATGCCAGCACGGGGAGGGTTGCGAGAGGGTTGCGAGCCCGGGGCGGCGGCTCAGACCTCCCCGGCCGCGGCGCGGGGCAGCACCGTGACCCGGTGGAAGTTGCACTCCGAGGACGGGTCCGCCGGCGGCCTGGCCTGATGGGTCTTGAGCGCGATGCTCACCAGGCTCAGCAGCAGGTCCACGTCCGCGTCGCAGTCCAGGTGCACCGTCACCCAACGCGAGCCGGGCACCAGGCGGATGGCGCTGGAGCCGCCGAGGTCGTACTGGAACCGCTGGATGGCCCGCCGGGTCAGGTGGAGGTCCACGTCCCGGTCCGAGTGGAAGTGGACGATCTCGTCACGGACGGAGCGCAGCGCCCGTCCGGTTCCGCAACTGGCCGGACCCGCGGTGAGGTCGGGCCAGGCTTGCAGCCGCTCAAGGGCGCGCTGGGCCAGAGTCATGCCCCCATCGTCGCTCGATCACCGCGCCGCAACCAGAGGTTGAGCGATTTGTAACCGGCACGTGAGGTAAACGGCGCCTGCCGAGCCGGGAAGACGCCGCGCGTACGGGCGCGGCGCGGCGCCTCCCTGGCCGATCCGGCCTACGGCGTCACACAGCCGATCGTGCCCACCGGGAAGTCGTTGCCCGTGGACGTCGCGGTGAAGCCGAAGGTCACGCTGCCGTCCGGTGGGATCACCCGATTGTGATCCACGTTGCGCACCGTGACCGTACCGTCGGTCCCTCTGGAGAGCGAACCGTTCCACACCCCGCCGAGCGTGGTCCCGTCGCCGGGCCGCCACCGCACGGCCCAGCTGTTCAGCGGCTGCGTACCGTGGTTCATGACCTCCACAGAGCCCTGGAAGCCGCCGTTCCAGGAGTTCTCCACGTTGTAGACGGCCATGCAGTCACCGGTGTGGGTGGGCGGCGGGGTCGTCGGGTCCGTCGGGGTGGGCGTCGGCTCCGGCGTGCCGCCCGAGCCGCGGATGCCGGTCACCTCGCCGTTGCCGCCGTCGAAGACGACGTCGGAGCAGGAGAAGAAGTTCTCCTGACTGTCCGAACGCACCCACTGCATGAAGATCAGCGCGTCGCCCGAGCGTCCGGACGGCAGCGCCAGGTCCCAGTAGTAGTGGCCCCCGTCGGCACCGGCCGAGCCCTGCTGGGCCGGGTCGGTCACCGTCTGGATCAGCTCGAGGTCGTCCCAGCCCAGCTCGGACGTGGGGGACCAGCCCGGCTTGGTGAGGTACACCCGGAAGTCGCCCGGGTGCGCGGCCCAGTTGCTGTACCGCACCTTGATCGTCGAACCGGACGTCAGATGCGTCCGCGGCCAGTCCGCCCGCGCCGCGTTGTACGCGGAGAAGTCGTACGGGGAGCGGTCGCCGGCGCTGCACAGCGTGCCGTCCGGCACATAGCCGGCGCCGCGCCCGCCCGCGTTGGAGTCGAGCACCGCGAACCAGTTGTACAGCGCCGTGGCGCCGCTCTGGTCGAGCGCGGCCCGGCACGCCGGGTTGGTCGGGTCCAGGGCGCCGGTGCCGGTCTTGGCGTCCAGCTGGCACAGGTAGGTCCGCGAGCCGGGCATCATCGCCACACCGTGCGCCTCGGCGCGGCCCTGCCCCAGCAGGAAGGTCACGCCGAGCGCGCTGAGCAAGGTGGCCAGTACCGCCGCGAGGGTGAGGGATCTGCTGCGTCGAGCCATGGGTTCTCCCGTCGATGATCAGTGCATGACATTTCTCGGGTCGTGTACGCCGTGTACGCCGTGTGCGCTGCGTACGACGTGTGCGCGGGGTGTGCCGGGGACGCGTGGTGGAACCCCCGCCCGTCCGGGGAAGGCGTGTCGGCCGGACGGGCGAGGGGGTAGGGGG
>MUMD01000167.1 GCA_002155895.1 Streptomyces rochei
AGCGGCAGCGCGGCCACCGCCTCGGCGCGCCGGCGGTGCTCGGCGGCCACCGGGTCGGCGGCCGACTCGGGGAACAGCCGTCCGCGGCGCGCCGAGGCGGTGGCCGCGCTGCCGCTGCCGGGCCACGCGGTACGTCCCCGCGAGTCGGCCGGTTCCTTCGACCACCGCTACGACGCCGCCGCGCGCGCCGACGTCCCCTCGGACGGTACGTGGCACACGATCACCGTCGGCGAGGTGGCGGTCGGCCTGCGGACCGAGTACCTGTGCGTCCCGTCGGTGGAGCAGTCGGTCTACACGACGCTGGTCCTCTCCAACGCCACCGACCAGGCCCTGTTGGCAGGCCCGCTGGAGGTCACGGCCGACGGGGAGTTCCTGCTGACCACGGCGCTGCCCACCCTCGCCCCCGGTGGCGTGTGCCGCGTGGGGCTGGGCACCGAGGAGGCCATCGGGGTCACCCGCCGTACGAACCTGCACGAGTCGACCGCGGGGCTGCGCAACAACGTGACCGTCCTCGACCACCGGGTCCACGTCGAGCTGGCCAACCGCCTGCCGGTGCCCGTCACCGTGGAGGTGCGCGAACGGGTGCCGGTGACCTCCGACGCGGACGTCAGGATCGAGGAGAGGGCGGACTGGCGGGCCCCCGAGGCCGGCACCGACCCCGAGCGGCACGCGCCCGGCACCCGTCTGTGGCGGGTCGAGATCCCGGCCCGCTCCACCTCCGCCCTCGACGGCGGCTATGTCATCCGCATCCCGGCCGGCAAGGCCCTGACCGGCGGAAACCGCAGGAGCTGACCCCCTCATGCCCGTGAGCCCCGACCCGATCGCCCTCCCCGTCACCGCCGTCACCTGCCTGGAGGACCGGGCCTACGTCGAGCGGACGGCCGTGCTCGACCTCGCGGACGGCACCCGTCTCCTGCGTCTGGGCCCGGTCAGCGCCCTGGTCGCCGACCACAGCCTGCACGCCGAACTGACCGCCGAGCGGCCGGTCACCGTGCTCGACGCCCGGGTGGTGCGCGCGTGGGTGCCGAGGGGGCCGGGCCCCGCCGACGACGACTCGGAACCGCGCCGGCGGGTGAGGGAACTGGAAGCGGAGCAGCACGCGTGGGGCCAGCGTCGCGAGCGGCTGCTCGCCCGCGTCGACCTCCTCGGCCGGCTCGCCACCGATCTGCTGCGGGAGATCGGCGAGGGCACGGGCCTCGGGGAGGCCGACACCGCCCGCTGGGGCCGCGAACTGGACCGGATCGACGGGGAACGGGACACCCGCGGCGAGCAGTTGCGCGAGGCGGACGCCCGGCTGGCGGCGCTCGGCACGGAGCTGTCCGAGGCCCGGCAGGTTCTGGCGGACACCGAGACACAGCCCGCCGAACTGGTCGCTCACATCGAGCTGACCGTCCGGTCGGCCGGCGCCGGGCCGGCCGGTCTGCGCGTGGCGCACCTCGTCCCCTGCGCGCTGTGGCGGCCCGCGTACCGGGCCGTGCTGGACGGGGACTCGCTCACGCTGGACACCGACGCGGTGGTCTGGCAGCGCACCGGGGAGGACTGGTCCGGCGTACGGCTGACGCTGTCGACGGCCCGCAGCACGCTCGCCGCCGAGCCTCCCCGCCTCACCGAGGACCGGCTGACGCTCCGGGACCGTTCCGCGGCGGAACGCCGGACCGTCCAGGTCGAGTTGCGCGAGGAGGAGATCACGGACCTCGGTCCGGCACCCGTCGAGGGCCTGCCGGGAGTCGACGACGGCGGCGAGGCGCGGGTCCTGCGCTGCGCGAACCCGGTCTCGGTACCGTCCGACGGGCGGGCCCACCGGGTGCCGCTGTCCTCCTTCGACACGCCCGCGCGCACGGAGCACACCTGCGCGCCCGAGCTGTCCCCGCTGGTCGGGCGAGTGGTCCGGTTCGACAACCGCTCCGGACACGCGCTGCTGGCCGGACCGGTCGACCTGATCGGCGGCGGGGGCTTCCTCGGCCGGGGGACGCTGGAGTTCACCGCGCCGGGCGCCCGGGCGGCCCTCGCCTTCGGCAGTCGGGACGACCACCGAGTCGTGCGGCGGACCGAGGAGACGCGCGACACCTCCGGGCTCACCCAGCGGACCGTCCTCACCCGGACCGTCCGGCTGCACCTCTCGCGGTTCTCGGGACCCACCGAGGGACATGAGCACACGGTCGTCGTCCGGGAACGCGTCCCCGTCTCCGAGACGTCGGCGGTGACGGTGAACCTGCGCCGGGAGGCCTGCGCTCCCCCGCCCGACGACGTCGACGAGGACGGCATCGTCCGCTGGGACGTCACGCTGCCTCCCGGGGGCCGGCGCACGCTGGAACTGGTCTACGAGATCTCGGCGAGCGCCAAGGTGGACGGGATCTGACGCCGGCTCGGGCCCGTGGCGGTCAGTGCCGCGGCCCGTGCCGTTCCGTGTAGTGCGCGCGGAGCAGGTCGGCGCCCCAGTCGTGGCGGACGTGGCGCCAGACGGAGTGGGCGTGGTTGCCGTCGTCCTGGGTGTTGTCGTACTCGATGAGCAGGTCCGGGCCGCGGACGCAGTAGTAGTGCCGGTCTCCGGGTGCGCGTCCGCCGGCCCACGCGAACGCCAGCGTGTCCAGTCCGCGCGCCACCGTCTCGGCCCAGCACTGCTCGGCGTACGCCGCGGGCGCCCGGTCGAGGTAGCGGCGCACCAGACGGACGAGCAGCCGCTGCCCGCCGGGGGTCATGTCGCCGTGCGGCAGGCCGGCCGGCAGCAGGCCGGGGTCGGCGAACGGGTCCGCGCGGGTCAGGATGTCGTCCGGTGGAGCGGCGGCGAAGACCGCTCTCGCACGCCGGCCGGCGTCCAGGCCGGTGACCAGTTCCCGGGCCAGATCCTCCTCCGGGCCCAGCAGCCGGCGACCAGCCTGCGGACCGTCCGTGATCAGGGCGGGCTCCGCCCCGACGAAATGGGGGGTCACCCGGATCCCGGCCGCGGTGACCAGCACGTGTACGGCGAGGTGGTGGCCGTTGAGCCGCCAGCCCCAGGGTCCGTCGCCGTCCGGGTCTCCCAGCAGCCGCATCCAGTAGCGGTCGGGGCCGGTCGCACCGACCGTGGCCCTGCGGTGGCGCTCCACCTCGACGGCCCCGCGCGCCAGTTCGGCTCCGGGTGTGCTGTGCGCCGCGGCCAGCAGCGCGTCGACCGCCTCGCGCTGCCGGCCGTCCAGGCCCTCGGTCGACAGACCGGGGCGGGGGCCGGGCAGGTAGGTCCACTCCCGCAGCTCGGGGGCGTCGAGCCGGTCGGGTGCCGCGCGCAGCTCGCGCACTTGCGCCGGGTCCAGTACGGAGAGCAGCGCGCGCACCGCCTCGCGCATCTCCCGGGCCGTCGCCTCCGCTCGGTGAACGCCCACCGTCTCTCCTCCCCCGCGGTGTCCGGTACGGCTGCGCACCTTACCCGCCCGGGGTCCGGTCAGGGGCGGACGAACCCGGCGACGCGCGGCGAGAACGTCAGCTCGGCCTGCTCCCCCAACGCCGAGCGCAGCCCGGCCGCGACCTCGTCGTCCGGTTCGCCGAACACTTCGAAGTGCTCCACCTCACAGTGCTTCATCACCTCCTGGATGTACGGGTCGGCCAGCTTCCAGTGCGCGCGGACCGCGTCGGAGTCCCGGTACAGCTGGAAGCTGTGCGCCCGCAGGTGCTCCGCGTCGACGAACGTCTGCACCATGATCTGCGGTCCGTGCCGCTCGACGAAGGTCACGGCGCGGACGACGGCGTCCCGGAATTCCTCCAGGTGGCCGTCGGTGATGCGCATGGTGTTGCGGAAGAGCAGGGTCCCGTTGTCCGAAGCATTCATGGGAGCAGTCTGTTTCCTCAACCTTGGTCGAGGTCAACCGGCGACCGCACACCGGCCGTCGGCCGTCCGGCGGAGGCAGCGGTGAGGGCACGGATCACTGCCCCCGCCGGGCGGGACTCCGCCCGGCGGGTCATCCGGGGCCCCGGCACAGCGGCCTAGGCTGACCCGGTATGGACATCCCGAGACGTCTCATCGCGCTCCGGCGGGCCGTCGACGCGGCGGAGGAGCGGTACCGCGGCAACCGCGGTGACAACGCCACGATCGCGCTCGCGGTCTGGTCCGACGCCACCGCCGCTCTGGTCGAGGCCGTCACCGCCCACGCCGAGGAGACGGGTGTCACGCGCCGGGAGGTCGAAGACGCCGTGCGCCGCGCGGCCGACGGCTCCTGACGATTCCGACGGTTCTCAGCCTTCCTCGCGGTCCCCGGCCCACACCGTGGGCGTCCGGTCCGACCAGGGGCTTGCCTGTTCGAGTTGTCCGGCGAGACGGAAGAGCGCGTCCTCCCGGCCGTGACCGGCGGCGAACTGCATGCCGACCGGCAGCCCGGACGCGGCGTCGGCCGTCACCGGTACGGACATGGCGGGCGTGCCCGCGACGTTGAAGACGGCCGTGAACGGCGAGAGGTCGAAGAGGCGCCGCAGCCACCCGAGGCCGTCCAGCCCCTCGGCGCCCGCGGCATGGGTGCCGAGGGGCACGGGCAGGTCCGGCAGCGTCGGGGTGAGCAACATGTCGTGCCCGGCGAAGTAGCGCGCCAGGGACCGGCTGACCCGGTTGCGCGTCCCGAGGGCGGTGACGAAGTCGGCGGCGGTGACCTCCTGTCCGTAGCGGTAGCTCGCGAGGACGGGCTCCTCCAGGGTGGCCGGGCCGACGGGCCGGCCCGTGGCGGCGGCCAGCTCGTCGATCGACGCCGTCAGATGCGCCGTCCACTGCCGGGCGTTGGCCAGCAGGAAGTCCTCCCACTCGACGCCCAGGTCGACCGTGACCTCCTCGACCTCGTGACCGAGGGAGGTGAGCAGACGTGTGGTGCGGGAGAGCGCGTCGGCCACCGGCGCGGTGGTGGGGTGTCCGCCCCAGGCGTGGGTCAGGACACCGATCCGCAGGGGTCCCGGGTCGCGGGTGATCTCCTCGCTGTACGGCCTGGACGGCTCCGGGGCGACGTAGGGATCGCCCGGTTCGGGGCCGCGGACCTGATCGAGCAGGACCGCGCTGTCGCGTACCGTCCGGCTGACGCTGCCGTGCACGGCCAGGCCGCTGAAGATCTCGTCGACCTGAGGCCCCACGGGGACGCGGCCCCGGGTCGGCTTCAGCCCGAAGAGGCCGTTGCAGGAGGCGGGGATGCGGAGCGAGCCGGCGGCGTCGGTCGCGTGGGCCATCGGGACCACCCCGGCGGCCACGGCGGCGCCGGCGCCGCCGCTGGACCCGCCCGCGCTCCGCGCCGGGTCCCAGGGGTTGCGGGTCGCGCCGTACAACGCCGGTTCCGTGGTGTTGCTGTATGCCATCTCCGGTGTCGCGGTGCGGCCGAAGGTCATGAGGCCGGCGCTGCGGAACCGCCGCATCAGGGTGGAGTCGGAGCGGGACACGTGACCGGCCGCGAGGCGGCTGCCCATCTCCATGCGCCGCCCTGCCATGGCGACTCCTATGTCCTTGATCAGGAAGGGGACCCCGGCCAGTGGCGCGCTGCCCGGCCGCGGCACCTCGTCCGTCGGCCACGTCTCGACGACGGCGTTGATCTCCGGATCGACCGCCCGCGCCGCCCGGCGTGCGACGGCCTCCACCTCGGCGGGGGCGACCTCCCCCTTCGCCACCAGTTCGGCGAGGCCGACCGCGTCGAAGCTCACGTACTCGGCAATTCTCACTGTCACTCCAGGAAGAACGGGCATCACCCGAACTCGGATACCGATGAGTCTCGGACGATACCCAGCGGTATCGAATGGAACGGACTGGTACCGTAGCAGGCGCCGCGGGGCCCGACGCCCCGCCACGGGTCCCGACGTCACGGAGCAGTCATGGCATCGACCGCCGCAAGGCCGGACAGGGTGGCGAAGCTGCCGCCGCGCGAGCGCATCCTGGATGCGGCGGAGGAGCTCTTCCAGAGCGAGGGGATCCGGCGGGTGGGCGTCCAGGCGATCGCCGAGAAGGCGGAGACCACCAAGATGGCGATCTACCGGCACTTCGACACGAAGGACGCACTCGTCGCGGAGTGGCTGCGGATCGTCGCCGCCGAGTACCGGGCCGCCTTCGACCGGGTGGAGGCCGAGCATCCCGGCCGCCCCAGGGAGCAGATCCTGGGCGTGGCCCGCTTCATCGCCGAGGGGCTGCCCGCGATCTCGCACCGGGGCTGCCCCTTCATCAACTCCCTCGTCGAGCTGCCCGACCGCGCCCACCCGGCGCGGGAGGTCATCGAGCGGCACAAGGCCGATCAGACCCGCCGGATGGTCGCCCTGTGCGCCGCCGCCGGGCTGCCCGATCCCGAGCAGGCCGCGGCCGAGATCACCTTCGTGCTGGAGGGCGCGCAGGTCAGCACGCAGAACGGCAGCATCGACCGGGCGGGCGACCGGTTGATGAGGATCGTCGAGGCCATCGTGGACCGGCACGGCTCCGCCGCCGGCTGAACGGGCCGCGGGCCGGGCGGACCGGTCCTGGAAGGCCGGCGCGCTAGTCCGGCAGGGGCGGCGGGACGGGGCGGCGTACGTGCCGGAGGCAGGAGACGGCGACCACGAAGGGCCACGCCGACTGGAAGAACGTCACGACGCGTTCCGCCACGCCCGCGTTGCCGTGCCGCTGCATCTCGAACAGGAACCACGCTCCACCGGCGGCCATCAGCACGCACACCGCGACCGCCGGCGCGGGCCGCAGAGCCCAGGGAGCCGCCGCCCCGCCGTCGACGGCCAGCAGCGGCCACACCGCCAGGAGCGTGAAGCCGACCACGGCCACCGCGCCGTGCCGCAGGGACCCTCCGCTGCTGGGGGCGGGGAGCAGCGCCACCGCGAACGCCGCCACACCACCGCCGCCCAGTGCCACGCGCCCGGCGGTCGCGGCCGCCCGCAACCCCCAGGCGGTCAGCAGGTGACAGACGCCCAGGGCGAGGAAGGCCGTCGTCATCACCCAGTACCCCGCCGCGCCGTAGGCCCCGAGGACGCTGATCGTCTGGGTGGCGGGGTCGTAGGCGGACCCCTCGAACAGGGCCGCGCCCGACCAGCCTCCGATCAGCAGGGCGGGCGCACCTCCGGAGGAGAGCAGCACCCACTTGGGGACGAAACGCATCGAACCACCATAAGGCGGCTCTCAGGCCGCGCGGCAGAGCCCCGCGGGAGCGGCCGGAGCCGAGGCGCGGGCGAGGGGAAGCGCGGTGCGGCCGGCACCGCCCCGCTGCGGCCGGGTCCGCGCGAAGACGACCAGGCGCAGCACCGCGAACCGCGCCACACCGGCGAGCGCCGAGGCGGCCAGGTACACGACCTGTTCGAGCACCGGGCCGGGGGTGACCACCAGCTGATGCAGGGCGAGCACCGCGACACTGGTCACCGCGTAGGCGGCAGCGGCGGATCCGGCCGACTGCGCGTGCTGGCGCCGGGTGGCGCGCCCGCCGGCACCGAAGGTGAAGCGTGCGTGCAGTTCGGTGGCGAGCAGGGTGGACAGCGCGGTGATCACGGCGTTGGCCAGGACCCAGGGCACCCACGAGGCGAGTGCCGTCACGGCGAAGCTCGACGCGAGGCCCACGCCGCCGCCGCAGAGCACGAAGCGGGCAAAGGCGTTCAAGGCGCCGGGCGTGGTCCCGCTCCGGCTCCGCACTGCGTCCATGATCCCCCCTCGTCGCTTTCCAACAAGGGAAACGCTACGTTGCCTTCACTGCCTGGGCAACCAAATTATTGCACTTACCTACCATCGGAGCAGTTCAGATGCGTTATATCGTTGCAATGGACACCCGTTAATGCAACAGGTCGACACCGCACTCGTTGCAATGCGATCCGGGATCGGCCGGGATCGGCATCACCGGGCACGCAAGCCCCGGTCGGCGAAGGCGATCAGCCACTCGAAGCTCTCGTCGATGTCGGCGCTCCACTGGAAGCCGTTCGCGGCCTGCAGCGTGGCGAAGCCGTGGCACAGGCTGCGGAGCATCCGCAGGGCATGGTCCACGTCGGCCGGATCCACCTCGTAACCGCGCAGGACCGCCGTGAACGCGTCGAGGAGGCGCCGCCCGGCGACGGCCAACGGGTCGTCGGGGCCCGACGGCTCCTGTCCGATGGTGGCCGCGTACCGTCCGGGGTGCTCCAGGACGAAGGCGCGGAAGGCGCGGGCGGCCGCCGCCAGGGCGTCCCGGCCCGCGTAGCCCTGCACCGCGCCGCCGACGGCGTCCGCGGCCTGACTCATCGCCAGAACGGCGATCCGCCGATTGAGGTCGTCCTGACCGCCCACGTGCTTGTAGAGGGACGGGGTCCGCACACCGAGCCGCTCCGCCAGTGCCCCCATCGTCAGGTTGGCCAGGCCCACCTCGTCGGCCAGGGCGGCACCGGCCGCGACCACGGCCGCCGGGTCCAGGCCGGCCCTAGGCACGGGCGGCCTCCGTACGGAGGAAGTCGAGCACGAGGGCGACGACCCGGTCGGGATACTGGTCGTGCGGATAGTGGCCGGCCCCCTCGATCATCTCGAGGCGGCCGAGGCCGGACGGCAGGGCTTCGACGACCGCCGATCCCTCGGCGCGCGGGTCGGCCCAGTCGGGGTCCTCCGTGCCCATCACCACCAGGACCGGGCAGCGGACGTGGCCGAGCCGGGCGCCGGCGTCCGTCGGGGCACTGCGCCCCATGCTCTGCATGGCCTTCATCCGGCCCGGCTCGCGCAGCAGGGAATCGATGCGGCCGAGCCGCTCGGTCCAGTCGTCCGGCTTCACGCCCGGGTAGGCGACGTCGAGGTACGAGCGCCACAGCGGCAGACTGCCGAGGACCCCGGCGCCGAGCAGCCGCAGCATGCCGCGCCGGAAGCGCGCCACCCGCAGATCACCGAGGCGGAGCGACTGCTTGCGGGTGAACGGCGCCAGCTCCACGACCGCGGTGACCAGCGAGGGTTCCGCCGCGGCGGCGACGGTGGCGGCGCCACCGGAGACCGAGTGGCCGACGAGCACGGCCGGGCCGCCCAGGTGGCGGATGACGGCGAGCAGGTCACCGGCGATGTCGGTGCGGCTCCAGGACGGCCAGTCGACGCTGGACTCACCGCAGCCGCGCAGGTCGACCGAGGCCACCCGGTACCCCGCCGCCACCAGCCGGGGCGCGACGTGACGGAAGGCGGCACGGCTGTCGCCCATGCCGTGGGCGAGCACCACCAGAGGGCCGGAGCCCGCCACCTCGTACGCGATGGCCCCGCCGTCTACGGGCAGGTACTCGGTCATGGACGCCTCCGGGAGAGCGGTTGGCTAATCGACTTAGCTAAAAGCTATCCCGATTAGCTTTCCGCGTCAATGACGGTTCCCGCCCTCCCGGCCGCCGACGCCTACGCCTGGGTCGCGATCTGGATCAGGTTGCCGCAGGTGTCGTCGAGGACCGCGGTGGTGACGGGGCCCATCTCCAGGGGCTCCTGGGTGAAGCGGACGCCGTGGCCTCGCAGGCGCTCGCACTCCGCCTTGACGTCGTCGACGGCGAACTGGGCGAGCGGGATGCCGTCCGCGACGAGGGCGTCCCGGTAGGTCCGGGCGGCCGGGTGCCCGAGGGGCTCCAGGAGCAGCTCCGGACCTTCGGGGTCCTCGGGCGAGACGACGGTCAGCCACCGGTCCGTCTCCCCCACGGGGACGTCGTGCTTCTTCACGAATCCGAGGATTTCGGTGTAGAAGCGCAGCGCGGCTGCCTGGTCGTCGACGAAGACGCTGGTCAGATGGATTTTCACGGGGTGCTCTCTTTCGGTGGGGACGGGTCGGGGTCGTCCGTGGGCCAGCGCTCGGCTATGTGCCTGAGCGGGGCCGTGTTCAGGTCGTGGAACTTGTACCGCCCCTCCCGCCTGGCCTCGACCAGACCGGCACCCTCCAGCACGGCGAGGTGCTGGGAGACCGCCTGGCGGGAGATGCCGAGGTGATGCCTCATGCTCAGCCGCGAGCAGATCTCGAACAGGGTCTGCCCGGACTTCTCCGCCAGCTCGTCGAGGATGATGCGGCGCGTGGGGTCGGCCAGCGCTTTGAAGAGGTCGTCGGCCACACCCCCACCATAGGCAAGTGAACACTTGCCTATCAAGTCGACCCGCGCGCGCCACCCCACCCTTGACACGCTCATGCCGCCCGCTTGTATGGTCTAGTCCAACAGAACTCGCCGTTCCGTTCATGGAGTTGAGCCCCGCACGGGCCCGTGACTCCCCGGCCGGACGGCGGGTGCGCGTCACCTTCCCGTCTCTCGACCCCCACTCACGAGAGGCCGTCCCCGACGTGCGGTCACCCCCACACTCGACCGCGCGCGCCTCGGGACGGCCCGAGGTGAAGGAGTTGCCCATGCACGCCAGCAGGAAGACCGCCGCCCTGATCGGCGCGGCCCTCGCCCCCGTCGTCGCCGTCGCCCTGCCCGCCTCGCCGGCCAGCGCGCACGGCTACATCTCCGACCCGCCCAGTCGCCAGGCCCAGTGCGCGGCCGGCACGGTGTCCTGCGGGGACATCACGTACGAGCCCCAGAGCGTCGAGGGCCCCAAGGGCCTGACCAGCTGCAGCGGCGGCAACAGCCGCTTCGCCGAGCTGGACGACGACGGCAAGGGCTGGGCCGTCACCCCGGTGCCGAGGAACGCCACGTTCTCGTGGCGGCTCACCGCGCAGCACGCCACCAGCACCTGGGAGTACTACGTGGGCGGGCAGCGGATCGCCGTGTTCGACGACGGCGGCGCCAAGCCCGACGCGGTGGTGAACCACCAGGTCGACTTCGGGGGTCTGTCCGGCCCCCAGAAGGTGCTCGCCGTCTGGAACGTGGCCGACACCGACAACGCCTTCTACGCCTGCATCGACGTCAACGTCGGAGGCTGACCGCGACCGCGTCCGTCACGCGCGGTGCCGAGGAATCCGTGCCGCCGTGCCGCCGTGACACCGCGCGACGTCTCGTCCCCCGGCCGGAGCACCCGCCGGGGGACGTTCGCGTGCGGGATAGGCTGCGTGTCCCGGCGCATCGGAGCGCCGAGGCGAGGAGTTGGCTATGGGCGCACAGGACGCGCGGGACACGGCCCGCCGGTTGCGGGCCATCGGTGACGAGCTGTCCGACCGTTTCTACGAGCGGGCCGACGTCGTGCGGACACTGGTGGTGACACTGCTCGCCGGGCAGCACTCCTTGGTGCTCGGGCCTCCCGGAACGGCCAAGTCGGAGATGGCCCGCGAGCTGACGGGCCGGATCGACGGCGCCTCTTACTGGGAGATCCTGCTGTCCAAGTTCACCGCGCCGACGAGGATGTTCGGTCCCATCGACGTCGCCGCGCTGGCCCGGGGCGAGTACCGGCAGGTCTACGACGGTCGTGCCACGACCGCGCACGTCGCCTTCATCGACGAGATCTTCAAGTGCTCGACGGCGGCGCTCAACGAGACGCTCGGCTTCCTCAACGAGCGGATCTACCACCCGGAGAACGGTGGTGAGCCGATCCGCTGCCCGCTGATCGGAGCGATCACGGCGAGCAACGAACTGCCCACCGGGGAGGACTCGGCCGCGATCTACGACCGTCTGCTGGTCCGCGTCGAGGTCGGCTACCTGACGGACCCCTCCAACTTCGCCGCGCTCGTCCGCTCCGCCGTCGGCCGCACCGAGGCACCGCCCCGCACCACGGTCGACCTGGCCGCGCTGCAGCACGCGGTGTCCGAGGCGGTCCCGGCCGTCGAGGTCCCCGACGCCGTGGTCGACGCGGTGTGCACGCTGCGGGCGGCGCTGCGCCGCAAGGAACTCGTCGCCTCGGACCGCCGCTGGCGCCAGGCCGTCCGCCTGCTCCAGGCCTCCGCGTACCTCGACGGCCGTCCGGCGGTCGCCGACACCGACCTGTCGGTGCTGACGCACGTGCTGTGGGACTCCCCCGCCCAGCGGCCGGTCGTCGAGCGGGAGGTGCTGCACCTGGTCAACCCCGACGCCAAGGAGGCCCTCGACCTGGCCGACACCGTCGCGGAACTGGAGGCCCAGCTCGACGCCATGGCCGGGCAGTCCCGCGAGGCGCTGAGCGAGTGGGTCATCAAGAAGGCGCACCATCAGCTCGCCACGGCGGGGAAGCGGCTGGAGAGGCTGCGCGAGGAGGCGGCGGGCGCGGGACGCTCCACCGCCACCATCGACCGGGTCGCCCGCCGCCAGCGGGCGGTGCGCGCCCGGGTCCTGACCGAGGCCCTCGGAGTGGACGCGAGCATGGTGGAGGCCCAGCTCTGAGCACCGGGACGGTCGGGGACGCGGACGGGACGCCGGAGGAGTACGGCGGGGCGGCGGGCGTCGCCGGCAAGTGGCTGAGCCTGTCGACCGCCACCGCCGCACGGCACACCGCCGCCGTGGTCGCGGACCGGTTCGACCTCATGACCTGGCGCGAGGTGTACGAGCGGTCGGCCGGACTGCGCGACCTCGCCCACGAACTCGGCGAGCGCCACGAAGGCGCCTCCGACCTCCTGGCCGACACCTTCCTGGCCGCCTACAAGGCCCACCCGCGGCTGCGGCGGCCGACCGAGATGGAGCCGTGCCGGCTGGTCAACCACCAGATCGTCACGTCCCTGACGGAGTCCCCGGAGTTCGCCGCGCTGCACCGGGAGACGGCGGGCGACCCCTATGCCGCCGCTATGGCCGTGCTGGCGCAGGGCGCCGCGCTGCGCAGGATGCTGCGGGACTGCGCGGACGCCCAGGAGCGGGCCGAGCGGGCGCAGCGGAGCGGACGGGACGCCCGGGACGCCGCTGCCGCCGTGGCCGACGCGCTCCGGCAGGCCGCCCACGACGCCCCCGAGGACCGCGCCGCGCCCGCCCCGGTCACCGACGCCGTACGAGCGGCGGCCGAGGCCGCCGAGGAGGCCGAGGGCGCGGCGCGGGAGGACGCACGGAGTGCCGCGCGGGCGCTGGGGGCGGCGTTGCCCGGTGTCCGTGCCGCCGCGCGGGGCGCGGTGGTGCGGGCCGCCGAGGCCGCGCGGGGGGAGGCCGCGCTGATGCGGGCGTGGGGCGTCGGCCCGGGAGAGCTGGAGCGGATGCCCTTCGAGCAGCGGGCCCGGCTCGCCGAGCGGCTGCGCACCGGCCGGCTCACCGAGTGGGCCGAGCTGATCGGCCGCTTCCGGCAGATGGCGGACGGTGAGCGAGCCCGCAAGGTGGAGAACGCCACCGGGGAGCTGATCGGCGTGACGCTCGGCGACGACCTGTCCCGGGTGATCCCCTCCGAACTGGCGGCCCTCGGACTGCCCGAACTGCGCGCGGTGTTCGCCGCCCGCTACGCCGCCGGTGAGCTGATGCTGTACGACAGCCAGGGCGAGCAGTCCACCGGCCAGGGGGCGGTCATCGCCTGCGTGGACACCTCGCACTCCATGTACGAGGCCGGGCCCGGCGGCATCACCCGGGAGGCGTGGGCCAAGGCGTGCGCCCTGGCGCTGCTGGACCAGGCCCGCGAGGCCGGCCGGGACTTCGTGGGCATCCTCTTCGCCGCCGCCGACAAGCTCCAGGTCTTCCGCTTCCCGGCCGGCCGGCCCGCCGGCATCACCGAGGTGCTCGACTTCGCGGAGTCCTTCCTCGGCGGCGGCACCAGCTACCAGCGGCCGCTGTCGGCCGCCGCCGAGCTGCTGGAGGAGGAGTTCGACGACACCGCACGGGCCCGGGGCGACATCGTGATGCTGACCGACGACGACTGCGGTGTCACCGAGGAGTGGATGCGCGGCTGGAACGCCGCCAAGCACCGCCTCGGGTTCCGCGTCTTCGGCATCGCCGTCGGCACGCCCCGGGTCGCCGAGGCGGACTCGGTCCTGGACGCCCTGTGCGACAACCTCCGCGCCGTGGAGGACCTGACCGACGTGCACGCCGCCGCCGACCTCTTCCGCGTCATCTGACCCCGGCGCCACCCGAGTCGGACGCCCTTCCGGTGCGCCCCTGTCGTGACCGGCGTCGCGTGTGGTTGCCCCCGGCCTGCTCGGGTACCCAGGCGATCTTGAGCGAGAGAGGAGAGCCGTGTCTGAGGACAACGTCAGGAACGTCTTCGTGGTCGGTCTCGATGAGGCCAACCTGCCGACGCTCCAGGCCGTGCCGGGGGCGGAATCGCTGCGGTTCCACGGCCTGTTGACCGTCGACGAGCTGCAGGGCGGCGAGGTGCGGCTGCCGGAGGTGCTGGAGAAGGCGCAGTCGGAGCTGGACGCCTTCGACGGAAGCATCGACGCGATCGTCGGCTACTGGGACTTCCCGGTCAGCACGCTGGTCCCGATCCTCGGCGAGAGGTACGGCACCCGGACCACGAGCCTGGAGTCGGTGGTCAAGTGCGAGCACAAGTACTGGAGCCGACTGGAACAGCGGGAGGTGACGGACCGGCACCCGCGCTTCGGCCGCGTCGACCTGACGGCGGACCCGCCGCGTCCCCCGGACGGGCTGCGGTTCCCGATGTGGCTCAAGCCGGCTCTGTCCTACTCCTCCGAACTCGCCTTCGGGGTCGAGGACGAGGAGGAGTTCCGCAAGGCCGTCGCGGAGATACGCGAGGGCATCTCCCGCATCGGCCGCCCCTTCGAGCACATCCTCGGCCGGGTCGACCTGCCGCCGGAGATGGACGGCGTCGGCGGCCGGGTGTGTCTCGCCGAGGAGGCGCTGTCGGGGGTGCAGGTCGCGGTGGAGGGTTATGTGCACCAGGGGGAGGTGACCGTCTACGGCACGCTGGACTCCATCGACTACCCGGACACGCCGTGCTTCCTGCGGCACCAGTACCCCTCGATGCTGCCCCCGCAGGTCGTCGCCCGGCTGCACGAGGTCACCGAGCGGGTGATGCGCCGGATCGGCTTCGACAACGCGACGTTCAGCGTGGAGTACTTCTACGACCCGGGCAGCCAGGACATCAGCCTGCTGGAGATCAACCCGCGCCACTCGCAGTCCCACGCCGAACTGTTCCAGTACGTGGACGGCGTCCCCAACCACCACGCCATGATCGCCCTCGCGCTCGGCGAGGACCCGAGCATGCCGCACCGGCAGGGGCCGTACGCCATGGCGGCGAAGTGGTACCACCGCTGGTTCACGGACGGGGTGGTGCGGCACGTCCCGTCCCCCGAGGACATCGCCCGCATCGAGCGGGACATCCCGGGCGTGCGGATCGAGGTCCTGCCCGAGCCGGGCCAACGGCTCTCGGACCTTTCCCAGCAGGACAGTTACAGCTACGAACTCGCGCACATCTTCACCGGCGGCGACGACGAGGCGGACCTGCGCAGGAAGTACGACCAGTGCGTCGCCGCCCTGGGCCTCACCTTCGACGAGCCGCCGGAAGGAGCGCGGGGTTAAGGAGCGCCGACCATGCGACATGTGACCCACCTGCCGTACACGACGAAGGAAGAGGAACACGTCGTCATCCCCATGTCGGACGGCGTCCGCCTGTCGGCACGGATCTGGCGGCCCACGTCGTCGGACCACGAACCCGTGCCCGCGGTGCTGGAGTACATCCCGTACCGCAAGCGGGACCTCACCGCTGAACGCGACTCCGTCCACCACCCCTACATCGCCGGGCACGGCTACGCCTGTGTCCGCGTCGACCTGCGGGGCACCGGTGAGTCGGAGGGGGTGCTGCGCGACGAGTACCTGGAGATCGAGCAGCGGGACGCCGAGGAGGTGCTGGCCTGGCTCGCCGACCAGCCCTGGTGCGACGGCACGACCGGGATGATGGGCCTGTCGTGGGGGGCGTTCGCGGCCCTCCAGGTCGCGGCCCGGCGGCCCCCGAGCCTCAAGGCCATCGTCATCGCCTCCTTCACCGACGACCGGCACGCCGACGACATGCACTACATGGGCGGCGCCATGCTGTCGGACAACCTGGCCGAGGCGGGCACCATGTTCGCCTACGCCACCTGTCCCCCCGACCCGGCCGTGGTCGGCGACAGCTGGCGCGACATGTGGCACGAACGGCTCGAGCACGCCCGCCCCTGGGTCCTGGAGTGGCTGCGCCACCAGCGCCTCGACGACTACTGGCGGCACGCCTCGGTCGCCGAGAACTACGCGGACGTACGCTGCCCGGTACTCGCCTCCAGCGGCTGGGCGGACGGCTACTCCAACGCCGTGACCCGGCTCCTCGCCCACCTGGACGTACCGCGCAAGGGGCTCATCGGCCCCTGGTCGCACAAGTTCCCCCACCTCGGCGAACCGGGGCCCGCCATCGGCTACCTCCAGGAGGTCGTGCGCTGGTGGGACCACTGGCTCAAGGGCGTCGACAACGGCGTCATGGACGGACCGATGCTGCAGACCTGGATGCAGGACAGCGTCCCGCCGTCCACCTCCTACGAGGAGCGGCCGGGACGCTGGGTGGCGGAACCCTCCTGGCCGTCCCCGCACGTCCGTGCGGTCACGCACCCGCTCACCGGGCGGCGGATCGGGCCCGCCCTCGAAGCGGGCGCCGAGACGGCCCCCGGGGACGACGCGGAGGACGGGGACGACGGGGAGATCCTGACCGTGCGGTCCCCGTTGTCCGTCGGCCAGTTCGCGGGCAAGTGGGCCTCCTACAACGCGCCGCCCGACCTGCCGTACGACCAGCGGGAGGAGGACGGCGGTTCCCTCGTCTTCGAGACCGAGCCGCTGACCGAACGGGTGGAGATCCTCGGTTCGCCGGCCGTCGACCTCGACCTGACGGTCGACCAGCCGGTCGCCATGGTGGCCGCGCGTCTGTCGGACGTCCACCCGGACGGAGCCGCCACCCGGGTCACCTACGGCCTGCTCAACCTCACCCGGCTGGACAGCGCCGAACACCCCGAGCCGCTGGTGCCCGGCCACCGCTACCGGGCCAGGGTCCACCTCAACGGAGTGGCGCAGAGCTTCCCGCCGGGCCACCGCATAAGGCTCTCCCTGTCCACCTCCTACTGGCCGCTCGCCTGGCCTCCGCCGAAACCGGCGATGCTCAGCCTCCGCGAGGGCTCCAGCACGCTCACCCTCCCGGTCCGCCCCCCGGAGACGGCCGACGACAGCCCGGCGGTGCCGTTCGGCGAGCCCGAGGGAACCCCGCCCCTCGCCACCACGACGCTCACACCGCCGGAGGAGCGGTGGGACGTGAAGCGGGATCTGGTCGGTTACCACGCCGAACTGGAGACGGTGAAGGACCGGGGCACGGTCCGCTTCGACGAGATCGGCCTCGACGTCGGCCGCCGCGCGTACGAACGCTACGCGTCCGTCGCCGACGACTTCACCTCCGTGAGCGGTGAGTCCACGTGGACGATGAACTTCAAGCGCGACGCATGGGACGTGCGGGTGGTCACGCACACCCGTCTCACCTGCGACGAGGAGCGGTTCTTCGTCGACGCCACGCTGGACGGCTACGAGGGCGGCCGGCGGGTGTTCTCCCGTACCTGGAACGAGACGGTGCCGCGCGACCTGCTGTAGGGACGGTGGTCCGGGGCGGCCGCGACGGTGTGGAATGGCCGGGTGAACTCTGGTACTCCCGGCGCCGAGCGCCCCGAACGCGCCCGCCCCGCCTCCCACAGCCTCACCGGTGTCGGCCTCGCCGTCCTCGATCCCGCGGGCCGGGTCCTGCTCGGCCTCGGTCACGACGGGCGGTGGGAACTGCCGGGCGGCAAGGTCGACACCGGTGAGGACTTCGAGGGGGCGGCCGCCCGTGAACTGGCGGAGGAGACCGGGCTGGTGGTGGCCCCGGCGGACGTACGGCTGCTGGCGGTCCTCCTCGACGGACTGGCCGGGCTGACCCGGGTCACGGCGGCGGCGGTCACCGAGGGGGCGGCGGGGACGCCCCGGGTCACCGAGCCGGACAAGATCGTGCGCTGGGAGTGGTTCGCCCGCCCGGCGGTGCCCTCCGCGCTCTTCCCGCCGTCCGCCTGCGTACTGGACTGCCTGTGGCCCGAGGCGACGCCACGAGGACCCGCCGGAGTCCGGCACTACGGCATGCTCGGCGGCGCGGCCCCGCGAACCGGCTGAACCGAACCGCGCTCGGCGGCGCGGCCCCCCGGACCGGCTGAACCGAACCGCTCAGCGCGTCGGGTCCGCCGGGCCGGTCGGGCCGAGTGCTTCCCGCAGTCGGTCGCACACCCGCTCCACCTCCGCCGCGTCCGGGAAGCACCCGGCCCGCCCCATCGCCACCTGCAACGCCGGGCCGAAGGCGTCGAAGCGGGTCATGTCCGCGGCGCCGACGGGCTGCACGACGAAGTGGATGTGCCCGGGCACTCCCCCGGCGTGCGACCACAGGCACACATAGACCTGCTCCGGGGCCATCACCTCGGTGACGGCGGCGCTGACCCTCTGCAGCAGCGGTCCCAGTGCGCCCGACTCGCCCGCCGTCAGGCCGGCGACGTGCACCACGTGCCGGACGGGCTTGACCACGAGGGTGCCCGCGCCGAACGGCCCGACGCAGTGCTCCACCACCCATCCCCCGGTGCGCAGCACCGTTCCGCCCGGCAGCGGAGCCCTCCCGGCGCTCAGGTCGCACGCCAGGCATCCGGTGTCCGTTCCGCCGTCCGTCACTGCGCACTCCCTCCACTCGCCCGCACCACCGAGCAATCGACTCCCCGTACATTGACATGAACGCGCCTCGGCGCGACGCTGAGAGCGCTCTCAGAAATCGGTACGGACCAACTCCCCCCACCCCGCACGGAGGTCGAGAGTGCTCTCCAGCCTCAAACACCGTCTGCTCGCCGCGGTCTCGGCCGCGGGCCTGGCCGGCGCCCTGCTCACCCTAGGGGCCTCGCCACCCGCGGACGCGGCGGTTCCCGCCACCATCCCCTTGAAGATCACCAACAACTCCAGCCGTGGCGAGCCCGTCCACATCTACAACCTCGGCACCTCGCTGACGACCGGACAGCAGGGCTGGGCCGACGCGGACGGCACCTTCCACGCCTGGCCCGCCGGCGGCAATCCCCCCACCCCCGCACCGGACGCTG
>MUMD01000168.1 GCA_002155895.1 Streptomyces rochei
CCGCTGCCCCGTCTCCCGGCCCCGCGTCGCCTTCGCACGGCCCGTCCGCGTCACCTCCGCCCGGCTCCTCCGCGTCACCGCCCGCGGAACCCGCCGAGGCCACCGAGGTCACCGAGGCCACCGAGGCCATCGCGGCGGCCCGGCCGGTCCTGATCGTGGACCAGTTCGAGGAGGTCTTCACCCTCTGCGCGGACGAGTGGGCCCGGCGCGCGTTCATCCGCGTCCTCCAGGCCGCCTGCACACCCGGCGCCGACCCCGACGACCCGGCGCCCGTCCAGATCGCCCTCGGCGTACGCGCCGACTTCTACGAACAGTGTCTGCGCCACCCCGAACTGGCCGACGCCCTGCAGCACCGGCACATGGTGCTCGGGCCGCTGACCGCCGCTGAACTGCGCGAGGCGGTGACCGGCCCGGCCAGGGCCGTGGGCATGGAGCTGGAGCCCGGACTGGCGGAACTGATCGTCCGGGAGGTCGGTACCGACGGCCCGCACGGCACCCACGACGCGGGCGTCCTGCCGCTGCTGTCCCACGCCCTGCTCGCCACCTGGCAGCGCCGCAAGGCGGGCCGGCTGACGCTGGCCGGCTACCGCGCGGCCGGCGGCATCCAGGGCGCGGTGGCCGCCACCGCCGAGCGGGCCTGGTCGGACCTGGACCCGGCGGCCCGCGACGCCGCCCGGCTGCTGCTGCTGCGGCTGGTCCGGGTGAGCGAGGACACCCAGGCCACCCGCAGGCGGGGCACCCGGCGCCGGCTGGCGGAGGAGTCCCGGGACCCGGCCAAGACCGAGGAGTCCCTGGAGGCACTGGTCCGCGCCCGGCTGGTGACCCTGGACGCGGACACCGTGGAGATCACCCACGAGGCACTGCTGCACGCCTGGCCGCGGCTGCGCGACTGGATCGAGGAGGACCGCGCCGGCAACCTGCTGCGGCAGCGGCTGGAGGAGGACGGCCGGGCCTGGGAGGAGTCGGGCCGCGACTCCTCGCTGCTCTACCGGGGCTCCCGGCTGGAGCAGGCCCGCGGCTGGGCGGAATCCGCCGCCGGCACCTTCCTGACCCGCGGCGCGGTGGACTTCCTGGCCGCCGCGGGCAGGCTGCGCCGCCGCACCGTCCTGATCAGGCGGGCCGCGGTCGCGTCCCTGGTCGTCCTCGCGCTGCTCGCGGTCGGTTCGGCGGTGCTCGCCTGGCAGCAGCGCAACGACGCGGTGTTCGAACAGGTGGTCGCCGAGGCGGACCGCGTCCAGTACACCGACCCGTCGCTGTCCGCCCAGCTCGACCTGGCGGCGCACCGCCTGCGGCCCGACGACGAGGACGTGCGCAACCGGCTGATCTCGATCGTGAACGCGCCCCTGGCCACACCGCTCCTCGGCCACTCGGGAGCCGTCTACCTGACCACCTTCAGCCCGGACGGCCGGACCCTGGCGACGGCCAGCTACGACCGGACCGTCCGGCTGTGGGACGTCTCGGACCCCGCCCGCCCCGAACCGCTGGGCAAGCCCCTCACCGGTCACACCAGCTGGGTGAGCACCGCGGTGTTCAGCCCCGACGGCCGCACCCTGGCCAGCGCCTCGGACGACGGCACGATCCGGCTGTGGGACGTGTCGGATCCCGCCGCCCCGCGCCCGCTCGGTGATCCCCTGCCCGGTCACGGCGGCACCGTCTACCTGCTCGCGTTCAGCCCGGACGGCCGCACCCTCGCCTCCGCCCACGACGATCACGCCGTACGCCTGTGGGACGTGGCCGCCCCGGACCGGCCCCGGGAGCTGGGCGCCCTGACGGGTGCCACCGCGGCGGTGCGCTCGGTGGCCTTCAGCCCCGACGGACGGACGCTGGCGGCCGGCGGCGACGACGAGACGGTCCGGCTCTGGGACGTCACCGACCGGGACCGGCCGCGGACCGTCGGCGAGCCGCTGACCGGCCACACCGGACTGATCCACTCCGTCGCCTTCAGCCCCGACGGCCGCACCCTCGCCAGCGGCGCCGCCGACGACACCGTACGGCTGTGGGACGTCACCGACCCGCACGACGCCTCGCGGATCGGCTCGCCGCTCACCGGCCACACCGGTCCCGTCTGGTCCGTGGCCTTCAGCCCCGACGGCGACATGCTCGCCGCGAGCAGCGCGGACAGCACGGCGAGCCTGTGGAACGTCAGCGACCCGGCCTACCCCTCGCAGATCGGCGTGGAGCTGGCCGGCAGCAGCGGGGAGATGTACGCGCTGGGATTCAGCCCGGACGGCCGCACCCTCGCCACCGGCAGCGGGGACAGCAAGGTCCGCCTGTGGTCCCTGCCGACCTCGGACATGATCGGCCGCATCGGCGCGTTCCGCCCGGACGGGCACGTGCTGGCCACCGCCGCCCGCGACGGGCGGGTGCGGCTGTGGAACGTCGCCGACCCCACGCGGCCCGTGCCGCTGGGCGAACCCTTCAGGCCGGGGGAGGGCGACATCCGGTCGCTGGTGTTCTCCCCGGACGGCGCCACCCTCGCCGTGCTGGCGGGCAGCCGCGCGATGCAGCTGTGGGACGTCACGGACCCGGCCCGGCCCACCGCCCACGGCCCCCCGGTGGAGCTGCGCACCCGTTACGCGGGCCCCGACACCCTGGCCTTCAGCCCCGACGGCCGCACGGTGGCCACCGCCCAGGACGACCGCAGCGTCCAGCTCTGGGACACCGCGGACCCGGCCCGCCCCCGCCCTCTCGGCGAGCCGCTCACCGGCCACACCGGCTACGTCAACACCCTCGCCTTCAGCCCCGACGGCCGCACCCTCGCCAGCGGCTCCGCCGACGACACCGTGCGGCTGTGGGACGTCACCGACCCGGCCCACGCCACCGGTTCCGACACCGTGGGCACGGGCCACCTCGGGCCCGTCAACACCCTCGCCTTCAGCCCGGACGGCACCACCCTGGCCAGCGGCAGCGACGACGGCACCGTCCGGCTGTGGACCCTCGCCGGACCGGGCCGCCCCTCACCGGCCGGCGACCCGCTGACGGGGCACACCGACTCGGTCGTGTCACTGACCTTCAGCCGGGACGGAGCCACCCTCGCCAGCGGCGCCAACGACAACACCGTGCGCCTGTGGGACGTCAGCGCGCCCGCCGACGCCTCCCCGATCGGCGAGGCGATGAGCCCCAACGCCAAGGCGGGCGGCTTCCTCTCCTTCAGCCCCGTGCGGCACATGCTCGGGGTGTCCAGCGGCACGGACAGCGTCCGCCTGTGGAACCTGGACGTGGACGACGCCATCGACCGCATCTGCTCGGCGACCCGGGGCGTACTGACCGAGGAGAAGTGGCACGAGTACCTGCCGCGCCTGTCGTACGAACCACCGTGCGACCCGTGACTCCTTCCCGCCCTCCACCCGTCCTTGTTAGCCTGGCCACAGCCCGGTCGCCGGTGCATCCCCCGTCGCCGGCGGCCGGGCGCACACGAAGAAGACCCCCAGCCGTTTCCGACTGGGGGTCTTCTCGCTGGTGGGGCTAACAGGATTTGAACCTGTGGCCTCATCCTTATCAGGGATGCGCTCTAACCAACTGAGCTATAGCCCCGCCGCGCTCTGCGGTGTGTGTCCCGCGCGCTGACTCCTGAAGATTAGCGCACGAGGCGGGCAGTCCCAAAATCGGTTGGCGCGGGGCCGGTGGGCGAGGATCACTCGTCCTCGGCGAGCGTCAGCTCCACACCGCCGACGAAGCCGGCCGACAGGTTGTAGATGAACGCACCGAGGGTCGCCAGGGCGGTGGCGAGGACGACGTCGATGACGGCGATGACCGTGGTGAAGAGCAGCACGTTGGGCAGCGACAGGAAGGACTGCAGGTCGAAGCCGTTGGACTCGTTGGAGCCGGTCGCCTCGGAGATGGTGCCGCCGACGGTCGAGAAGACGCCCATGGCGTCCATGACCATCCACAGCACGGCCGCGGCGACGATGGTGCAGATGCCGAGGGCGATGGAGAGCAGGAAGCTGACCTTCATCACCGACCACGGGTCGGCCTTGGCCACCCGCAGGCGCGCCTTGCGGACGCGGGGCGTGGTGCGGGCGCCGGTGCGCGGGCGGCGCACGGCGGCGGCGTTGCCGCCCTGGGTCTGGTAGGCCTGCGGCGGGTGGTACGGCCCGCCGGGCTGCTGGGGCTGCCGCTCCCCCGGCAGCGGCGAGGCCGCCTGCTGGGTCTGCCGGCCCCGGGTGTCCGTCACATTTCCCCCCTGGGAATGCGTCTGGGACGAGCTGCCCGAGTGCGAGTCGGCCGCTCCGTCTTCGATCTTGCGCAGTTGAGTCGTGTGCGGATCCGCCGCACGCGTGGCGGAGCCACGGCCGCCCCCGTCCGTTTCCGTACCCCTGGAGGTACCGGCCGATCCGGCGCCCGTGGCTCCGCTCACGATGACTCTCTCCTCGTGCTACTCGGCCGAGGGCGCCTCACCCTCGTCCGTGCCGGTGGTCGCGGCACCCTCGGCGGACTCGTCGACGGCCACGTCGCCGTCGACCTCCTCCGCCTCGCGTCCCGCCTCGGCGTTGCGTGCGATGCCCACGACGGCATCGCGCTTGCCCAGATTGATCAGTTGGACGCCCATGGTGTCACGGCCCGTCTCCCTGACCCCGCTGACTCGCGTGCGAATCACACCGCCCGAGAGTGTGATGGCGAGGATCTCGTCGTGCTCCTCGACCACCAGCGCCCCCACGAGCGATCCGCGGTCCTCGACGATCTTGGCAGCCTTGATGCCGAGGCCGCCGCGACCCTGGACGCGGTACTCGTCGACGGAGGTCCGCTTCGCGTAACCGCCGTCGGTGGCAGTGAACACGAACGTACCGGCTCGAACAACATTCATCGAGAGCAGCTCGTCCCCTTCGCGGAAACTCATGCCCTTGACGCCCGAGGTGGCACGTCCCATCGGACGCAGCGTGTCGTCCGAGGCGGTGAACCGGATCGACTGTGCCTTCTTGCTGATCAGCAGCAGATCGTCCTCGGCCGATACGAGTTCGGCGCCGATCAGTTCGTCATCGGTTCCGTCCTCCTGCTCGCGCAGGTTGATGGCGATGACACCGCCGGAGCGCGGCGAGTCGTAGTCCTTCAGCGGCGTCTTCTTCACCAGACCCGCCTTGGTGGCCAGGACCAGGTAGGGCATCGCCTCGTAGTCGCGGATCGCGAGGATCTCGGCGATGGACTCGTCCGGCTGGAAGGCCAGCAGGTTGGCCACGTGCTGGCCGCGCGCGTCCCGGCCGGCGTCGGGCAGCTCGTACGCCTTCGCCCGGTAGACGCGGCCCTTGTTGGTGAAGAACAGCAGCCAGTGGTGCGTGGTCGACACGAAGAAGTGGTTGACGATGTCGTCTTCCTTGAGCTTCGCGCCGCGCACGCCCTTGCCGCCGCGCTTCTGGGCGCGGTAGTCGTCGGTCTTGGTGCGCTTGATGTAGCCGCCCCGGGTGACCGTGACGACGATGTCCTCCTCGGCGATCAGGTCCTCGATGGACATGTCGCCCTCGTACGGCACCAGCTTGGTCTTGCGGTCGTCGCCGTACTTCTCGACCAGCGCCGCCAGCTCCGCGCTGACGATGCCGCGCTGGCGGACCGGGGAGGCCAGGATCTCGTTGTACTCGTTGATCTTCGCCTGGAGTTCGTCGTGCTCCTGGACGATCTTCTGCCGCTCCAGGGCCGCCAGGCGCCGCAGCTGCATCTCGAGGATCGCGTTGGCCTGGATCTCGTCGATCTCCAGGAGGTCCATCAGGCCGCCGCGGGCGATCTCGACGGTGTCGCTGCGCCGGATCAGCGCGATGACCTCGTCGATGGCGTCCAGGGCCTTCAGCAGACCGCGCAGGATGTGCGCGCGCTCCTCCGCCTTGCGCAGCCGGAAGCGCGTGCGGCGGACGATGACCTCGATCTGGTGGTTCACCCAGTGGCGGATGAACGCGTCCAGGGAGAGGGTGCGCGGCACGCCGTCGACCAGGGCCAGCATGTTGGCGCCGAAGTTGGTCTGCAGGTCGGTGTGCTTGTACAGGTTGTTCAGGACGACCTTGGCGACCGCGTCCCGCTTGAGGACGATGACCAGACGCTGGCCGGTGCGCGAGGAGGTCTCGTCGCGGACGTCGGCGATGCCGCCGATCTTGCCGTCCTTCACCAGGTCGGCGATCTTCTGCGCGAGGTTGTCCGGGTTGGTCTGGTAGGGCAGCTCGGTGACCACCAGGCACTGGCGGTTCTGGATCTCCTCGACCTCGACGACGGCCCGCATGGTGATCGAGCCGCGCCCGGTGCGGTAGGCCTCCTCGATGCCCTTGCGGCCCACCACCAGGGCGCCGGTCGGGAAGTCGGGGCCCTTGATGCGCTCGATCAGCGCGTCCAGCAGCTCCTCGTGCGAGGACTCGTAGTGGTCCAGGTACCACTGGGCGCCGGCCGCGACCTCGCGCAGGTTGTGCGGCGGGATGTTGGTCGCCATGCCGACCGCGATACCGGCCGAGCCGTTGATCAGCAGGTTCGGGAAGCGGGCCGGCAGGACGGTCGGCTCCTGGGAGCGGCCGTCGTAGTTGTCCGTGAAGTCGACGGTCTCCTCGTCGATGTCGCGGACCATCTCCATCGACAGCGGCGCCATCTTGCACTCGGTGTAGCGCATGGCCGCCGCCGGGTCGTTGCCCGGCGAGCCGAAGTTGCCGTTGGAGTCGACGAGCGGCATCCGCATCGACCACGGCTGGGCCAGGCGGACCAGGGCGTCGTAGATGGAGGAGTCACCGTGCGGGTGGTAGTTGCCCATGACGTCGCCGACGACGCGGGCGCACTTGTAGAAGCCGCGCTCGGGCCGGTAGCCGCCGTCGTACATCGCGTACAGCACCCGGCGGTGGACGGGCTTGAGGCCGTCGCGGACGTCGGGCAGCGCGCGCGAGACGATGACGGACATCGCGTAGTCGAGGTACGAGCGCTGCATCTCCGTCTCGAGCCCGACGGGCTCGACACGCATGGCGAGGGCGTCACCCTCGGGCGTCGTCACAGGGGTGTTCTCGTCGGTCATTGCTGGTGAAGGTCCTTCCTGGTGCGGTCAGCTGAGACCGACTCAGATGTCGAGGAAGCGGACGTCCTTGGCGTTGCGCTGGATGAACGCGCGCCGGGCCTCGACGTCCTCGCCCATCAGCACCGAGAACAGGTCGTCGGCCTGCGCGGCGTCGTCGAGGGTGACCTGGCCGAGGACGCGGTGCTCCTGGTCCATGGTCGTGATGCGCAGCTCCTCGGCGTTCATCTCGCCGAGACCCTTGAAGCGCTGCACCGAGTCCTCACGGATGCGCTTGCCGGCGTTGCGGCCCATCTCGATCAGCGCGTCGCGCTCGCGGTCGGAGTACGCGTACTCGAAGTCGTCCCGGCCCCACTTGATCTTGTAGAGCGGCGGGCGGGACAGGTACACGTGCCCGGCCTCGACCAGCGGCCGCATGAAGCGGAACAGGAAGGTCAGCAGCAGGGTGTTGATGTGCTGGCCGTCGACGTCGGCGTCCGCCATCAGGATGATCTTGTGATAGCGGAGCTTCTCGATGTCGAAGTCCTCGTGCACGCCCGTGCCGAACGCGGAGATCATCGCCTGGATCTCCTGGTTCTGCAGGATGCGGTCGATGCGCGCCTTCTCGACGTTGAGGATCTTGCCGCGGATCGGGAGGATCGCCTGGTACTGCGGGTTGCGGCCGGACTTGGCCGAGCCGCCGGCGGAGTCGCCCTCGACGATGAAGATCTCGCACTTGGTCGGGTCGTTCGACTGGCAGTCGGACAGCTTGCCCGGCAGCGACGCCGTCTCCAGCAGGCCCTTGCGACGCGTCAGGTCGCGGGCCTTGCGGGCCGCCACGCGCGCGTGGGCCGCCTGGATGCCCTTGCGGATGATGTCCGCGGCCTCGTTCGGATTGCGGTCGAGCCAGTCGGTCAGGTGCTCGTAGACGACCTTCTGGACGAAGGTCTTCACCTCGGTGTTGCCGAGCTTCGTCTTGGTCTGGCCCTCGAACTGGGGCTCGCTCAGCTTCACCGAGATGATCGCGGTCAGACCCTCGCGGATGTCGTCGCCCGTGAGGTTGTCGTCCTTCTCGCGCAGCAGCTTCTTGTCGCGCGCGTACTTGTTGATCAGCGAGGTGAGCGCCGCGCGGAAGCCCTCCTCGTGGGTGCCGCCCTCGTGGGTGTGGATGATGTTGGCGAAGGAGTAGACACCCTCGGTGTAGCCGCCGTTCCACTGCATGGCGACCTCGAGGGACAGGTTCTTGTCCTTGTCCTCGGCCTCGAGGTCGATCACGGTGGGGTGCACCAGCTCTCCCTTGCGGGAGTTGAGGTACTTCACGAAGTCGACGATGCCGCCCTCGTAGTGGTACGAGACGCTCTTGACCTCGTGCTTCTCGTCCTCACCGGCCTCGTCCGCACCGGCGGTGGCCTTGGCCGACTCGCGCTCGTCGGTGAGGTTGATCCTCAGGCCCTTGTTGAGGAAGGCCATCTCCTGGAAGCGCCGGGAGAGCGTCTCGAAGGAGTAGTCGGTGGTCTCGAAGATGTCGCCGTCGGCCCAGAAGGTGACCGACGTGCCGGTCTCCTCGGTGGCCTCGTGCCGGGCGAGCGACGCCGTGGGGACACCCAGCTTGTAGTCCTGGGTCCAGCGGTAGCCGTCGGTCTTGACCTCCACCGCGACCCTCGTGGAGAGGGCGTTGACGACGGAGACGCCCACACCGTGCAGACCACCGGAGACCGCGTAGCCGCCGCCGCCGAACTTGCCGCCCGCGTGCAGCACGGTCAGCACGACCTCGACGGCGGGCTTGCCCTCGGAGGGGACGATGCCCACCGGGATGCCGCGGCCGTTGTCGACGACGCGGACACCGCCGTCGGCGAGGATCGTGACGTCGATCGTGTCCGCGTGACCGGCCAGCGCCTCGTCGACGGAGTTGTCCACGACCTCCTGCACCAGGTGGTGCAGGCCGCGTTCACCGGTCGAGCCGATGTACATACCGGGTCGCTTGCGGACCGCGTCCAGTCCCTCGAGGACGGTGATGGCACTGGCGTCGTACGAGGCGGCGGCCTCGTCGCCCGAGGCGCTCACCACGTCGTTCACGCCGGTGTCGGTGGACGGGTTGTTCTCGTTGGGGTTGCCGGAATCGGCCACGAAGCGCCCTTTCTGGCACAGCACGAGCCAGGCTCGTCGGCGGGTTGCCGGAGCGGCTGCGGCATGTTGCGTTGGTAAGCCTTGATCAGCGTTGCTCAGCTAGTCCCGGACGGTCCCCACGGTCGGGGCGGGATTGTCTTCCATTCTACCGGTAGCACTGACACTGATGGGGGTTTGCCGGTACCTGAGTCCGCATGTGCCGCCCTCAACCGGCCTCGTCCGACTCCCGATATGCGGATGGGGGCCCCAGGAGGCTCACGACGGCACTCAGCGCTTCCGGGCGTCAACCCTTTGCTACTTGGGAGTCAGGACCCGATTCGCAACCGCGTGCGGTGGTACGACGAAGCGGGCGCCGACGGCTCACACCGGCCGTTGACGCCCATTTATGTGAGGTACATCACTGCCGCGTCACCCGCTTCTGACGGGCCGCCAGACCGCTCCCCGGCCCCCGGCGTCACCCGTAGGTGTCGCCAGGTCCCTGGCTGCCGGGCGCGCGCAGCGGACCGTACCGGCGGGCGGCACCGCCCGGGCCACCGGGTCCGAGCACCTTGATCAGCCGTACCGACCCGTGGCCGAGGTCCTCGTTGAGACGGGCCACCAGCGTCGGCGCGAGCAGCCGCAGGTTCGTCGCCCAGGCCGTCGAGTCGCAGCGGACGACCAGCACCCGCTCGTCCTCGTCGTACCGCTCCGGCACACAGTGCTTGGCGACGTCCTCGCCGACGATCTGCGGCCAGCGGCCCATGACCCCGCCCACCGCGGCCGGCGTCTCCCAGCCGCGCTCGGTGATCAGGCGGTTGATCGCCGAACCCAGCGCCATCGGGTCACGGCCGTCGGCGCGCGCCCCGGAGCGCAGCCCGCCGCGGCGGGCCTGCTTCTTCTGCTGCGCCGCGTCCCCGCGCGCGCGTGCCGCCTCGCGCGCCGCCCGCAGCGCGACGCGCGCGAGGTCGACGCCGGACGGCTCGGCGCCACCGCCCCGGCCCGGGCCGCCGGGCGGCTGTCCGGGGCCCTGTCCCGAGGGCGAAGGCTCCACCGGGGTCGGTCCGTCCGCGCTCATGCGCGCTCCACCGTGCCCTCCGCCACCGAGAACCGCGCGCCCGCCAGTACGTCCGGCACGTCGTCGTCGACCGCGGCCGTCACCAGCACCTGTTCGCCCGGCGCCACCAGCTCGGCCAACCGCTCCCGGCGCCGCGCGTCCAGCTCGGCGAAGACGTCGTCCAGGACCAGGACCGGCTCGTTGCCCTCCGCCCGCAGCAGGTCGAAGGAGGCCAGCCGGAGCGCCAGCGCGTAGGACCACGACTCGCCGTGGGACGCGTAGCCCTTGGCGGGCAGCGACCCGAGCTTCAGCAGCAGGTCGTCCCGGTGCGGCCCCACCAGCGTGACGCCCCGC
The DNA here is from genome assembly GCA_002155895.1 of Streptomyces rochei. Classification (GTDB taxonomy): domain Bacteria; phylum Actinomycetota; class Actinomycetes; order Streptomycetales; family Streptomycetaceae; genus Streptomyces; species Streptomyces rochei. The sequence continues at coordinate 10,461 of MUMD01000168.1, forward strand.
TCGATCTCCTGCTTGCGGGCCTCGCCGAGCGCGGACATCAGCTGCGCGTACAGGTCCTCGCGGGTGTGCGCCTCGCCGGGCGCCGACGGCTTGTACTCCAGGGCGAGGGGTCCGCCGCCGGGGGCCAGCTGCTCGTACGCCTTGTCGGCCAGCGGCTGCACGGCGGCGATCAGGTCGAGGCGCTGGGCGAGCAGTTCGGCGCCGGCGCGCGCGAGGTGCTGGTCCCAGACGTCCAGGGTGGACAGGTCCATCGTGCGGCCGCCGTGCCGGCGGGCCAGCGCGGCCGACTTCAGCAGGGTGTTGCGCTGCTTGAGGACGCGGTCGTAGTCGGAGCGCACGCCCGCCATGCGCGGGGAGCGGGCGGTGATCAGCTCGTCCAGGAAGCGGCGCCGCTCCCCGGGGTCGCCCTTCACCAGGGCGAGGTCCTCGGGCGCGAACAGGACGGTGCGGACGATGCCGAGCACGTCACGTGGTCTGACCTGCGAGGACCTGTTGATGCGGGCGCGGTTGGCCTTGCCCGGGTTCAGCTCCAGCTCGATCAGCTGCTGCCGCTCGCCCTGTCTGACCTGCGCGCGGATCACGGCGCGCTCGGCGCCCATGCGTACCAGGGGGGCGTCGGAGGAGACCCGGTGGCTGCCGAGGGTGGCCAGGTAGCCGACGGCCTCGACGAGGTTGGTCTTGCCCTGCCCGTTGGGGCCGACGAAGGCGGTGACGCCCGGGTCCAGCGGGACCTCGACCCGGGCGTAGGAACGGAAGTCGGCCAACGACAGGTGCGTGACGTGCATGAGCGTGCGCCGACCTCCCTACCTTCGGATACCGTCCCTCGGGCGGTGGCCCTCGGGACTCCTGGCTACTTCTTCTCGACCGCGTGGCCGCCGAACTGGTTGCGCAGCGCGGCGATCATCTTCATCTGCGGCGAGTCGTCCTGTCGGGACGCGAACCGCGCGAAGAGCGAGGCCGTGATCGCGGGCAGCGGCACGGCGTTGTCGATCGCCGCCTCCACAGTCCAGCGTCCCTCACCGGAGTCCTGTGCATAACCCCGGAGCCCGTCCAGGTGCTCGTCGTCGTCGAGGGCGTTGACGGCCAGGTCGAGCAGCCAGGAGCGGATCACGGTGCCCTCCTGCCAGGAGCGGAAGACCTCGCGGACGTTGTCCACGGAGTCGACCTTCTCCAGCAGCTCCCAGCCCTCGGCATAGGCCTGCATCATGGCGTACTCGATGCCGTTGTGGACCATCTTGGCGAAGTGGCCCGCGCCGACCTTGCCGGCGTGCACGGCGCCGAAGTCGCCCTCCGGCTTGAGGGCGTCGAAGACCGGCTGCACCCGGGCGACGTGCTCCGCGTCGCCGCCGTACATCAGCGCGTAGCCGTTCTCCAGGCCCCACACGCCGCCGGAGACGCCGCAGTCGACGAAGCCTATGCCCTTGGCGGCCAGCTCCTCGGCGTGCTTCTCGTCGTCCGTCCAGCGGGAGTTGCCGCCGTCCACGACGATGTCGCCGGGCTCCAGCAGCTCGCCGAGCCGGTCGATGGTGGCCTGGGTGGCCTCACCGGCCGGGACCATCACCCAGACCACGCGCGGGCCCTCGAGCTTGCCCACCAGCTCTTCCAGGCTGTGGACGTCGGCGAGGTCGGGGTTGCGGTCGTATCCGACGACGGTGTGGCCCGCGCGGCGGATCCGCTCGCGCATGTTGCCGCCCATCTTGCCGAGGCCGACGAGACCGAGCTCCATCAGTTGCGTTCCTTAGGTGTGCGAGGTGGCGGGGCGGCACCCCCGGACCGGCCGGATGCGTGCCGCGGCACTTTCGTACCCGCCCCGAGCCTAAACCCGGACGTCCGTGCACAGCTGTGGGCATACGCGCTCATGCGTACGCCCTCACCTGCGGATTTGTCCTCGGGTTGTCCTCAGCCTGTGGACAACCGGGCGTCGGCCCCTTGCCGTCGCCGAGGGATCAGCCGCTCAGCCGCACCGGCATGATCAGGTACTTGTACGCCTCGTCCGCCTCGGCGTCCAGGGCCGGCTTGCCGCTGAGCAGCGCCGGCTTCGTGGACGTCGTGAAGGAGAGCTGGGCCACCGGCGAGTCGATCGCGCTGAGACCGTCCAGCAGGAAGGTCGGGTTGAAGGCGATCGAGATGTCGTCGCCCTCCAGCTGGGCGTCGACCCTTTCCACAGCCTGTGCGTCGTCGCTGGAGCCGGCCTCCAGGATCAGCACGCCCTGCTCGAAGCTGAGCCGCACCGGGGTGTTGCGCTCCGCGACCAGGGCCACGCGCTTGACGGCCTCCACGAAGGGGGCGGTCTCGATCACGGCGACGCTGTTGAACTCCGTCGGGAAGAGCGTCTTGTACTTCGGGAGGTCGCCCTCCAGCAGGCGCGTGGTCGTCCGGCGGCCCGCGCCCTCGAAACCGATCAGGCCCTCGCCCGCGCCCGAGCCGGACAGCGCCAGGATCACCTGGTCACCGCTGGTCAGCGCCTTGGCGGTGTCCTGGAGGGTCTTGGCAGGCACCAGGGCGACCGCGGAGACCTCCGGGTTCTCGGGCTTCCACAGGAACTCGCGGACCGCGAAGCGGTAGCGGTCGGTGGAGGCCAGGGTGACCGAGTCGCCCTCGATCTCGATGCGCACACCGGTGAGCACGGGCAGCGTGTCGTCGCGGCCCGCGGCGATGGCGACCTGCTGCACGGCCGCGGCGAAGACCTCGCCGGGGACCGTGCCGGTGGCCTCCGGCATCTGCGGCAGCGCCGGGTACTCCTCCACCGGCAGGGTGTGGAGGGTGAACCGCGAGGAGCCGCAGACCACCGTCGCCCGTACACCGTCTGTGGAAATCTCCACCGGCCGGTTGGGGAGGGCGCGGGAGATGTCGGCGAGCAGCCGGCCGGAGACGAGGACCGTGCCCTCCTCCTCGATCTCGGCCTCCACCGACACCCGCGCGGAGACCTCGTAGTCGAAGCTGGACAGGCTCAGCTGTCCTTCCTCGGCCTTCAGCAGCAGGCCCGCGAGGACCGGCGCCGGCGGACGGGCCGGGAGGCTGCGAGCCGCCCAGGCCACTGCCTCCGCGAGTACGTCGCGTTCCACCCGGATCTTCACTGTTGCCGCCTCCTGCTGTTGCCGGCGCTTCTCGCCCTGCCTGGCTTTCGTCGTCTGACTCGGTGTCGTCGGCCCCTCTGCGGGGCAGGACTCCGGAGAACAGTCTGACGCACCCCACTGACAGTAGGTGCCCTTCGGGGTCAAGTCGTGACGAGGGGCGGTCGGGCTCGAGAGGGCGAGTTGTGCACAGGACCCGCTTCGAAACGAATTCCGCTCTCTCTCTAGTCGGGAGTAGTAGTAGGGCCTGTGGATACCGTGGATAACCTCGTTTTCCCAGGTCAGAGCACGAATTTTGTCCACCGGGCCTGTGGGCGGCGCCCGTGGACAACCGGGCGTATCTGTGGAGAACAGAAAGTTCTGCACACTCCGTGCACAGGGAGGGCCGACTTCTCCCCAGGACCGTCCCCAGCTTTGCCCGTCTTTCCCACAGCCCCCTGCGGCACCTCTGTGTGACGCCTTTCACTCGACGCGGTGAGAGGGCGCGTCGCGTTGCCGAACAGTGGACAGCCATGTGGAGAAGCTGGGGATCACTGGGGACAACCGGCTCCAGCCTGTGGGTTGTCCGTGGACAACTCGATGCACAGCCTGTGGAGGACCGCTTCGTCCACAGGCTGTGGAGATCGTTCGTCCACGAATCCACAGGCGGTTGACCTGCCCTGATGGTTCCTCACCACCCTGGCCTGTGGACAGGATCGGGACAACTTCCCAGTCCCCAAGGTGTGGACGGAAAAAAGTCACCGAATCTGTGGAGGGCGGCCGTAACCCGGCAGGTAATCGAACAGCGGGCGGCCGGACCGGGTGGCCGTCGAGCGTCCGTCGCGCGTCCGTGGGGCGGTGGTGGCCGTCGCGGAGGCCGGAACGGAGGGCGCTGCGAACGCCCGAGCACGACGCGGGCACGGCGGGCCGGCATGGACACGGGGGCCCCGGCACGGACACGGGGCCCCGGCGCGGGCCATGCCGCGCACAGGGGCCGGCCGCGGGCACGGGAAAGGCGCCCCAGGGGGTCCCTGGGGCGCCTAGGGGCCAGGGGGCCGGTGCCGGAGGTGCTCAGCCGTTCTTGATGCGGTTGGTCAGCTCGGTCACCTGGTTGTAGATGGAGCGCCGCTCGGCCATCAGATTGCGGATCTTGCGGTCGGCGTGCATCACCGTCGTGTGGTCCCGGCCGCCGAACAGCGCGCCGATCTTCGGCAGGGACAGGTCCGTCAGCTCACGGCACAGGTACATGGCGATCTGCCGCGCCGTCACCAGCTGGCGGCCGCGCGAGCTGCCGCACAGGTCCTCCACCGTGAGGCCGAAGTAGTCGGCCGTCTCACTCATGATGGCCGTCGAGGTGATCTCCGGCGTCGAGTCCTCACCGCCGGGGATCAGGTCCTTGAGGACGATCTCCGTCAGTCCGAGGTCGACCGGCTGCCGGTTGAGCGACGCGAAGGCCGTCACCCGGATCAGCGCGCCCTCCAGCTCGCGGATGTTGCGCGAGATCCGCGAGGCGATGAACTCCAGGACCTCGGGCGGGGCGTTGAGCTGCTCCTGCACCGCCTTCTTGCGCAGGATCGCGATGCGCGTCTCCAGCTCGGGCGGCTGGACGTCGGTGATCAGGCCCCACTCGAAACGGTTCCGCAGCCGGTCCTCCAGCGTGACCAGCTGCTTCGGCGGCCGGTCGCTGGAGAGCACGATCTGCTTGTTGGCGTTGTGGAGGGTGTTGAAGGTGTGGAAGAACTCCTCCTGCGTCGACTCCTTGTCCGCGAGGAACTGGATGTCGTCGACGAGCAGGATGTCCATCTCGCGGTAGCGCTTGCGGAAGCTGTCGCCCTTGCCGTCGCGGATGGAGTTGATGAACTCGTTGGTGAACTCCTCGGAGCTCACGTACCGCACGCGCGTGCCGGGGTAGAGGCTGCGGGCGTAGTGCCCGATCGCGTGCAGGAGGTGCGTCTTGCCGAGCCCGGACTCGCCGTAGATGAAGAGCGGGTTGTACGCCTTCGCGGGGGCCTCGGCGACGGCGACGGCCGCCGCGTGGGCGAAGCGGTTGGAGGCACCGATGACGAAGGTGTCGAAGAGGTACTTCGGGTTCAGCCGTGCCGTCGGCTCGCCCGGACCGGTCGCCGGCGCGGGCTGCGCGGCCAGCGGGCCGGGGGCGCCGGTGGCCGGACCGGGGCCGACCGGACCGCCGCGGTGCACGTGGCCGGAGCCGGACGGCGGCTCGGGCAGGTCCCGGCGGGGGCCGCGCTGGTCGTAGTCGCCCCGCTGCGGCTCGTAGTCGCCGCGCGGGGTGTCGTAGTCCGGCCGGGGCTGGCCGTGGTCGCCGCGCGACTGTTCGTAGTCGCGGGCCTCGTACTCGCCGCCGCGGTCGTACTCGCTCCGCTTGTAGTCACCGTGCTGGGAGTCGTACGACGGGCGTTCCGAGGGGCGCTCCGGCGACTGCGGGCGGTAGTTCTGCCCGTACGAGTCCTGCGGGTACGGCTCCTGGTCGTAGCCCTCCTGGGGCGGCGAGGCGTACGGGTCCCGCTCCGGGAAGCCGAGGCGCTGCTGCTGCCAGCCGTAGTCGTCCTGCTGCGCCGGCCGCGGCCAGGAGCCGGGCTCGGGGCGCTGGTACTCCTGCGGGTAGGCGGGGCGGGCGGTGGGGAGCTGCTCGGCGCGGTGGCGGCCGTACCCCTCGTAGTCGTCCCGGCCGCCCTGGCCCTGGCCCGGAGCGGGGAGCTCGGGCTCCTCGTAGCGGGGCTGGGGG
>MUMD01000169.1 GCA_002155895.1 Streptomyces rochei
GCGTCGGCGGCGGCCCGGGCGGCTCGCGCCGAGAGCCGGTTCGCCCCGGTCGCCGAGTGGACGTCCATCGGGGCGTTCCGACTGCTGACCGAGCTGCCGGAGGAGTCGGCCCACGATCCGGCCGTGCGGGCGCTGCTCTCCCCCGCCCACCGCGAACTGGCCCGCACCGCCGAGGTCTACCTGGACTGCGCGGGGCAGGCCGGCCGCACGGCCGCCGAGCTGGGCATCCACCGCCAGACTCTGTACTACCGCCTCTCCCGCGTCGAACAGCTCACGGGACTGGACCTGGACGACGGTGAGGACCGGCTGCTGCTGCACATGGCGCTGAAGCGCGCCCGGCTGTAGCCGGGTCGGACCGGTGACGCCGCACCGGGTCCGGGTACGGCGCCGGGAGGCGCACGGAAAACGCCGGACGGACGGGAGATCCCAGTCCGTCCGGCGTCCGGGGAAGAGCCGTTCGGGGTGAACGGGTTCCGGGGGCGGCGGCTCCCGGAGGCGGTCGGTCAGACCAGGTTCACCGACCGGGCCGACGTCGCGCCGATCTCGGCCGCGACCTCCGCCAGCACCGCGGAGGGCACCGTGTCGTCGACGGTGAGCACGGCCAGCGCCTCGCCGCCGACCGTCGCGCGGGCGACCTGCATACCGGCGATGTTGATGCCGGCCTCGCCGATGACGCGGCCGACGGTGCCGACGACGCCGGGACGGTCCTCGTAGCGCAGGACGAGCATGTGGTCGGCGAGGGCCAGGTCCACGTCGTACTCGCCGACGGCGACGATCTTCTGGAGGTGCTTGGGGCCGGCCAGCGTGCCGGAGACCGACACCTCCTCGCCGTCCTGGAGGGTGCCGCGCACGGTGACCACGTTGCGGTGCTCGGGGGACTCCGAGCTGGTGGTCAGGCGGACCTCGACGCCGCGCTCCTGGGCGAAGAGCGGGGCGTTGACGTACGACACGGTCTCGTCGACGACGTCCTCGAAGACGCCCTTGAGGGCGGACAGCTCCAGCACCTTCACGTCGTGCTGGGTGATCTCGCCGTAGACCTCGACGTCGAGGCGGACGGCGACCTCGCCGGCGAGCGCGGTGAAGATGCGGCCGAGGCGCTCGGCGAGCGGCAGACCGGGCTTGACGTCCTCGGCGATGACACCGCCCTGGACGTTGACCGCGTCGGGGACCAGCTCACCGGCGAGGGCGAGACGGACCGACTTGGCGACCGCGATGCCGGCCTTCTCCTGGGCCTCGTCGGTGGAGGCGCCGAGGTGCGGGGTGCAGACGACCTGGTCGAACTCGAAGAGCGGCGAGTCGGTGCAGGGCTCCTTGGCGTACACGTCGAGGCCGGCGCCGGCGACGCGGCCCTCCTTGAGCGCCGAGTACAGCGCCTCCTCGTCGACGATGCCGCCGCGCGCGGCGTTGACGATGCGGACGCTCGGCTTGACCTTGCGCAGCGCCTCGTCGCCGATCAGACCGAGGGTCTCGGGCGTCTTGGGGAGGTGAACGGTGATGAAGTCGGAGACCTCCAGCAGCTCGTCCAGCGACAGCACCTTGACGCCCATCTGCGCGGCGCGCGCGGGCTGCACGTAGGGGTCGTAGGCGACGACCTTCATGCCGAAGGCCGACATGCGCTGGGCGACCAGGGCGCCGATGCGGCCGAGGCCGACGACGCCGAGGGTCTTCTCGGCCAGCTCGACGCCGGTGTACTTGCTGCGCTTCCACTCGCCGTTCTTCAGCGCGGCGTTGGCCTGCGGGATGTTGCGGGCGGTGGCGACGATCAGGCCGCAGGCCAGCTCGGCGGCGGTCACGATGTTGGAGGTCGGGGCGTTGACCACCATGACGCCGGCCTTGGTGGCGGCGGAGACGTCCACGTTGTCCAGGCCGACACCGGCGCGGGCGACGACCTTGAGCTTCTTGGCGGCGGCGATGGCCTCGGCGTCGACCTTGGTGGCGGAGCGGACCAGGATCGCGTCCACGTCGGCGATGGCGGGGAGCAGCTCGGCCCGGTCAGCGCCGTTGCAGTGGCGGATCTCGAAGTCGGGGCCGAGCGCGTCCACGGTCGCGGGCGACAGCTCTTCGGCGATGAGTACGACGGGTTTCGAGCTCACGTGAGTCCTCACAAGTCCAATGCGGACGGCCGTCCCGACGGCCGCATTCGGTGTCGCTGAGCCGCGTGGAAGACGCACGACGCTGTGGGCCTGACGCGTATGTTGTGCAGCAGTCTAGTGGCGTGGCGGACGTCGTCCTGCGCCTCTGCGGAAGGATCACCCGTCCGTGGCTGGACGGGTTGGACAACGCCGTGCCTCCGACGTTACCCCGGGTTCGCCGAAGGGGCCGGGGCGATGTCGCCCCGGCCCCCGGCGCTGAGGCTTACGCCTCCTCGTCGACCCAGCTCATGAGCTTGCGCAGCTCCTTGCCGGTGGTCTCCAGCAGGTGCTCGGAGTCCTGCTTCTTGTACTCGTTGTACTTCTTCAGACCGCCGTGGTACTCGTCCATCCAGTTCTTGGCGAAGGTGCCGTCCTGGATCTCGGCGAGGACCTTCTTCATCTCGGCCTTGGTGGCGTCGGTGATGATCCGCGGGCCGGTGACGTAGTCGCCCCACTCGGCGGTCTCGGAGATCGACCAGCGCATCTTCTCCAGGCCGCCCTCGTACATGAGGTCCACGATCAGCTTCAGCTCGTGCAGGCACTCGAAGTAGGCGATCTCCGGCTGGTAACCGGCCTCGGTCAGGGTCTCGAAGCCCGCCTTGACCAGCGCGGCGGTGCCACCGCACAGCACGGCCTGCTCGCCGAAGAGGTCGGTCTCGGTCTCCTCGGTGAAAGTCGTCTTGATGACGCCGGCGCGGGTGCCGCCGATGCCCTTCGCGTACGACAGGGCCAGCGCGAAGGCGTTGCCGGAGGCGTCCTGCTCGACGGCGGCGATGCAGGGAACGCCGCGGCCCTCCTCGTACTGACGGCGCACCAGGTGGCCCGGGCCCTTGGGGGCGACCATGCAGACGTCCACGCCGGCCGGAGGCTTGATGAAGCCGTAGCGGATGTTCAGGCCGTGACCGAAGAACAGGGCGTCGCCGTCCTTCAGGTTGTCCTTGATGTCCTTCTCGTAGACCTCGGCCTGGATGGGGTCCGGGACCAGGATCATGATGACGTCGGCCTCGGCGGCGGCCTCGGACGGGCTCACCACGCGCAGGCCCTGCTCCTCGGCCTTGGCCTTGGACTTGGAGCCCTCGTGCAGACCGACGCGCACGTCGACGCCGGAGTCGCGCAGCGACAGGGCGTGGGCGTGGCCCTGGCTGCCGTACCCGATGACCGCGACCTTGCGGCCCTGGATGATGGACAGGTCGGCGTCGGCGTCGTAGAACAGCTCGGCCACTGGGTTCTCTCCTTGAGTGCAGGTGTTGCGTCCCACCGTATGCCGGTGGGGGGAAGGGAAGTTTCGGGGTCTCGGAATGCGGGCGGCCGGCGGGACCGCGGCCGCCCGTTTCCGTCGGTATGCGGACCGTTTTCCGCTGTTACGCGGACCGGTCGAGTGCGCGCAGCGAGCGGTCCGTGATCGAACGGGCGCCGCGGCCGATGGCGATCGTGCCGGACTGGACGAGTTCCTTGATGCCGTACGGTTCCAGCATCCGGAGCATGGCCGACAGTTTGTCGCTGCTGCCGGTGGCCTCGATGGTGACGGCCTCCGGGGAGACGTCGACGGTCTTGGCGCGGAAGAGCTGGACGATCTCGACGATCTGGGAACGCGTCTCGTTGTCGGAGCGCACCTTCACCAGAACGAGTTCGCGCTGGACGGCCTGGGTGGGCTCCAGCTCGACGATCTTGAGCACGTTCACCAGCTTGTTGAGCTGCTTGGTGACCTGCTCCAGCGGGAAGTCCTCGACGCTCACCACGATGGTGATGCGGGAGATGTCGGGGTGCTCGGTGACGCCGACGGCGAGGGAGTCGATGTTGAAGCCGCGGCGGGAGAAGAGGGCGGTGATCCGCGCCAGGACGCCGGGGGTGTTCTCCACCAGGACGGAGAGCGTGTGCTTGGACATGGTCTCTTCGGTCTCTCTCGCTCAGTCGTCTTCGTTGTCGCCGAAGTCGGGGCGGACGTCCCGGGCGGCCATGATCTCGTCGTTGGAGGTGCCGGCGGCGACCATCGGCCAGACCATCGCGTCCTCGTGGACGATGAAGTCGACGACGACGGGGCGGTCGTTGATGGAGTTGGCCTCCTCGATGACCTTGTCGAGGTCGGCCGGGTCCTCACAGCGGATGGCGTAGCAGCCCATGGCCTCCGACAGCTTGACGAAGTCGGGGACCCGGGTGCCGCGGGCCTCCGGGTTGACGTCGTCCGGGCCGGAGTGCAGCACGGTGTTGGAGTACCGCTGGTTGTAGAACAGGGTCTGCCACTGGCGGACCATCCCGAGGGCGCCGTTGTTGATGACCGCGACCTTGATCGGGATGTTGTTCAGGGCGCAGGTGGTCAGTTCCTGGTTGGTCATCTGGAAGCAGCCGTCGCCGTCGATCGCCCAGACGGTCCGGTCGGGGACGCCGGCCTTGGCGCCCATGGCGGCCGGGACGGCGTAGCCCATGGTTCCGGCGCCGCCGGAGTTCAGCCAGGTGGCGGGCTGCTCGTACTGGACGAAGTGCGCGGCCCACATCTGGTGCTGGCCGACGCCGGCCGCGAAGACGGTGCCCTCGGGGGCGAGCTGCCCGATGCGCTCGATGACCGCCTGCGGGGAGAGCGACCCGTCCTCCGGCTGGTCGTAGCCGAGGGGGTAGGTGTCGCGCCAGCGGCTGAGGTCCTTCCACCAGGCGCTGTAGTCGCCCGTGTTGCCCTCGCTGTGCTCCTTCTGGACGGCCTGCACGAGGTCGGCGATGACCTCGCGGGCGTCGCCCACGATCGGCACGTCGGCGGCGCGGTTCTTGCCGATCTCGGCCGGGTCGATGTCGGCGTGGACGATCTTGGCGTACGGGGCGAAGCTGTCCAGTTTGCCGGTGACGCGGTCGTCGAAGCGGGCGCCGAGGGCGACGATCAGGTCGGCCTTCTGCAGCGCGGTGACGGCGGTGACCGCACCGTGCATGCCCGGCATCCCCACGTGCAGCGGGTGGCTGTCGGGGAACGCGCCGAGCGCCATCAGCGTGGTGGTGACGGGCGCTCCGGTGAGTTCGGCGAGGACCTTCAGCTCGGCGGTGGCCTGCGCCTTGAGGACGCCGCCGCCGACGTAGAGGACCGGCCGCTTGGCGGCGGTGATGAGCTTGGCGGCCTCGCGGATCTGCTTGGCGTGCGGCTTGGTGACCGGGCGGTAGCCGGGCAGGTCCATCACCGGGGGCCAGGAGAAGGTGGTCTTCTTCTGGAGGATGTCCTTGGGGATGTCGACCAGGACCGGGCCGGGGCGGCCGGTGGAGGCGATGTGGAACGCCTGCGCGATCACCCGGGGGATGTCCTCGGCCTTGGTGACCAGGAAGCTGTGCTTGGTGACCGGCATGGTGATGCCGACGATGTCCGCCTCCTGGAAGGCGTCCGTGCCGATCGCGGAGGACACCACCTGGCCGGTGATCGCGACCAGCGGCACGGAGTCCATGTGCGCGTCGGCGATCGGGGTGACCAGGTTGGTGGCGCCGGGGCCGGAGGTCGCCATGCAGACGCCCACCTTGCCGGTGGCCTGCGCGTAGCCGGTGGCCGCGTGGCCGGCGCCCTGCTCGTGGCGGACCAGGACGTGGCGCACCTTGGTGGAGTCCATCAGCGGGTCGTACGCCGGGAGGATGGTGCCGCCGGGAATGCCGAATACCGTGTCGACTCCGACCTCCTCGAGGGAGCGGATGAGGGACTGCGCGCCCGTGACGTGCTCGGGGGCGGACTGTCCTCCGGATCGGGGCCGGGGCTGCGGGTGATGGGCCCCGGTGGCCTGCTCGGTCATCGGCATTCTCTTCTCGATGCTGAGGGTTGACGCTGAGGGTTCTGCGAGGTTTCGGGCGGTGTGTGGCTGTTGCCCAGGGGTGCTGGTGCAACAAAAAACCCCTCGTGCCGTAAGGCAAGCGAGGGGAGCGCGCCGGGTGTGGGTCGCGGGGAGTCCGGGGTCGGTCCGGACGTCACCTGCTCAGCCGACGCGCTTTCCAAGTACGAGAATTCGGGTGCGCATGGCACTGACCCTCCACCCGGCACGCACCCACTGTCAAGTGGGTGGGACGGGAGTCTCATTATGTGAGCGAAGGGCCGTGCCACCATGCAGGACGGCGGGCAGACTCGCCGTGACACCGCCCGCGAAGACGGGCTCGGCCGGTCCGTGCGGGACCGGGTAGTGGCCGGTGCCGAGCGCTCTGCGCAGCCGGTACTCGTCCAGCGGACCGGAGAACGCCATGCCCTGCCCGTGCGTACAGCCCATCGCGCGCAGGGCGACGATCTGCTCGGGCAGGTCCACCCCGTCGGCCACGGACTTCAGCCCCAGGTCGGTGGCGATGCGCAGCAGCCCACTGGTGATCTTGTGCAGCCGCGCCGACTCCACGACGCCCTCGACCAGGCCGCGGTCGAGCTTGAGGACGTCCACGGGCAGCCGCCGCAGCGCGGTGATCGCCGCGTAGCCGCTGCCGAAGCCGTCCAGGGCGACGCGGACGCCGACCCTGCGCAGGGCGTTGAGCCGGCGGTCCAGCTCGTCCAGGCCGACCCGTGGGTCGATGTCCGACAGCTCGATCACCAGAGCACCGGGAGGCAGCCCGTGTCTGGTAAGCAGGGCCTCCACGGTCCCCAGCGGCATGGAGCGGTCCAGCAGGCGGCGGGCGCCGATCCGTATGGCCACCGCCACCGGGAGTCCGGCGGCCGCGCGCTCGGCGGCCTGCTCCACGGCCTCCTGGAGCACCCAGCGGTCCAGCTCGGCGGTCTTGTCGCCGTCCTCGCTCACCCGCAGGAACTCGGCGGGTGTGAACAGCACCCCCTGGGAGGAGCGCCAGCGCGGCTGGGCGCAGACCGACGTGATCCGGCCGTCCGTAAGGGAAACCACCGGCTGGTGCAGCAGCGCGAACTCCCCGTCCTGCAGCGCGGCCCGCAGACGCGTGGCCAGCTCGGCCTTGCGCACGACGTCCTGCTGCATCTGCGGTCTGTACAGCTCGACCCGTCCCTTGCCGCCGGCCTTGGCGCGGTACATCGCGAGGTCGGCGTTGCGCAGCAACTCGCCGGCGCCGAGACCGGGTTCGGCGAAGGCGACGCCGATGGAGGCGTTGACCCGGACGTCGTTCCCGTCGATGAGGTAGGGCTGCGAGAGGGTGTTCCTGAGACGGTCGGCGAGTTCCAGGATGTGCCGCTCGCGGGCCGACCGCTCCCGGGCGGCGCCCTCTCCGACGATCAGGGCCGCGAACTCGTCGCCGCCCAGCCGGGAGGCGGTGTCGCCCTTGCGGACGGCCTCCTGGAGTCTGCGGGCGGCCTGGACCAGCAGCTCATCGCCGGCCTGGTGCCCGATGGTGTCGTTGACGCCCTTGAAGCCGTCGAGGTCGATGAAGAGCACCGCCGTGCCGCGCAGGGCGGCGCCCCGGTCGGAGGCGCGGCGGCCGGACAGGGCCTGCTGGACGCGCCGGGTGAACAGCGCCCGGTTGGGCAGGTCGGTGAGCGGGTCGTGTTCGGCGTTGTGCTGGAGCTGCGCCTGCAGCCGCACTCTCTCCGTCACGTCCCGGCTGTTGAAGATCAGGCCGCCGTGATGGCGGTTGACGGTGGACTCCACGTTGAGCCAGCCGCCCTCCCCCGAGCGGAAACGGCACTCGATGCGGGTGGTGGGCTCCTCGACCGGGCTGGCGGCGAGGAACCGGCGCACCTCGTGCACCACGCAGCCGAGGTCCTCCGGGTGGATCAGCCCGGCCAGCTCGCTGCCGACCAGTTCCTCGGCCGGGCGTCCGTAGACCCCGGCGGCGGCCGGGGAGACGTAGCGGAGGATGCCGTTGGGCGCGGCGATCATGATGACGTCGCTGGAGCCCTGGACCAGGGAGCGGAAGTGGTTCTCCTTCTGGGCCAGTTCCTGGGTGAGGGTGATGTTGTCGAGCAGCATGATGCCCTGGCGCACGACCAGGGCGAGCACCACGGTGCCGCCGGTCAGCAGCACCACGCGGTCGACGCTGCGGCCGTTGAGGACGTTGTAGAGGATGCCCAGCGTGCACACGGCGGCGGCGAGGTACGGCGTGAGTGCCGCCAGGGAACCGGCGATGGGCCGGGCGGCCGGGTACCGCCCGCGCTCGCCCCCGGGGCCCGCCCCCGGTGCGGACCCCGGCACGGACGGCGGCGCCGGGGGGTGGCCGGTGGAGCCGCGCTGTCCGGGCACGTGCTCGCGCACGACGCGGGTGTGCCCGCCGGTCCGCTCCTCGTCCGCCGCCCGACCGTGCCGGGAGGCGGCCCACGGGGCGTAGGCGAGCAGCAGCGATCCGGCGAACCAGCCCGCGTCGAGCAGTTGCCCGGAGCGGTAGCTGTTGTGCAGCAGCGGCGAGGTGAACAGGGCGTCGCACATCACCGTCAGGGCGAGTGCCCCAATGGCGGTGTTGACGGCGGAGCGGCACACCGGCGAGCGCCGGAAGTGCAGCGCGAGCACCATGCTGACGAGCGCGATGTCGAGCAGCGGGTAGGCGACCGAGAGCGCGGTCTCGGCCACGCTGGCACCGGCACCGGCCTTCGCCGCCTGGGCCAGCGCCAGGCTCCACGCCAGGGTCAGCAGCGACCCGCCGATCAGCCAGGCGTCGAGGCCCAGGCAGATCCAGCCCGCCTTCGTCACCGGCCGCTTGGCCAGCACCAGCAGGCCCACGATGGCGGGCGGCGCGAAGCAGAGGAAGAACAGGTCCGCGTAGCTGGGGCTGGGCACGGGCTGCCGCAGCACGACCTCGTACCACCCCCAGACGGCGTTGCCCAGGGAGGCCATCGCCGAGGAGAGGGCGAACAGCAACCAGGCGGGCCGGAAACGGACGCGACGTCTGCGGGCGTAGACGAAGCAGGAGACGGCCGCGGCCCCCGCGGCGGCGCTCAGCCCGAAGTCGCCCATGATCTTGGCGAGGTGGTCCGAACCCCAGCCGAACGCGGAACCGACGGCGTATCCCGCGCAGACCAGGGCCAGGACGAGCTGGCGGACCAGGGCCGGTCCACCGGCGGCGGACGACGGCCGGTAGGACACCGGTCCGGGCGCGGGCTGCGTGCGCAGCGCTCCGTCCAGCGTGGGAACGGGGGCCGGCGGGCTCACCGACGCCTCCCGGTCCGCGCCGCTCCGGTGTCCCGCGGGCCGCGCTGTGCCGGGTGCGCCTGCTTCCTGCGGCCGCCGGGGCGGCGCTGGTGAGGACAGGACCGGACGTGCCGGCCGGACCTGTCCCGTCGGCATGTCGTCGTGGTCGTGCGCCAGGGTCGTCGGCGGCGGCTCCGCCGCGTCGGGTCGTTCGTCCATAGGCCGTGCATCGCCCGTCGCCCCCCTCACAGTCTGAGATCCATCCCCGGCGCCGACCGGTGCGCGGCGCGTCCCCTGTCGGACGATACACCAGGATGGTCACTCAGGGACATAGGTTCTCTACGCTCCGTGACGACCAGCGGATATGCCCGTACCCACCGCGTCCGGAAGGTCGCGGAGGGTACCCGAAGCGGACTACCCGCCCGTCGTCAGGATCACGTTGCGCAACGGCTCCCGGTTCACGAAACGGCTCAACTGGTCCACCAGCAGCCGCTTGGCGCGCGGCAGGAAGGCGGAGGTCGGGCCTCCGGCGTGGGGGCTGACGAGTACGCCCGGAGCGTGCCACAGCGGGTGGCCCGGCGGCAGCGGTTCGGGGTCGGTCACGTCGAGGGCGGCGGTGATGCGTCCGCTCTCCAGTTCGGTGAGCAACGCCTTCGTGTCCACGACCGGGCCCCGCGCGACGTTGACGAGCAGGGCGCCGTCCTTCATCCGGGCCAGGAACTCCGCGTCGACCAGGCCGCGGGTCTCCTCGGTGAGCGGTGTGGACAGGACGACGACATCCGCCTCCGGGAGCAGGGCGGGCAGTTCGGTGAGCGGGTGCACCGGGCCGCGCGCCGTGGTGCGGGCGGAGCGCGCGACGCGCACGACCGGCGCGACCTCGAACGGCACGAGCCGGTCCTCGATCGCGGCGCCGATCGAGCCGTAGCCGACGATGAGCACCTTGCGGTCGGCGAGCGCGGGCCGGAAGCCGCCCAGCCACTCCCCCCGGTCCTGCGCCCGGACGAAGTCGGGGACGCCGCGCAGGGAGGCGAGGATCAGGGCCAGGGTGAGTTCCGCGGTGCTGGCCTCGTGCACGCCGCGGGCGTTGCACAGCCGGACGCCCGCGGGCAGGTGCGGCAGTCCGGGCTCCACGTGGTCGATGCCGGCGGAGAGGGTCTGGACGACCTGGACGGAGCGCATCTCGGGCAGCGGGCGGGTGCCGACACCGCTGGGCTTCATGTAGGGGACGACGTAGTACGCGCAGTCGGCCGGGTCGGCGGGGAAAGTCTCCTCGCCGTTCCAGTAGCGGTAGGCGGGGCCCTCGGGGAGGCCCTCGATCTCGTCCGGCGGGATGGGCAGCCACACGTCAGCAGTCATGGTCAGGAGGCTATGTCAGGGGTGCGGAAGGGCAGAGGTTAGGTTGGGTGGCCTGACGAGGGAGGGTCACGACCGGTGGAGCGCAGGACGATCGGCGCGACGGCACTCGCGGTGGGGGCCGTCGGACTGGGGTGCATGCCGATGAACTGGGCGTACAGCGCCTCCCGGCAGCGGGGCGAGGAGTCGGTGAGGGCGGTGCACCGGGCCCTGGACCTGGGCGTCTCCCTGCTGGACACGGCGGACATGTACGGCCCGTTCACCAACGAGCTGCTGCTGGGACGGGTGTTGAAGGAGCGGCGGTCGGACGCCTTCGTGTCGACCAAGGTCGGGCTGCTGGTCGGCGACCAGCACATCGTGGCCAACGGCCGCCCCGGGTACGTGAAACGTGCCTGCGACGCCTCCCTTCGTCGCCTCCAGACGGACGTCATCGACCTCTACCAGCTGCACCGCGCCGACCCCGAGGTGCCGGTCGAGGAGACCTGGGGGGCGATGGCGGAGCTGGTGCGGGCCGGGAAGGTGCGCGCGCTCGGGCTCTGCGCGGTCGGCGCGCGGTCGGCCCGGCGGCCGGGCGCGCGCCTGCACGACGCGACGGTGCGGCAGTTGGAGCGGGTGCAGCAGGTGTTCCCGGTGAGCGCGGTCGAGGCCGAGCTGTCGGTGTGGTCGCCGGAGGCGCTGCGGACGCTGCTGCCGTGGTGCGTCTCGCGCGGCGTCGGCTTCCTCGCCGCGATGCCGCTCGGGAACGGCTTCCTGACCGGCACGCTCACGCCCGGCCAGGGCTTCGAGCCCGAGGACCTGCGCGCCCGGCACCCCCGCTTCACCGCCGAGATGATGGCCGCCAACCAGCCGATCGTGGCGGGTCTGCGCCGGATCGCGGCCCGGCACGGGGACGCGGTCACACCGGCGCAGGTCGCGCTGGCCTGGGTGCTGGCGCAGGGACCGCACGTGGTGCCGGTGCCGGGCACCAAGCAGGAGCGCTGGGTGAGCGAGAACGCGTCGGCGGCCGGTCTGCGGCTGACCGAGCAGGATCTGGCGGAGGTGCGCGGGCTGCCGGCGGCCCAGGGGTCGTGGGAGTAGGACGCGCGGTCACCGGTTCGGGATTCGGCGTTCGGGAACTCGGAGGGCTCCCGCGGTGTATGACAAGGAGAACCCGCCGCGTCGAAGGGACCCTGTCGACCCATGATCGTGCAACGACGAGTCGTGTCGGCCGTGACGGCCGCCGCCGCCCTGCTGCTGACGGCCGGCTGCTCCTCCGACGGCGGTCAGCCGTCGGGTGCGGACGGCAGCCCCTCCCCGAGCAGCACGGCGGCGCAGTCGCCTTCCGGCTCGGCCGCCGAGCAGACCCCGCCCGCGAAGGGCTCCGTGAAGGTGGTCCGCACCGTCGCCACCGGGCTGAAGAGCCCCTGGGGGCTGGCCCCGCTGCCCGGCGGCGGGCTGCTGGTCTCCTCCCGCGACGAGGCCACGGTCACCCGGGTCGACGAGAAGACCGGCGAGAAGACGGAGCTGGGCGAGGTGCCCGGAGTGGCCGCGTCCGGCGAGGGCGGTCTGCTCGGCATCGCGCTCTCCCCCGACTACGCCTCGGACCACATGGTCTACGCGTACTTCACCTCCGCCTCGGACAACCGGATCGTACGCATGCGGTACGACGAGAAGAAGCCGTCCGGCGAGCAGCTGGGTGAGCCGGACACGGTCTTCCGGGGCATCCCCAAGGGAGTGATCCACAACGGCGGGCGGATCGCCTTCGGTCCCGACGGGATGCTGTACGCGGGCACCGGCGAGAGCGGCGACACGGGCCTGTCCCAGGACAAGGAGTCCCTGGGCGGCAAGATCCTGCGGATGACCCCGGACGGCGAGCCGGCTCCGGGCAACCCCTTCCCCGACTCCGTCGTGTACTCGTACGGCCATCGGAACGTGCAGGGGCTGGCCTGGGACGACCGGCAGCGGCTGTTCGCCTCGGAGTTCGGACAGGAGACCTGGGACGAGCTGAACGCGATCAAGCCCGGCGACAACTACGGCTGGCCCGAGGCCGAGGGCGAGGGCGGCGGCTCCGGCTTCCACGATCCGCTCGCCCAGTGGAGCACCGACGAGGCGTCCCCGAGCGGTATCGCCTTCGCCGGGGGTTCGGTGTGGATGGCGGGCCTGCGCGGTGAGCGGCTGTGGCGGGTGCCGCTGAAGGGGACGGAGGCCGCGGCCGACCCGCAGGCCTTCCTGGAGGGCGAGTACGGGCGGCTGCGCACGGTGGTCGCAGCGGGCGGCGACCGGCTGTGGCTGGTGACCAGCAACACGGACGGCCGGGGCGACGCGAAGGGCGACGACGACCGCGTCCTGGAACTGCGGGTCACCTGACGGGGGCCGTCACTCGTCGGGCGCCTCGGTGGGCGGCGGGACGTGGACGACGACCTTGCCCGACGCGAGATCTATCGGCCCGTGGCCCGGATCGCCGTCGCCGACGTCCTCGCGGGTCAGCTCCAGCCGGTTCTGCTCGTCGCGGGTGTGCTTGCGGCCGGGGGAGAACAGTTCCTCGAATGCGTTGAACACCATGCCTCCGTCCGTCGGCGTCCCTGACAGCGTATGCCTCACTCGGCCGAACCGGACATGAGCGGGCCGACCGGGAAGAGCGCCAGCCGGTGGGCGACCGCCGCCGCCTCGCCGCGGCCCGAGACGCCCAGCTTGGCCAGGATGTTGGAGACGTGGACGCTGGCCGTCTTCGGGGAGATGAAGAGTTCCTCCGCTATCTGGCGGTTGGTGCGGCCGTCGGAGACCAGGCGCAGCACATCGCGTTCCCGGCTGGTGAGGCCCAGGGCCTCGGCCGGGTCGGCGGGGACGCGCTCAGGCCCGGCGGCGCGACCCAGGGTGAGGCGGGCGCGCCGGCCGAGCAGGTCGACGGCGTCGGCCAGCGGACGGGCGCCGAGGTGCCGGGCGACGGTACCGGCCAGGCGGAGCAGTTCCGTGGCGCGGGCGCGCTCGTCCTCACCGCCGGTGTCCAGGAGGGCGGCGGCGAGCCGGTGCCGGACCCGGGCGAGTTCGTAGGGCCGCTCCAGGCACTCGAAGGCGGTGACCGCCTCCGTCCAGAGCGCCGGGGTGTCCCGGCCCTCGGCCCGGTGGAGTTCGGCGCGGACCCACTTCTCGTGGGCGAGCCAGACCGGTGCGCCGGTGGTCAGCGTCTTGGCGGTGCCCGCGAGCCGTTCCAGGGCCTCGGTCCGTCCCTCCTCGGCGGCCGGCAGCCCGCGTGCGTCGGCCTCCGCCTGGGCTGCGGACAGCAGCAGCGGCCAGCCGTAGCGCTGGGTGCCGGGCGGCAGGCCCGCGTCCAGCACCCGGCCGAATTCGGCGCGGGCGTCCTGGACGCGGCCCTCGGCGGCGGCGATGCCGAGGGCGAGGGCGGCCAGCGGGAGGCGGTACTGCGGCATGGGGGCGTGCGTGCCGTAGGCGGCGCGGGCCTCGGCGAGCAGCCGGGCGGCCTCGGCCGTCCCGCCCCGGGCGAGGGCGATGAAGGCCCGCTTGAGGGCGGCGCCGCCGCGTGGGGCGGGACCGCGCCCCGGGGCCGAGGCCCGCGCCGCGGCCTCCAGCGCCTCGTCCCAGCGGCCGAGCGAGATCAGCGACTCGGAGAGGTTGCCCCACACCCATGCCTCGGACTCCAGCAGCCCCATGCGCCGGGTGATCTCGACACCCTCGCGCAGGATGCCGATCGCCTCCTCGGAACGCCCGACGCTCTCCAGCACGGAAGGCAGGTTGACGTGGCTGCGGGCCACCACGGCGGAGCGCCCCTGCGCCACCACTTGATCCCTGACCTGGAACATCTCGGCGAGCCCGGCGTCGATGTGCCCCGCGTCGACCATCAGGCCGCCCAGCGTGAGCCGGGCGTTGAGCTCGATGTCGGCGGCGCCGACCATGCGCGCGTACTCGACGGCCCGTTCGGCGGCGACGACCGCGTCCGGACCCGGGTCGTGGAGCATCGACCAGTTCGCGGCCATGGCCAGCACCTCGGCGTGCACCTGGGAGGGCGGCAGGCCGCGCACCAGTTCCTGGGCGATGCCCAGTTCCCGCCAGCCGTCGCCGCGTCCCTGGGCCTGGACCAGCAGGGAGCGCTGCGTCCAGAACCAGGCGGCACGCTGCGGGTCCCGGCCGCTCGCGGGCATGCCCGCGCCCGCCTCCTGCTCCTCCTCCAGCAGACGCAGCGCCCGCTTGGTGATCTTCAGGGCGCGTTCCCGCTCCCCGCACAGACGGCCGGCGACGGCGGCCTCCGCCATCAGGTCGAGATAGCGCAGGGGCGCGGTAGCGGGGTCGCAGCCACAGGGCGGGTAGACCTCGGTGTAGTCGACCGGGCGCAGGGTGGCGCGGACCTCGTCGGGGACGGAGTCCCACAGCTCCATCGCGCGTTCCAGGAGCCTCAGTTGCTCGGAGTAGGCGTGGCGGCGGCGGGCCTCGACGGAGGCGTCCAGCACGGCGGGCAGGGCCCTGGCGGGATCGTGGGCGTGGTACCAGTAGCTGGCCAGGCGCATCACGCGCTCGGCGGCGGGCACCAGCGTGGGGTCGGCGTCCAGGGCCTCGGCGTAGCGGCGGTTGAGGCGGGAGCGCTCGCCGGGGAGCAGGTCGTCGGCGACGGCCTCGCGGACCAGGGAGTGCCGGAAGCGGTAGCCGTCCCCGTCGGGTGCGGGGAGCAGGATGTTGGCGCCAACGGCGGCGCGCAGGGCCTCGATGAGGTCGTCCTCGGCGAGGGAGGCGACGGCGGCGAGCAGCCGGTACTCGACGGTGGAACCGCCCTCGGCGACGATCCGGGCGACCCGCTGGGCGCTCTCCGGCAGGGCCTCGACGCGGACCAGGAGCAGGTCGCGCAGGGAATCGGTGAGGCCGGCGCAGCAGCCCTCGTGGGCGGCGACGGCGAGTTCCTCGACGAAGAAGGCGTTGCCGTCGGAGCGTTCGAAGATCTCGTCGACCTGGAGCGGGTCGGGTTCGTACGCGAGGATGCCGGCGATCTGCCGGCCCACCTCGTCGCGGGTGAAGCGGCCCAGCTCGATGCGGCGGACGGTGCGCAGCCGGTCGAGTTCGGCCAGCAGGGGGCGCAGCGGGTGGCGGCGGTGGATGTCGTCGGAGCGGTAGGTGGCCAGGACGACGAGGCGGCCGGTGCGCAGGGTGCGGACGAGGTAGGCGATCAGGTGGCGGGTGGAGGCGTCGGCCCAGTGCAGGTCCTCCAGGACCAGGACGACGGTGTGCCGGGCGGCCACGCGCTCCAGCAGGCGGGCGGTCAGCTCGAAGAGCCGGGCCATGCTCTCCTCGTCGTGCCGGCCGCCGCCGGTGACCGGGGCGCCCTCGCCCAGTTCGGGCAGCAGCCGGGCCAGCTCCTCCTCCTGCCCGGCGGCGGCGTCCGCCAGCTCCCCGGGGAGTTGGCGACGCAGGGCACGCAGGGCGGTGGAGAAGGGCGCGAAGGGCAGCCCGTCGGCGCCGATCTCGACGCAGCCGCCCAGCGCGACGACGGCGCCCTGCCGGCGTGCGGCGTCGGCGAACTCCTCGACGAGGCGGGTCTTTCCGACGCCGGCCTCGCCGCCGAGCAGCAGGGCCTGCGGCTCGGCGGAGGCGGCGCCCTCGAGCGCCTCGTTCAGGGTGGCCAGTTCGCCGGCGCGGCCGACGAACACGGGACTGACGGACCTGGTCTCCACGGGAGGGAGCATCGCACGCGAGTCCGGGGGCGGCGCAGCTGTTTTCGCCAGGTGGACCGCGGACGGTACGACGACGGGGAGGGCGGCCGTGCGGCCGTCCTCCCCGTGTCCCCCGTTCACGCGGCCCGGGCGAACCGGTGCCGGCGGAAGCGGGACGTATGGCTCTCCTCCGGCGCGGCCGTGCGCCGGGCGTCCCGGCG
>MUMD01000017.1 GCA_002155895.1 Streptomyces rochei
GAATGTGTATAAGAGACAGGGCGATACCTCCTCCGGGCGCGCCCGCCGCTCACTCCCGCCCCCGGCAAGCCCCCGAAAACGCCCGAAGGGCCACCGCACCCTCGCGGGATGCAGTGGCCCTTCCGGAGACCGGAGCCGTACAGCCGGGTCGGCAGACCTCAGCGGACGTCGCCCATGAGTTCCTTGACGCGCTTGCGGTACATCCAGATCGCGACACCGGCGAGGACGGCCAGGGCGGCCTCCGCGGCCACGATGCCCGTCTTGTTGAGGTCGACGCCGGCGATGGAGAGCAGACCCGTCGTGGCGTCACCGGCGGTGACGGCCAGGAACCAGACGCCCATCATCTGGGACGCGTACTTCACGGGCGCCATCTTCGTGGTGACCGACAGGCCGACCGGGGAGAGCATCAGCTCACCGCAGGTCTGGACGAAGTAGATCGCCACCAGCCACAGCGCGGCCGCCTTGTGACCGCCGTCCGCGATGGCCAGCGGGGCCAGGAAGAGGAAGAAGGACGCGCCGACCAGGACCAGGCCGAACGAGAACTTCACGATCGTGCTCGGCTCCTTGCCGCGGCGGGCCAGCGCCAGCCACAGGGTGGCGAAGACCGGGGCCAGGGCCATGATGATGACCGGGTTGACCGACTGGAACCAGGAGACCGGGAACTCCCAGCCGAAGACGCTGGTGTCGGTCGAGGAGTCGGCGAAGATCGCCAGGGTCGAACCGCCCTGGTCGTAGATCATCCAGAAGACGGCCGCGGCGACGAAGAACCAGATGTACGCCGACATCTTGGACTGCTCGGCGCGGTCCAGCGACCTGTCGCGCTTGATGCGGGTCAGCACCAGCACCGGGATGATCACGCCGAGCAGGGTCAGCGGGACCAGGATCCAGTTCAGGGTGTAGACACCGGAGAAGCCGACGATCGCGTAGAAGACGACGGCGAGCGCGGCCCAGAAGGCGGCCTTGCGCAGCGTCGAGGTCTTCTCCTCGGCCGACAACGGCTTCGGGACGACGCTGGAGTGCGGGGCCAGGTGGCGGCTGCCGATCAGGAACTGGATGACGCCCAGGCCCATGCCGACCGCGGCGAGCGCGAAGCCGAGGTGCCAGTTGACGTTCTCACCGATGGTGCCGATGATCAGCGGCGCCGCGAAGGCACCGAGGTTGATGCCCATGTAGAAGACGGTGAAGCCACCGTCGCGGCGCGGGTCGTCGGGACCGCTGTAGAGCTGGCCGACCATCGTGGAGATGTTGGCCTTCAGCAGACCCGAGCCGATGGCGACCAGGCCGAGCCCCGCGAAGAACGTGCCGGAGGACGGCAGCGCCAGCGTGAGGTGGCCGAGCATGATCACGCCGCCGGCCACGGCGACGGTCTTGCGGGGACCCCAGACGCGGTCACCGAACCAGCCGCCCGGCATCGTGAGCAGGTACACCAGGGAGAGGTACACCGAGTAGATCGCGGTGGCGGTGCCGGCGTTCATGCCGAGACCACCGGGGGCCACCAGGTACAGCGGGAGCAGAGCCCTCATGCCGTAGTAGGAGAAACGCTCCCACATCTCGGTCATGAAGAGAGTGGCCAGTCCGCGGGGGTGGCCGAAGAAGGTCTTCTCGGATCCGGGGGTGCCCGGGGTGACCGAGTCCTTCGTCAGGCTGGACGCCATGGTCGATCCTTGCTGGTCGGGACGCGCTCATGAGGCGATGCGCGCCCGGTGGGGGGCGGCCGGCACCGGCGGCCTCGCCCGCCCGTCCCACGCCTGAGGGATTCCGCTCCGGATTGCGAAGCGGTGGGCGGCGGCCACCGGGATCCACGCCTCGCGTACGTCACTGCACGCGGTGAGGCCCGGCCACAGGTCATTCCTTTCGAGGCCGGCCGTGGGGGCCGGCCCGCACACAAAAGAGACCTTCAGCGTCGAACAGTCGCCAAAGGTCCTCTGGGTGCTACAGGCGCTGATTCACCATACGGCAGGACACCGCCCGGTATGGAAGGACTTGAGACACGGATCACAGGTGAAACCGGAACCGCGAACGATCTTTCGAAGGTCCCTCACAGGATGACATCCCACAGCCGCAAGTCCGTACCGGGGGGTCGGTCGGGCGGGCCGGCGGGCGCGTGTCCGGCTCGTCCGCATGTGGGGCCGGGCGGGACGGCCTCCTGGCGATCACGCCCCGGGCCCCGCTCCGGGCGGACTACCATCAGCTCATGACCCGTGTACTGCTCGCCGAGGACGACGCGTCCATTTCGGAGCCGCTGGCCCGCGCACTGCGCCGGGAAGGGTACGAGGTCGAGGTCCGTGAGGACGGACCGACCGCACTCGACGCCGGGCTGCAGGGCGGCATCGATCTGGTCGTGCTCGACCTGGGCCTGCCGGACATGGACGGACTGGAGGTCGCCCGCAGGCTGCGGTCCGAGGGGCACGCCGTGCCGATCCTGATCCTGACCGCGCGCGCCGACGAGGTGGACACCGTCGTCGGGCTCGACGCGGGCGCCGACGACTACGTCACCAAGCCCTTCCGCCTCGCCGAGCTGCTCGCCCGGGTCCGCGCCCTGCTGCGGCGCGGCGCCGTCGAGCCGCCGCAGCCGCCCGCCACGCACGGCGTGCGCATCGACGTCGAGTCGCACCGGGCCTGGATGGGCGAGGAGGAGCTCCAGCTCACCGCCAAGGAGTTCGACCTGCTGCGGGTGCTGGTGCGCGACGCCGGCCGGGTCGTCACCCGCGACCAGCTGATGCGCGAGGTCTGGGACACCACCTGGTGGTCCTCGACCAAGACCCTCGACATGCACATCTCCTGGCTGCGCAAGAAGCTGGGTGACGACGCGGCGAACCCGCGCTACATCGCCACCGTGCGCGGCGTGGGCTTCCGCTTCGAGAAGAACTGAGCAGCGACATCACCCGCCGACCACGGCGCCAGGACCGCCCGGGTAAGAGGACATGCGCCGTCGACTGATCCAGTCCACGCTCGCCGTGGTGCTCGTCGTGATCGCCGTCTTCGGCGTCTCGCTCGTCATCGTCGAGACCCGCACCATCAGCAGCACCGCCCAGGAGCGGGTCGACCTGGAGGCCGTGCGGCTGGCCAGCATCGTGGACAGCCGGCTGCTCGGCGCCGGGTCGGTCGACGCCAAGTTCCTGCGCGAGCAGATCCGGGACGCCCGGTACGCCGAGATCCGCATCCCCGGCGAGCCGGTCATCGAGGTCGGCAGCCGCCCGACCGGCGAGGTCATCCGGGGCACGGCCACCGGCGAGGAGGGGGAGACGGTCCTCGTCGAGGAGCCCAGCTCCTCGGTGACCCGCGAGGTCGGCCGGACCCTGCTGATCATCGGGCTGGTGGCGCTGCTCGCGGTGGTCGCGGCGGTGCTGCTGGCGATCCGGCAGGCCAACCGCCTCGCCTCCCCGCTCACCGACCTCGCCGAGACCGCCGAACGTCTCGGCTCCGGCGATCCGCGCCCCCGCCACAAGCGCTACGGCGTCCCCGAGCTGGACCGGGTCGCGGACGTGCTGGACTCCTCCGCCGAGCGCATCGCCCGGATGCTCACCGCCGAACGCAGGCTGGCCGCCGACGCCTCCCACCAGCTGCGCACGCCGCTGACCGCGCTGTCGATGCGGCTGGAGGAGATCACCCTCACCGATGATCCGGAGACGGTGAAGGAGGAGGCGACGATCGCGTTGTCGCAGGTGGAGCGGTTGACGGACGTCGTGGACCGGCTGCTGACCAACAGCCGCGACCCGCGCAGCGGCTCGGCCGTCACCTTCGAGCTGGACGACGTCATCCAGCAGCAGATCGACGAGTGGCGTCCCGCCTACCGCAGCGAGGGGCGGGCGATCGTCAGCTCCGGCAAGCGGCACCTGACGGCCGTGGGCACCCCGGGCGCGGTCGCCCAGGTGCTGGCCGCGCTGATCGAGAACTCCCTGATGCACGGCGGGGGCACGGTGGCCCTGCGGACCCGGGTGACCGGCAACCAGGCGGTGGTCGAGGTCACCGACGAGGGGGCCGGCGTGCCGGGCGAGCTGGGGGCGCGGATCTTCGAACGGGCGATCAGCGGGCGCAACTCCACGGGCATCGGCCTGGCCGTCGCCCGCGACCTCGCCGAGGCCGACGGCGGCCGGCTGGAACTCCTCCAGGGCCGGCCCCCGGTGTTCGGTCTGTTCCTCTCCCGCACCCAGCCGCCGAAGACGTCCGGGGACTCGGGGGAGACGGTGCGCTAGCGGGCCGCGGCGCTCCGGGCGGCCCGCCGGCCGCGAAGACTCAGCGGTGGACCGCCGGGGTCCCGTCCGTGGCGGGCACCGCCGTCGGCTGCTCGTGCTCCAGGAAGGTCTCCGCCCGCGTCACCGGCTCCGGGGCCGGAAGCGTGCGGAAGACCCAGGTGCGGTACGACCAGAAGCGGAAGAGCGTGCCGATGCCGATGCCGAGGAACTTGAAGATGTTGCTCTGCAGCGGGCTGTCCCAGCCGAAGCCGTACGTCGCCGTGTAGAGCACGCCGTTCTCGATCACCAGACCGACGGCGCTGAACAGCAGGAACAGCGACATCTCGCGGGTGCGGCCGCTCTTGTCGCGGTCCCGGTAGGTGAAGTACCGGAAGCCCAGGTAGTTGAAGACGATCGCGAAGACGGTCGCGATGATGCTG
This sequence comes from Streptomyces rochei, assembly GCA_002155895.1. Classification (GTDB taxonomy): domain Bacteria; phylum Actinomycetota; class Actinomycetes; order Streptomycetales; family Streptomycetaceae; genus Streptomyces; species Streptomyces rochei. Next base: position 4,616 of record MUMD01000017.1, read on the forward strand.
GCCCGCACCACCTGGAGGTCGGTGACGTGCCGTACGAAGTTGAAGACCAGGAGGTTCACCAGAACCCCCGCCCCGCCCACCGCGCCGAACTTCACGACCTCGCGGACCAGCCGGTCGACCCGTGCCCGCAGGGTGGCGCGGGGTGCGGGCGCAGCCGGGGGAGCCGGGTGAGCACCCGAGGAACCCTGTCCCATGGTCGTGCAGGCCCCCGTCCGTGGGTAGGCGTCAATCCGTTCATGCTAACCACCCGGACGCGCGATCTTCCTGCGGACGGACCCGGGGCGGCGGCCGGGGGCCGCGGGAAGGGCCGGGAAACGGCCGGTAAACAGGTGGGCCCCGCGCGGCCGATACGCTAGGGGTGTGACGTTCCCGGTAGTCGGCATGGTCGGCGGTGGCCAGCTCGCTCGTATGACACACGAGGCGGGCATCCCGCTCGGCATCAGGTTCAAGCTCCTCAGTGACACTCCCCAGGACTCCGCGGCGCAGGTCGTGAACGAAGTCGTCGTCGGCGACTATCGCGATCTGGACACGTTGCGCGAGTTCGCGCGCGGCTGTGACGTGATCACCTTCGATCACGAGCACGTGCCGACCGAGCACCTCAAGGCCCTGGAGGCGGACGGCATCCCCGTCCGCCCCGGCCCCGAGGCGCTCGTGCACGCCCAGGACAAGGGCGTGATGCGCGCGAAACTCGTGGCGATCGGCGTGCCCTGCCCGCGCCACCGGATCGTGAGCGATCCGGCGGACGTGGCCGCCTTCGCGGCGGAGGGCGACGGCTTCCCCGTCGTCCTCAAGACGGTCCGCGGCGGTTACGACGGCAAGGGCGTGTGGGTCGTGGACTCCGCGGAGGAGGCCGCCGAGCCCTTCCGCGCCGGGGTGCCCGTGCTGGCGGAGGAGAAGGTGGACTTCGTCCGCGAGCTCGCCGCCAACGTGGTCCGCTCCCCGCACGGCCAGGCGGTGGCCTATCCCGTCGTCGAGTCGCAGCAGGTCAAGGGCGTATGCGACACGGTGATCGCGCCCGCCCCCGACCTCGACGAGGACCTCGCCCTGCGGGCCGAGGAGATGGCGCTGAGCATCGCGAAGGAACTGGACGTCGTCGGCCACCTCGCCGTCGAGCTGTTCCAGACCCGCGACGGCCGCATCCTCGTCAACGAGCTGGCGATGCGCCCGCACAACTCCGGCCACTGGTCGATGGACGGCGCGATCACCTCGCAGTTCGCCAACCACGTCCGCGCCGTCCTCGACCTCCCCCTCGGCGACCCGCGCCCGCGCGCCAAGTGGACGGTGATGGTCAACGTCCTCGGCGGCGACTTCCCCGACATGTACTCCGCGTACCTGCACTGCATGGCCCGCGACCCGCAGCTCAAGATCCACATGTACGGCAAGGACGTGAAGCCCGGCCGCAAGGTCGGCCACGTCAACACCTACGGCGACGACCTGGACGACGTGCTGGAGCGCGCCCGTCACGCTGCCGGATACCTGAGAGGGACGATCACCGAATGAGCCAGGCCAGCCCGGTCAGTCCGGTTGTGGGCATCGTCATGGGGTCGGACTCCGACTGGCCCGTCATGGAGGCCGCCGCCAAGGCCCTCGACGAGTTCGAGATCCCCTACGAGGTCGACGTCGTCTCCGCGCACCGCATGCCGCACGAGATGATCGCGTACGGCGAGCAGGCCGCCGGACGCGGACTGAAGGCGGTCATCGCGGGCGCGGGCGGCGCCGCCCACCTGCCCGGCATGCTCGCCTCCGTCACCCCGCTGCCGGTCATCGGCGTGCCGGTGCCGCTGAAGTACCTGGACGGCATGGACAGCCTCCTGTCCATCGTCCAGATGCCCGCCGGTGTGCCGGTCGCGACCGTCTCGGTCGGCGGCGCCCGCAACGCCGGTCTGCTGGCCGCCCGCATCCTCGCCGCCCACGACGAGGAGCTGCTGGCCCGGATGCGCGAGTTCCAGCAGGAGCTGAACGACCAGGCCACCGAGAAGGGCAAGCGGCTGCGCAACAAGGTCGCGGGCTCGGCGGCCGGCTTCGGCTTCGGGAAGTGACCCGGATGACCTCGCTCGACCGGGCCCGGGAGCTGCTGCGCGAGTTCCCCGTCGTCGACGGCCACAACGACCTGCCCTGGGCGCTGCGCGAGCAGGTCCGCTACGACCTCGACGCCCGGGACATCGCCGCCGACCAGTCCGCCCACCTGCACACCGACCTGGCCCGGCTGCGGGCCGGCGGTGTCGGCGCGCAGTACTGGTCGGTGTACGTCCGCTCGGACCTGCCCGGCGCGGTGACGGCCACGCTGGAGCAGATCGACTGCGTACGGCGGCTGATCGACCGGCACCCCGGGGAGCTGCGGGCGGCGCTGACCGCCGCCGACATGGAGGCGGCCCGCGCGGAGGGGCGCATCGCGTCCCTCATGGGCGCCGAGGGCGGACACTCCATCGACAACTCCCTGGCCACCCTGCGCGGGCTCTACGCGCTCGGCGTGCGCTACATGACCCTCACCCACAACGACAACGTGGCGTGGGCGGACTCGGCGACCGACGAGCCCGGCGTCGGCGGTCTGTCGGCCTTCGGCCGCGAGGTGGTGCGGGAGATGAACCGCGAGGGCATGCTGGTCGACCTCTCGCACGTCGCCGCCACGACGATGCGCGACGCGCTGGACACCTCCGCCGCGCCGGTGATCTTCTCGCACTCCTCGTCCCGGGCCGTGTGCGACCACCCGCGCAACATCCCGGACGACGTGCTGGAACGGCTGCCCGCCAACGGCGGTGTGGCGATGGTGACGTTCGTGCCGAAGTTCGTGCTCCAGGCGGCCGTGGACTGGACGGCCGCCGCCGACGAGAACATGCGCGCGCACGGCTTCCACCACCTCGACTCGAGTCCCGAGGCGATGAAGGTGCACGCCGCCTTCGAGGAGCGCGTCCCGCGCCCCGTCGCCACCGTCTCCACGGTCGCCGACCACCTCGACCACATGCGCGAGGTCGCGGGCGTCGACCACCTCGGCATCGGCGGTGACTACGACGGCACGCCGTTCACCCCGGACGGTCTCGACGACGTCTCGGGCTACCCGAACCTCGTCGCCGAACTCCTGGACCGCGGCTGGTCGCGGGCCGACCTGGCCAAGCTGACCTGGAAGAACGCCGTCCGGGTGCTGGGCGACGCGGAGGACGTGGCCCGCGGGCTCCGGGCCGCGCGGGGCCCGTCCCACGCGACGATCGAGGAGCTGGACGGCTGATCCGGGTGCGCGCGGGTGCGGCCGCCTGGCCCACCCGCGCGCGGCGGGCTCAGCCCGCGGTCCGGTAGGCCGTCACCGCGTTGTCCTCCTCGGCGAGGGCGATGCCGACGTAACCGTCAGTGACGTAGGGCGCGATCCCCGGCCGGGTCTCCACGTCCTCGCCGGTGGCGGCGTCCACGACGACCGGGCCGTTCTCGGCGGTGGTGCCGTACACCAGGCCCTCGCGCACCAGCGTCACCTCGGGGGCGGTGCGGGTGCCGGCCTCGTCGGGCAGCGCCCACCGCTCCCGGCCGGTCGCGGCGTCGAAGGCGGCGACCTGATCGGCGTCCGTGCACACGGTGGTGGAGACGCCGTCGTAACGGCAGGTGCCGCCGGTCGCCGAGTCCCCGGGGAAGCGCCGCACCTCCTTGCCGGAGGCCGCGTCCAGCAGGAGCGCGCCGTCGCCCTCGTCGACCACGTAGCCGCTCGCCACCACCGTCTTCGGGCCGGCCGCGGAGAGCCTCTCGGCGGCCACGCCGGACTCGGACCACCGCTCCTCGCCGGTGGCCGGGTCGAGCCCCACCACCCGCCGGTCGGTGCCGTCCTCGTCCAGGCGCAGCCCCACCACGGTGCCGCCCGCGACGACCGCCCCCTCCTGGAAGTCGCCCGGCGCCGACCAGACCTTGCGGCGGCTGTCGAGATCGACGCCGAAGAGCTGCCCGTGCCCCATGACCACCACGACGCGGCCACTGCGCCCGACGACCTCGCTCTGGCCCTCCTCGACGGAGTAGTGGCCCTCGGCGAGCGGGATCTCCACCGACCACGCCTTGGTGCCCTGCGCGGCGTCGGCGGCCATCAGCTCCAGCGCGTCGTGGCCCTTGGTCGTGCCCGCTCCCGGCACCCGACCGACGAGGGCCGCCAGCACCAGCGTCTTCCCGCCGTGCTCCGTGACGAGCGGCCTGCGGGCCGTGTTGCCGCCCACGAAGGGCCCCAGGTCGTCGAGCCTGGCGAGCGGTTCGCGCTCGGGCGTGATCAGGATCGGGTCGCTGGGGACGTACCCGCTGACGATCTCCAGACCGTCGGGCCTGGCGATGTACACGACGCCCTTGTCCAGGGCGATGGGCAGAGGATGCTGTACGCCCGCGATGGCGACGTTGCCCTCCCCGGCCGACTCGGGCAGCGCGACGGCCCGGTCCGTGGAGAACCGCTTCGGCGCCTCGACGTGCCGTATCCGCTCGGAGGGCGTCGCGGACGTTTCGGCGGACGCCTTGCCGCCGGAGCCGGCGCCCTTCGGGTCGTCACCGCCGGATCCCCCGCACGCGCAGAGCGCGAGCGCCGCCACCACACCGACGGCACCCCGTGCGGCCACCCCGTGCTTCATGAAGTTCCCCCTCTGTCGATCAAGACGGAGGTGAGGATAGCCAACCGGACGGTGCCGCACCGAGCCGCGCCGACGGGCCGGGCGCGTGCGCCGTACCCCCGAACGCCCCGCCCACCAGGAAGCCCTTTCCGCTCCGTGCGACGGTGGCCTCAACGCACGACGACCGTACGGAGCCCGCCATGGCAGACCTCCAGGACGACCTGCACCCCGGCACCGAGGCCGCCGGGCTCGACGACCTGCCCGCGTCGTCCGCCGCCGAGGTCTTCCCGCCGGAGCCCTACGCCCCCGTGTCCGACCCCGGCGACGAGCCCCTGACCCGCGCCCACGCCGTGCTGGCCGCCCACCCGGTCGCCGACGGCTACAACGGCCTGGCCGGTGCGCTCAGGCACCTGCCCTGGTACGACCTGGAGCTGGGCGAGAGCGCCGTCGACACCGATGTGCCGCGGCTGCGCGCGGGACACGTGGGCGCGCTCTTCTGGTCGCTGCACCTGCCCGACGCGGTCGACGCGGACCGGGCGGTCGGCGCGACCCTGGAGCAGCTGGACCTGATCAAGACGGTCGTACGCGCCCACCCGGAGGGCCTGCGCCTGGCCCACGACGCCGGGGAGGCCATCGACGCCCGCAACTGCGGCCGGGTCGCCGTGCTGCCGGGCCCCGCGGGCGCCACCGCGATCGGCGACTGCCTCGGCATCCTGCGCTCCCTGCACGCCCTCGGCCTGCGCGTGCTCACCCTGACCGGCGCGAGGTGGGCGAGCGAGGCGGGACTGACCCGGTTCGGCGAGGAGGTGGTCCGCGAGATGAACCGGCTCGGCGTGATCGCCGACCTCTCCGGCGCCTCGGCCGAGACCGTCCGCCGCACCTTCGCCGTCTCCAAGGCGCCCGCGCTGTGCACCCGCTCCGCCGCCCGCGCCCTGCGCCCGCACCCCGCCAACCTCCCCGACGACCTGCTCGTGGAGCTGGGCGCGGCCGGGGGCCTGTGCATGGTGCCGCTGACGGCCGAGCAGACCGGTCCGACCGTCCGGGACGTCGCCGACCACCTCGACCACGTCCGCTCGGTGGCCGGCCCGCTCAGCGTCGGCCTGTCCGGCACCTACGACGCCGGCACCGCGCACCCGCTGGAGCTGGGCGACGCCTCCTGCTACCCGCGGCTCATCGCCGAGCTGCTGCGCCGGGGCTGGGACGAGGCGGACGTCGCCATGCTGACCTGGGGCAACGTCCAGCGGGTGCTGCGCGGCGCGGCCTTCACCGCCCGCGCGGCCCAGCTGCGCCGGCAGCCGTCGACGGCGACGATCGCCGACCTCGACGGCTGAGGCGCCCGCGGGCTCAGGCGTGCTCGATCCGGCACAGGCAGAACGGGTGCCCCGCCGGATCGGCGTAGACCATGAAGCCCTTCTTCTCCCGGTCCTCCAGGTCGAGGGGCCGGGCGCCGAGCGCGAGCACCCGCTCGTGCGCCGCGTCCATCTCGGCCCAGGTCGCCCCGCCGTCGAAGTCGAGGTGGAACTGCTGGGCGTTGCGGTCGGAGCGGGGCCATTCGGGCGGGGTCAGCCCGGGCGCCCGCTGGAAGGACAGCCGCGGCCCGCCCGGTACCTGGAGCACCACCCAGTCCGGGTCCTGCTCGTCGGGCGTGCCTCCGCCGACCTGCGCGTAGAAGCGGGCCAGTTCGGCCGGCTCGGGGCAGTCGACGACGACGGAACGGAAACGGGCCACGGATGCCACGGGGGCCTCCCGAGTTGACGACGGGGTGGGTGTTCAGCAGGCGCAGAGGCAGAACGGGTGCCCGGCCGGGTCCGCGTAAACCCGGAAGGTGCGGGAGCGGTCCTCGGCGTCCAGCGGCTTCGCGCCCAGCTCCAGCACGGCCTTCTCCGCCGCGTCCAGGTCCTTCACGTCGAGGTCGAGGTGGAACTGCTGCGCCCCGTCCGGCCCCGGCCACTTCGGCGGTACGTACTCGGGGGCACCCTGGAAGGCCAGCGTCTGACCGCCGGGCAGGTTGAGGTCCACCCACTCGTCCTGGCCGTCGCTCTTGTCCTCGACGGTGCCGCCGAGGACGTCGGCGTAGAAGCGGGCCAGGGCGCGGGGGTCGGGACAGTCCAGAACGACGACGCCCAGTTCGGCGATGGCCATGACTTCCTCCTTGGAGTCCGCGGTCCGGTCGACCGCGCGGTTACCCGCACAGCACGGGTAACCGGTAACGGTTACTGCATGCTCCCCCATGGGAGGTAACGTCGCAAGCATGAGTGACAGATCGCCCGCGCCGGGGGGCCTGGCGCTGGTCGAGGACCTGGTGAACACGATCGACCTCGAGACCGGCGCCGACTCGCTGGACACACCGGAGGGCCGGGGGCGTTTCGGTGTCACGGAGGACGACCTGCCCGGGGTGCGTGAGTTGCGCGAGTCCCTGCGCGCGGTCCTGCTCGCCCACGCCGGCCACCCGCCGCACCGCACGGTGACCCCGCTGGGGGAGCTGCTGGCCGCCGCCCCGCTGGTGGTGACCGTCGACCCGGCCGACGGGGCGGCCGCCCTCGCCCCGGCCCGGGACGGCTCGCTGACCGGCAGGGTCGCGGCCGCCGTCGCCGAGGCGCTGGTCGCCGGCACCTGGGCGAGGCTGAAGGCGTGCGAGGCCGCCGACTGCCACTGGGCGTACTACGACCGCAGCCCGGCTGGTCGCGGCCGCTGGTGCTCGATGCGGGTGTGCGGGGCCCGTGCCAAGATGCGCCGGTACCGGGCCAAGGGGGCCTGAGTCGGGCCAAGGGGGCTTGAGCCGGGTCTGCCCACGGTGATCCACCGGGGCACCGGCCGGTCGCGGGACCGCCCGGTGTCGTCCTTCTCGTCGCGTGCCGCCCTAGGCGGTCGGACGGCCCATCGCCCGGTACGTCCACCCGGCCTTGCGCCAGATCTCCGGGTCCAGGGCGTTGCGCCCGTCCAGGATCACCCGGGCCGTCACGGCCTCGCCCAGCGCCTCCGGGTCCAGCTCCCGGAACTCCCGCCACTCGGTGAGGTGCAGGACGACGTCGGCGCCGCGCACCGCCTCCAGCGCGGAGTCGGCGTACCCGAGCGTCGGGAACAGCCGCCGGGCGTTCTCCATGCCCTTCGGGTCGTACACCGTCACCTGCGCGCCCTGGAGGTGCACCTGGCCGGCGACGTTCAGCGCGGGGGAGTCCCGGACGTCGTCCGAGTCGGGCTTGAAGGTGGCGCCGAGCACCGCGACCCGCTTGCCCAGGAGCGGGCCGCCGCCCAGCGCCTGCCGGGTCAGCTCCACCATCTGGCCGCGCTGGCGCATGTTGATCGAGTCGATCTCGCGCAGGAAGGTCAGCGCCTGGTCGGCGCCCAGCTCACCGGCGCGCGCCATGAACGCGCGGATGTCCTTCGGCAGACAGCCGCCGCCGAAGCCGATGCCGGCCCGCAGGAACTTCTTCCCGATCCGGTCGTCGTAGCCGATGGCCTCCGCCAGCTTGGCCACGTCGCCGTCGGCCGCCTCGCACACCTCCGCCATCGCGTTGATGAAGGAGATCTTGGTGGCGAGGAAGGAGTTCGCGGAGGTCTTCACCAGCTCGGCGGTCGGGAAGTCGGTGACGACGAAGGGCGAGCCCTCCGCGATGGGCGTCGCGTACACCTCGCGCAGCGTCTTCTCCGCCCGCTCGCTGCGCACGCCGACCACGATCCGGTCCGGGTGCAGCGTGTCCTTGACGGCGAAGCCCTCGCGCAGGAACTCCGGGTTCCAGGCCAGTTCGGCCTCGTCCCCGGCCGGCGCGTGCTCGGCGAGGTAGGCGGCCAGCCGGTCGGCGGAGCCCACGGGCACGGTCGACTTGCCGACGACCAGCGCGGGGCCGGTCAGGTGCGGGGCCAGCGAGGCCAGCGCGGAGTCGACGTACGACATGTCACAGGCGTACTCGCCGTGCTTCTGCGGTGTGTTGACGCACAGGAAGTGCACGTCGCCGAAGGCCGCGGCCTCGGCGAAGTCGGTGGTGAAGCGCAGCCGCCCGGTGGACCCCTCGATCCCGGCGACGTGCTTGGCCAGCAGTTCCTCCAGCCCCGGCTCGTACATCGGGACCTCGCCCCGCTGGAGCATCTCGATCTTCTCGGGCACCACGTCCAGGCCCAGCACCTCGAACCCCAGCTCCGCCATGGCCGCCGCGTGGGTCGCGCCGAGATAGCCGGTGCCGATCACGGTGATCTTGAGGGCCATGGGTGCTCCAGAGGTGTACGGCAGGTGCGCGCCCGAGCATATCCGGGACGCGGGAGAACCCCGTCGAGCGGCTGTCGTCAAGCTCACCTATCCACGAACGCGGACGACGCTCTAAAATTTGGGTTACTTAACGGTAGTTAGCGTGCCCAGCATCACAGCGTTTTGGAGCGTGAGAGACCTTGGCCGGATCGGCTGACTTCGACCTGTACCGCCCGTCCGAGGAGCACGACATGCTCCGCGACGCCGTCCGCTCCCTGGCCGAGGCGAAGATCGCGCCGTACGCCGCCGCGGTGGACGAGGAGGCCCGCTTCCCGCAGGAGGCGCTGGACGCGCTGACCGCGAACGACCTGCACGCGGTGCACGTCCCCGAGGAGTACGGCGGCGCGGGCGCCGACGCGCTCGCCACGGTGATCGTCATCGAGGAGGTCGCCCGCGCCTGCGCCAGCTCCTCCCTGATCCCCGCCGTGAACAAGCTCGGCTCGCTGCCGGTGATCCTCTCCGGCTCCGAGGAGCTGAAGAAGAAGTACATGACCCCGCTCGCCAAGGGCGACGGCATGTTCTCCTACTGCCTCTCCGAGCCCGACGCGGGCTCGGACGCGGCCGGCATGAAGACCAAGGCCGTCCGCGACGGCGACTTCTGGGTCCTCAACGGCGTCAAGCGCTGGATCACCAACGCGGGCGTCAGCGAGTACTACACGGTGATGGCCGTCACCGACCCCACCAAGCGCTCCAAGGGCATCTCGGCCTTCGTCGTCGAGAAGTCCGACGAGGGCGTCTCCTTCGGCGCCCCGGAGAAGAAGCTCGGCATCAAGGGCTCCCCGACCCGCGAGGTCTACCTCGACAACGTCCGCATCCCCGCCGACCGGATGATCGGCGCGGAGGGCACCGGCTTCGCGACGGCCATGAAGACGCTGGACCACACCCGCATCACCATCGCCGCCCAGGCCCTCGGCATCGCCCAGGGCGCCCTCGACTACGCCAAGGGCTACGTCCAGGAGCGCAAGCAGTTCGGCAAGCCGATCGCCGACTTCCAGGGCATCCAGTTCATGCTCGCCGACATGGCCATGAAGATCGAGGCCGCCCGCCAGCTGACGTACGCCGCCGCGGCCAAGTCCGAGCGCGGTGACAGCGACCTCACCTTCCAGGGCGCCGCCGCCAAGTGCTTCGCCTCGGACGTGGCCATGGAGGTCACCACGGACGCCGTCCAGCTCCTCGGCGGCTACGGCTACACGCGCGACTACCCGGTGGAGCGCATGATGCGCGACGCCAAGATCACCCAGATCTACGAGGGCACCAACCAGGTCCAGCGCATCGTCATGGCGCGCAACCTGCCGTAACCGGCACGCGCGCGCCCGAGGCGTCCGGGAGGGCTCAGTCCTCGTACCCCTCCGCCACCCGCCGCTCCCGCAGCTCCATGATCGCGCGGCGGCGGGCCAGGCGGTGGGTGCGGCGGATCTGGGCCTCCTGGTAGCGGCGCTTGTCCTTCTCGGTCTCGGGGATGACCGGCGGGACCGTGCGGGGCTTGCCGTCGGCGTCCACCGCGGCGAAGACCAGATAGGCCGAGCCGACCTGGGTGGCGGGCGTGGACTCGTTCCAGCGCTCGGCCATGACCCGCACCCCGACCTCCATGGAGCTGCGGCCGGTCCAGTTGACCTGGGCCTTCACATGGACGAGGTCGCCGACGCGGACCGGTTCGAGGAACGCCATCTCGTCCATGGACGCGGTGACGGCGGGGCCGCCGGAGTGCCGTCCGGCCACGGCGCCCGCCGCGTCGTCCACCAGCTTCATGATCACACCGCCGTGCACGGTGCCCAGGAGGTTGGTGTCGCTGTGGGTCATGATGTGGCTCAGGGTGGTGCGGGACGCCGAGGTCGGCTTGCCCGGGATCTCCGGAGTCGCCGACTGCGCGGCCGAGGCCGGTTCTGCCTGGTCTGTCATGGCCTCCACCTTATGCCGGGACGACAGGCGCGTGATTTGTGTCAGCTTCGCAACAGCGCCGCCCCTATTTTCCGACGACCCTTGTATGGCGCTCAGGGCGGACCTGCACACTGGTGCGCATGAATGATTGGCCCGAGGGATGGTCCGGTGACAACCGCGGCGGCGGGTACGGACGCGGCAGCGCGAGCGCGCGGCCGGAGAGCGCCCGTGTGATGCGTCAGGTCCGTCGCGGCGCTCCGCCGCCGTCCGGCCCGGGCCCGTCGGCCCCGCCGCACGGCGCCGGTGTGCCGCAGCAGCCGTCGTACGTCGACGGCCAGGGCCACGGCGGCTACGACAGCGGCTACAACACCGGCCAGGTCTACGGCAGCCCCGGCGGCCGCGGCCCCGCCGGTCCGGGCCCGCGCCAGGGGCGGCCCGCGCCCGACTGGCGGCGACGGATCAAGTGGACCGCGATCACCGTGGTGACCGCGCTGGTCGTGACCACCGTCGGCACCTACTTCTGGGCCGACTCCAAGCTCAACCGCGAGGTCGACCTCTCCAAGGTCATCGAGCGGCCCGGGGCCGGCGAGGGCACCAACTACCTGATCGTCGGCTCCGACAGCCGCGAGGGCATGACCGACGAGCAGAAGAAGGACCTGCACACCGGCTCCGCCGAGGGCAAGCGCACCGACTCGATGATGATCCTGCACACCGGGGACAACGGGGCGACGCTGATCTCCCTGCCCCGCGACTCGGACGTCGAGATCCCGAGCTTCGTCGGCTCCGAGTCCGGCAAGAAGTACGAGGGCACCGGCCGGCACGTGAAGCTGAACGCCGCGTACGCGGAGGACGGCCCCGAGCTGCTGGTGCGCACCGTCGAGCACAACACCGGGCTGCGCCTGGACCACTACGTCGAGATCGGCTTCGCCGGCTTCGCGAACATCGTGGACGCGGTCGGCGGCGTCGAGATGGACATCCCGCAGGACATCAAGGACCCGAAGTCCGGCGCCGACTTCAAGAAGGGCAAGCAGACCCTGAACGGCGAGGACGCCCTCGCCTTCGTCCGCACCCGGTACGCGCTGGCCGGCTCCGACCTGGACCGCACCAAGAACCAGCAGAAGTTTTTGTCCGCGCTGGCCAATCAGGTGGCCACCCCGTCCACGGTCCTGAACCCGTTCAAGCTGTACCCGACCATGGGCGCCGGGCTCGACTCCCTCGTCGTCGACAAGGACATGGGGCTGTTCGACCTGGCGAGCATGTTCTGGGCGATGAAGAGCGTCAGCGGCGGCGACGGCACCTCGATGAACATGCCGATCTCGGGCAGCGTCGGCGGCAACCTGAAGTGGGACGACGCCAAGGTGAAGAAGCTGGTCGAGCAGTTGAAGAACGACGAGAAGGTCACCGTGACGGGCAACTGAGCCCGTCACCGGTCACTGCTTGCCGCAGACCACCTCGTCGCCCCGCACCACCGTGCCCGACTCCTGCGGCGGGTCCGCCGGCCTCACCCGCGCGACCTTCTCGAAGCCGGCGCCCGCGATCACCTTCAGCGTCGGGCCCTGGCCCTTGACCGGGCGCAGCTCGCTGCCGGGCAGCGCGGCGGCCAGCGACTTCGCCGAGCGGTCCCAGCGGGGGTCGAAGGCGACCACGGTCCGCTCGACCGCGCGGTCGGTGGCGTTCCTGGGCACCTTGGTGGTGCGGAAGCCGGTCGCGGCCAGCGCGTCGTCCACCCGCTTGCCGAGACCCGGCGTGCGCGTGCCGTTCTCCACCTGGACCCGGATCTGCTTCGGGTCCACCGGGACCCGGACCGGCGCCGGGCCCTTCGGCTTCGGCCTGGGCCGGGCCAGCGGCTCGTCCTCGCGCAGGGCGTCGAAGATCCGCTCGGACTCGGCGGGGTCCCACTTCAGGGTCGAGCCGACGCCCTTGACGGCGTAGCCCATCTGTCCGATCGGCACGGTGGTGAACTCGGAGGACGAGGGCGAGAAGTTCCGCATCGCCCGCCCGAGCGCCAGCATCTCGTCGGTGCCGAACCCCTTGTCGGCCCGTACCGAGCCCAGCACCGCCTGGGTGACGTCCCGGAACTTCAGCGGGTTCAGCAGCAGCCCCGAGGACGTCGCACGGTCGATCAGGGCGGCCAGGAAGCGCTGCTGGCGCTTCATCCGGCTCAGGTCGGAGGCGCCGTCGAGGTGGCGGGCGCGGACGTACTGCAGCGCCTGCCCGCCCATCAGCGTGTGCGTGCCGGCCGGCAGGTCGAGCCCGGTGTGGCTGTCCTTGAGCGGCTCCGCGGTGCAGACCTCTACGCCACCGAGGACGTCCACGGTCTTCATGAAGCTGGTGAAGTCGACCTCCAGGTAGTGGTCGATCTTCACCCGGGTCATCTTCTCGACCGTGCGGATGGTCAGCTGCGGGCCGCCCTCGGCGTAGGCCGCGTTCAGCTTCACCGGGTGCCCCTTGTGCTGCTCGCCGGTGGTGCGGTCGGTGTGGTCGGGCGTCTCGGCGTACGAGTCGCGCGGCAGGCTGACCACGCTGGCGCGCTCCCGGTCCTCCGAGAGGTGCACGATCATGATCGTGTCGGTGCAGTGGCAGGGTGCGCCGCCCAGCCGGTACTTCCGGCGCTCCTCCTCGCTGATCCGGTCGCGGCCGTCGGTGCCGACCAGCAGCACGTTCATGCCGTCGCCCGCGCGGGGCCGGTTCTTCATGTCCTTGAAGGCGTCGACCCGCGTGATGTCCGAGCCCAGGCCGGAGAGCACCGCGTGCCCGATCCCGGCGGAGGCGAGCACCACCACCGACAGGGCGGTCACCGCCCGCACGGCCCAGCGCGGGCGCCTGCGCCGTACGGGGGGCCGGGGCGGACGTCCGGAGGCCCCGCGCTGCGGCGGAGGGACGCCCCGGGACGTGGCGGCCGGGACCCGGGGGGAGCGGGGCGGCGTGGGCAAGGTGACACCTCCGCGGGGACGGGCCGTGCGGCCGGACGTGCGATCCGTGAGCACCGTAGGCCCATACGATCTGCGGCCCGGGGCTGTGACCCCCGCGGCGCGCACCCGTGTCCCCCGTTCGCGGTAACGTGAGCACCGATGAACGCCAAGTCCGACGTGCGGCTGCCCGCCGTTTCCGTGATCATGCCCGTCCTCAACGAGGAGCGGCATCTGCGCGGCGCCGTCCGCGCCATCCTCGCCCAGGAGTACGACGGCGAGATGGAGGTGGTGATCGCCCTCGGTCCCTCGACGGACCGGACGGACGAGATCGCCGCCGAACTCGTCGCCGAGGATGCCCGCGTCCACACCGTGCCGAACCCCACCGGCCGCACGCCCGCCGCGCTGAATGCCGCCATCAAGGCGTCCCGGCACCCGGTCGTCGTGCGCGTCGACGGCCACGGCATGCTGTCGCCGAACTACATCGCCACGGCCGTACGGCTCCTGGAGGAGACCGGCGCGCAGAACGTGGGCGGCATCATGCACGCCGAGGGCGAGAACGCCTGGGAGGACGCCGTCGCCGCCGCGATGACGTCGAAGATCGGCGTGGGCAACGCCGCCTTCCACACCGGTGGCCAGGCGGGTCCCGCCGAGACGGTCTACCTCGGTGTCTTCCGGCGCGAGGCGCTGGAGCGGCAGGGCGGGTACAACGAGGAGTTCATCCGCGCCCAGGACTGGGAGCTGAACTTCCGCATCCGCGAGGCCGGCGGGCTGATCTGGTTCTCGCCCGAGCTGCGGGTCTCCTACCGGCCCCGGCCGTCCGTGCGGGCGCTGGCCAAGCAGTACAAGGACTACGGCCGTTGGCGGCACGTGGTCGCCCGCTACCACGCCGGCTCCATCAACCTGCGCTACCTCGCCCCGCCGACCGCCGTGTGCGCGATCGCCGCCGGCGTCGTCGTGGGCGTGGCGCTGACCCCGTGGGGCTTCGTCGTCCCCGGCGGCTACCTCGCCGCGATCGTCGCCGGGTCCCTGCCGGCCGGCAAGGGCCTCGGGCTCAAGGCGCGGGCGCAGATCCCGGTGGCGCTGGCGACCATGCACATGTCCTGGGGCTGGGGCTTTCTGACCAGCCCGCGCTCGCTGGCCAGGCGGGTCATCGCCTCCCGGCGCCCGGCGGTCCAGCCGGACGCCGACGCCGCCGGCGCCAGGTGAGGTCTGTCAGGACCAGGTGAACGCCGGGTTCACGTGCATGCAGGCGCCCTCGTCCGCGCCGTTGAGGGCCTCGGCCGACTCGGGCGTGGTGTCGTCGGCCTCGGGCGCCCGGTACGCCGTGCCCTCGCGCCAGTCGGCGCCCACGACGACGGTGACGCCCGAGACGTCGGTCGAGCGCCGCACCGAACTCGCCGGGACGCCCAGGGACTCGGCGACCCGCCGCGCGTCGCCCTCGAGGTCGGCGCTCGGGTAGCGGACGACGGTGCGCTCCTCGCTCGGCAGCACCGAGGGGTCGGCGAGGGCCCGGTCGAAGCCCCGCTCCACGAGCAGCCCGGCGACCGTGTCGGCCCGTCCGCGGGCCGCCCCCAGGCTGTCGGTGCGGGTGCCGTTGCGCACCTGGACCGCGATCTCCCCGTCCGGGGCGGCGGGGTCGGCCGGGGCCTCGGGCTCCTGGGAGGGCTCCTTCTTCTCCGCGTCCTTGCCGTCCAGCGCGATGTCCTCGCGCACCAGCCGGAACAGCTGCTCCGCGTCCTCGGTCGGCTCCACGCGGGCGCCCACGTACCGGTTGGGCATCGTCGTCATGGTGATGCGCTCCGGCTTCACCTGGCGCAGCTCATTGCTCAGGTCGTACAGCTTCTTGACGGTGTCCAGGCCCGGGTCGACGGTGAGCGCCCGGGTGGCCTCCTCGGCGAGCCGGCGCAGCTTGTTCGGGTTGCTCAGCGTGGCGTTCTCGCGCAGCGTGCGCACCAGCGAGTTCAGGTACATGTGCTGGGCCTTGGCCCGCGCGAGGTCGCTGCCGTCCTCGAAGCCGTAACGGGTGCGCAGCCACTGCAGGGCCTGCTCGCCCTTGACCGGGTGGGTGCCCTTCGCCAACTTGAGGCCCGAGCCGTGGCCCTGGGCGTCGCGGGAGTGGATGTTGGCGTCCACGCAGACCGGTACCCCGCCGACGGCGTCCGCCATCGACACCACGCCCGCGAAGTCGACCATGACGAAGTGGTCGATGTGGATGCCGGTCAGCTCCTGCCAGGTGGCGACCGTGCAGCCGGGGCCGCCGTGGCCGAGGCTCTGATTGGTCATCACCCGGCCCTCGCTCGCCGGGTAGACCTTCCCGTCGTCCGGGTCGGTGCACTTGGGGATGTGCACCAGGGTGTCGCGGGGCATGCTGACCACCGACATGTTGCTGCGGTCGGCGGAGAGGTGCACCAGCATCTGCACGTCCGCCAGCGGCGTCGAGCCGAACGTCTCGCGGGCGCCGCCCAGTTGCTGGTTCTCCTCGCTGTCCCGGGCGTCGGAGCCGATCACCAGGATGTTCAGCGGGGTCTGCCCGGCCGCGTTCGGCGTCGGCGCGGCGACCTTGCTGTCGCCCAGGTTCAGCGGGTCCTTCTCGATGTTGCTGTTGAGGTGCTCGTAGTAGAGGTAACCGGCGCCCGCCGTACCCACTATGAGCACGGCGAGCGTCAACGCCGTCCAGCGCAGCACCCGGCGGGCCCGACGGCCCCGGCCCGGGCGGCGTCCGCCGGCCGCGTCGCCGACCCCGCCTCCGCCGCCGTCCGCGTCACCGGCCCCTTCGAGGGCGGTCTCGGCCCCCTCGGCCCGCTCGGCTCCCTCGGCCGCCTCGGGGCCGTCCGGTGCGCCCTGACGGGCGTCCTCCCCCTGCGTGCTCCCCCGCACACTGCTCCGCGTCATCTCCGCGTCCCTCCCCACCCCCGCGCCGCGGCGCGGGCCCGTCGCCGCCCTGTGAGACGTACGGCGGGCCCGTCAGGTCAACTGGCGCACAACTTCTGGTCGGCCGTCGTCTTGTCCACGTCCGGCGTCTCCACCGACGTGGCGTCGAGCTTGACCCCGGGACCCTTGAAGTCCTTGCCGAGGGTGAGGGTCATGGTGGGCAGGCCCTGGGCGTTGGTGACGCTCTCGCCGGGTTTCATGGCGGCGCCGGACAGGCCGAGGATCTCGGCGAGGGCGCGGGCCTGGTCGGCCTGGTCGGGGGCGTACTCCAGGGTGGTCTTGGCCGCCTCGGCCTGCGCGTTGCCCGCGTTCTCGGACTTGGTGACGCCGGCCGTGGTCTGGAGGTAGTTGAGTTCCTGCTGGGCGCTGCCCGCCGGAGCGCCGCCGTTGAGGATGCGGACGCGGACCTCGGAGGGGTCGGACTTCTCGCCCTCCAGGCGGGCGGCGACGGCGGCGGCCTCCTTCTTCTTCGCCGCCTTCTCCTTCTTCTCGACCTCGGTGAAGGAGATGTCGTTGCGGATCGTGCTGAAGACCTGCTCGGCGGTGCCCGGCTTGAGGACGACCGTCACCGGCTTCGGCTCGGCCGGGTTGTCGATCACCGGCACCGTCATGAAGGTGATGTTCTTCGTCGGCACCTTCTTCAGCTCCAGGGCGATGTCCTTGAGCGTGCCCACGTTGCCGATGGGCTTGTCCACGGTCAGCGCCTTGGTGGCGGCTTCGGCCAGCTTCACCAGCTTGGTGGGGCTGGTGAGGGTGTCGCCGGAGGCCATCTTCCGCATCAGCGAGCCCAGGAACTGCTGCTGCACCTTGATGCGGTCCAGGTCGCCCTCGTTGCCGAAGGCGTGCCGGGTGCGGACGAAGGCGAGGGCCTGCTCGCCCTCGACCTTGGACTCGCCGGCGGGCAGCTTGAGGTGGGACTTCGGGTCGTCCACGGCCTTCTCCACGCAGACGTCGACGCCGTCGACGGCGGTGGTGAGCGTCTTGACCGCGTTGAAGTCGGCCATCATGAAGTGGTCGGGCTTGATGCCCGTCGCCTCCGCCACCGTGCGCATGGTGCAGCCCGCGTCCCGGCCGTCCTCGCCGAGGCTCCGGTTGAAGCGGACGTCCTGCTCCCCGGGGACGATCTCCGTCGAGCCGTCCTCCTGCGTGGTCTCGCAGTCGGGGATGTCGACGATCAGGTCGCGGGGGATGCTGAGCGCGGTGGCGTTGGAGCGGTCCTCGGCGACGTGCAGCAGGATCGTGGTGTCGGCGTGGCCGACGCTGCCCTTGTCGCCGTAGCCCTCGTTGCCCGCGCCGGTGCGCTTGTCGGTGCCGATGATGAGGATGTTGAAGGCTTCGTCCTTCTTGAAGCTGCTGCTTCCGGCGCTGCCGACGTCCGTCGTGGTGACGTTGCCCTCGAGGTGCTTGAGGTACAGGTATCCGCCGACACCGGCCACCAGGACGACGAAGGCCGTGCTTCCGCCGGCCCACAGCAGGGCCTTCTTCCCCTTCGACTTCTTCGCCGGGCGGCGTCCGCGCCGCCCGGGGGCCGGCTCCTCGGGTGCCGAACGGCGCCTGCGCTGGGGCGGTACCTCCCGGCCGGGCACGGGCGACTGCGGTGCGGAAGGGGGCAGTCGCAGTTCGTATTCACCGGTGCGCGGGTTCAGTACCCACTGGTCTGCGGGGTCGACGTCGTCTGCCCGCCCACGTCCTTGCGCGTCCACGGTCTCCCAATCCTCCGTAGGGGCCACGCGGCACCTTCTGCCTGAAGGCGCACGATAAAGGGTCAACATGTGCACGACGCCAGGGCGGACCTCGCGGCGGGGGCACCGGAGCGCTCACACTATCCGCCCGGTTCGGCGTCGAACGACTTCGGTGGCACGCCGTGCGCCCCTACAACCGGGCAAATCCCTCCTATTTTCCCGAGTTCCTACCATCGGTAGGGCTTGTACACGTCCATGCACGTGCCGGAGTCCGACCCGTTGAGGGCGTCGCTGCCCTCCGGCAGGTCCCCGGCCTCGGGTTTGCTCTGCTCCGGGTACGACGTTCCCGAGCGCCAGTCCGCTCCCACCACCAGCGTGATCCCGGACACGTCCGCGGACTTGCGCACCGAACTCGCCGGAATGCCCAGGGCCTCCGCCACCCGCCGGGCGTCCCCCGCCGTCTCCGCGCTCGGGTAGCGCACCACGGTCCTCTCCTCGGCGACGGCGGCCGAGGTGTCCGTGGCCGCCTTGACGAAGCCCTGGCGCGTCAGAGCCCGGGCGACCTCCGTCGCGCGGCCGCCGACCGGTCCGAGGGTCGCGGAGCGGGTGGCGTTGCGGACCAGGACGCCGATCTCGGCGTCGGGGGCGGCCCGGTCCTGCCGCCCCTCCCGCGCGGCGGCCGAGCCCTCAGCGCCGCCACCTTCGGAACCGCTGCCCTTTCCGGTGTCCTCGCCGCCCCTGTCGCCCTTGCCACCCTTGCCGCCCTTGTCGTCGTAGGACACGTCGTCGCGGAGCATCGCCCACATCCGCTCCGCGTCCTCACCGGCCGGGAGCAGGTGGTTCCCGTCCTGGGGGTCCTCGACGGTGGGCATCGTCGTCATGGTGATGCGGTCCGTCGGCACCGTCTTCAACTGCATGCCCAGGTCGTAGAGCTTCTTCACCGTGCCGATCTCCTCGGAGACCGTCAGGGACTCGGTGGCCGCCTCGGCCAGACCCATCAGCCGGCCGGTGTCGGTGAAGACGTTCTGGCTCTTCAGCGTGCGGATCATCGAGTTCATGTACATGTGCTGCGCCCGCGCGCGCAGCAGGTCGCTGCCCCAGGCATGCCGGGTGCGCAGCCACTGGAGCGCCTGCTCGCCCTCGACCTTGTGCCGCCCGGCGGTCATCTTCAGCCCGGAGCCGCCCGGCACGGCGGGCAGCGGGCGGTCCCACACGTTCTGGTTGACGCACACCTCGACGCCGCCGACGGCGTCCGCCATCGACACGACACCGGCGAAGTCGATGGTCATCCAGTGGTCGATGTAGACGCCGGTCAGCTTCTCCCAGGTGGCCAGGGTGCAGCCGGCGCCGCCCCGGCCCAGCGACTCGTTGATGATCGCGTTGGTCGCCGGGTACTTCTCACCGGTCTTCGGGTCCGTGCACGCGGGGATGTCCACCCTGGTGTCCCGCGGGATGCTCACCACAGAGGCGCTCTTGCGGTCCGCGGCCAGGTGGATGAGCATCTGCACGTCGCCCAGCGGCGGGTTGTCGCGGTGGTTCCTGCCGCCGCCCAGGGCCACGTTGGCGTCGGAGGCGCGACTGTCGGAGCCGACCAGCAGGATGTTGAGGGGCGTCTGCCCGGCCGCGTTCGGCTCGGGCCTGTCCGCCTTGGAGTCGCCGCTGCTGCGCTCGCCCTTCTCGATGTTGCCGTTCAGGTGCTCGTAGTAGAGGTATCCGGCGCCGGCCGTGCCGAGTATCAGCACCGCGAGGACCGTCGCCGACCAGCGCAGCGCGCGGTGCCCGCGTCCGGCGCGCCGCGTGCCGGTCCGGCTGCCGCCGCTCCGCGTGCCGCCCCCGGGGCCCCCGCCGCCCCGGGGGCGCCGGACGGCGTCCGGTCGCGTCCCCTCCTCGTGCACCCTGCTCTGCGTCATGTCCCTCTTCCCGCCCTCGGGCCCGCGAACATGCCGTCGCGCGCCACCCGTTCGCACTGTTGGACGTACGGGGCCCCTGGTTGGCTGTACGGCGACGCCCGCGGATTGCTCCGGTCACGCGGAGCGACGTCCTTCTCGGGAAGGCGCTCCGGCCCCGGCCGTCCTCCGCCGCCGCCGCGCCGATGGACCGTTGTCGCCCTGTCAGACGCGATCGGGGCCCGTCAGGTCACTTCGCGCACTCCACCTTGTCGGCCGTGGACTTGCGGGCCTCTTCGGGCGCTTCCGCCGAGGCGGCGTCGAGCTTGACCCCGGCGCCCTTGAAGTCCTTGCCGAGGGTGAGGGTCATGGTGGGCAGGCCCTGGGCGTTGGTGACGCTCTCGCCGGGTTTCATGGCGGCGCCGGACAGGCCGAGGATCTCGGCGAGGGCGCGGGCCTGGTCGGCCTGGTCGGGGGCGTACTCCAGGGTGGTCCTGGCGACCTCGGCGTCGGCGTCGCCTGCGTTCTCGGACTTGGTGACGCCGGCCTCGTTCTGCAGGTACAGCAGCTCGCGCTGGGCGCTGCCGTCGGGGGCGCCGCCGTTGAGGACGCGGACGCGCACCTCGGAGGGGTCGGACTTCTCGCCCTCCAGACGGGCGGCGACGGCGGCCTTCTCCTTCTTCTCCTTCTCCGACTCCTTCTTCTTGACCTCGGTGAAGGAGACGTCCTCCTTGATCATGTCGAAGACCTGCCGGGCGGGCTCCTCCTGGAGGACGACCGTCGCCTTGACCTTCTCGGCGGGGTTGTCGCGCACCGGCACCGTGACGAAGGAGAGGTTCTTGGTGTTGAGCTTGCCCAGTTCGAGCCCGAGGTCCTTCAACTTGCCGATGTCGTCCAGCGTGGAGTCGACAGTCAGGGCCTTGGTCCCCGCCTCCGCCAGCTTCACCATCTTCGAGGGGCTGGTGAGCGTGTCGTTGGACTTGAGCTTGCGCATGAGCGAGCTGAGGAACTGCTGCTGGATCTCGATGCGGCTCAGGTCGCCGCCGAAGCCGACGGAGTGCCGGGTGCGGACGAAGGCGAGGGCGTCCTCGCCCTCGATGGTGTGCTTGCCCGCCGGCAGGTTCAGGTGCGAGTCGGGGTCGTTGATGTCCTTGGCGAGGCAGACCTCGACGCCGCCGACCGCCGAGGTCAGCGTCTTGACCGCGTTGAAGTCGGCCACCATGAAGTTGTCGGGCCTCACCCCGGTCAGTTCGGTGACGGTCCGCATGGTGCAGCTGGGGGTACGGCCGCTCTGGCCGAGGCTCTGGTTGAAGCGGACGCCGGTGGAGCCGGGGATGACCTTCGTGGAGCCGTCCTCCTGCGTGGTCGGGCAGTCGGGGATGTCGACGATCAGGTCGCGGGGGATGCTCAGCGCGGTGGCGTTGGAGCGGTCCTTGGAGACGTGCAGCAGGATCGTCGTGTCGGCGTGGCCCGCGCTGCCGTTGTCGCCGTAGCCCTCGTTGCCGGAGCCGGTGCGCTTGTCGGTGCCGATCAGCAGGATGTTGATCGCCTGGTCCTTCTGGAAGCCGCCGGTGCCCGCGCCGTCGTCCGGGAGGGACTCGATGTTGTCGTTGAGGTGCTGCAGGTACAGGTAACCGGCCGTACCGGCGGCGAGGACGACGAGCGCCATGGTCCCGCCGGTCCACAGCAGGATCTTCTTGCCCTTCGACTTCTTCGCCGGCCGCCGCCGTCCCCGCCGCCCGGGTGGCGGCTCCTCGGGGGCCGTGCGGCGTCTGCGCGGCGGGGGGACCTCACGCTCCGGTGCGGGGGCGGAGGCGGACGCCGGTGCGCCGCGGCGGCGTGACGCGCGGCCCGTGCCGCCGGCACCGCGCTGACCCGGGACCCGCGACTGCGGTGCGGAAGGGGCCAGTCGCAGTTCGTATTCGCCGGTTTCCGGATTGAGTACCCACTGGTCTGCGGGGTCGATGTCCTCCACCCGCCCACGGCCTTGCGCGTCCACGGTCGTCCGAATCCTCCGTCGGGGCCACGCGGCGCCCTCCCCTCGAGGCGCCAGGTCTGGCTCACTGAGTGCGCGGCCCGGGCGGAGCCCGGTGGCCGGGCACACCGGCCCGCTCACATTAGCCGCACCGTTCCTCACCGGGCGACGTCCGGTGACACATTCCACGAACCTTACAACTGGGCAATCCGGCGCATTTATTGGACAACTGTCCGCACTTCCCCGCCCGTTCCGTGTGCGGTCCGGCCCGTTTTGGAATGCGCTTTACTCGCAGATGTCCTCGGCCGCGGTGTTGCCGCTGAACGTCGGTTCGGGGGAATCACCGCTT
The DNA here is from genome assembly GCA_002155895.1 of Streptomyces rochei. Lineage (GTDB taxonomy): Bacteria > Actinomycetota > Actinomycetes > Streptomycetales > Streptomycetaceae > Streptomyces > Streptomyces rochei. Next base: position 27,034 of record MUMD01000017.1, read on the forward strand.
CCGGTGGGCTTTCCCGCATCGTCCGGCGCCTGCGAGCCGGTTCCCGCCGCGACCGCGACGGGCTCGTCCGTCCGCAGGCGGGTGAACAACTTCTCCGCGTCCGGCTCCACGAGTTGGTCACGATTGGCGTCTCCCGCGTACGACTCCCGCGGCACGGTCAGGAATTGCACGCGTTCGGTGGGAATGTCGCGCAGCCCTCGTACGAGGTCGTACAAACCGCGCAGACTCGCCAGATCCGGGTCCGTCGTGAGAGAAGACGTGGCCGCGTCCAGAACGGGATACAGCTTCACCGGATTCAGCAGTACGTCATTGCTCTGCACCTTGTTGACGAGAGCCCCGAGAAAGTGCTGCTGCCGTTCCATTCGGTCGGTGTCGCTGCCGTCACCGAGCGATTTGCGGGCCCGGACGTAGCCGAGGGCCTGCTCCCCGTCGAGCGTCACCCGGCCCGCGGGCAGTTCCAGCCGGGCGGCCTCGTCGTTCACCGGCTCGCGCAGGCACACCTCGACGCCGTCGAGCGCGTCGACCATCTTCTCGAAACCCTGGAAGTCGACGACCACGTGGTGGTCGACGCGGATGCCGGTCAGCTTCTCGACCGTACGGACCGAGCACGCGGAACCGCCCACCTCGTAGGCGTAGTTGAACTGGGCGAACACGGGCTGCGAGCGCTGCCCGTCCGGGCGCCGGCAGCCGGGCACGTCCACCATCAGGTCGCGGGGGAGGGAGACGGCGGTGGCGCTGTCGCGGCCCGCGGACAGGTGCAGCAGGATCGTGGTGTCCGACCGCTCGGTCCCGTCGTCGCGCCCGTAACGGGCGTTGGCGTCGCCGGAGCGGGTGTCCGACCCGATCACCAGGACGTTCTGCGCGCCGCGGACCAGTGCGGTGGGCCGCTCCTTCTCGTACCGGGCGAGTTCGGCCGCCGCCGCCTCGTCGGCGGTGATGTTCCCGTTCAGCTTGGTGTAGACCGCCCACCCGGCCCCCACCGCGGCGACGGCCAGCGCCGCGGCGCCCACCCCGGTCCAGCCGAGCCGCCGCCTGCGGCGCCGCCGCCGCAGCCCGTCCCCGCTCGCGGACGCCCCCGCCCCGGGCTCGTGGCGCCCGGGGGGCGTGCCCGCGTCGTCGTCGCTCACGTCTCCCTCCGTCCCGCACACGTGCGCTCCTACGATCATGGACCGAAGGGGCGGCGGGAGCGGACCGCAACTGACCCGAACGGGTCACGCGGCCCGGGCGGCGTCGGCACCGCCACGCCGGGCCGGCCCTGCGGCGGGGAAGGCTCGTCGCGCCTCGTACGGCGTCCCGCCGCGCCTGGGCCGGCATCAGCCGTGCTTCGACCGGCGTCTCACCGTGCTCCGGTCGGCGTCTCACCGTGCTCCGGTCGGCGGCTCGCCGTGATGTGATCGGCGGCTCGCCGCGCCTTGGCCGGCCTCTCGCCGTGGCGTCTCACAACGCCGTGGCGGAAACCCGCTCCGTCTCGATCCGCTGGTCCAGCACCCCGTCCCCGGCCCGCTCCAGATGCCGGCACAGCACCACCGAACCCCCGCTCGCCAAGGGCCCGTACAACCCGGCGCTCAATCCCTCCCACGTGTCGTACGGCAGCCCGGACAGGATGCGGGCCCCCGGACCCGTGAGCCCCAGCCCCTGCGCCTCCGCCCGAGCCCGTTCCACGACCTCCGCGCCGCTGAACTCCCGTCCCGCCACGATCAGCGCGGGTCCCTCCGGGTCCACCGGCACGTACGGCACGAAACGGTCGCCCTGCCCCGGCACCTCCACGGCGTAGTCGGCGAAGCCCTCCGGCGCGGACGGCACGAACCGCCCGCCGAGCGGCCGCAGCGCCAGCGCGATCCGAGGCCCCGAGCACGCCCGTGCCGCCTCCAACGACTCCGGGTCCGGACCGCTCACCACCACGTCCGCCGCCGCCGGATCGCCGGCCACGTCGGCGACGACGCCGACCGACGCGCACGCCAGCAGCCACACCGCCGTCTGCCAGTGCGCGGGCAGCAGCAGCGCGACCCGGTCGCCGGGTTCGACGGACAGTTCGTCCTGGAGCAGATTCGCGGTCTTGGCCACCCAATTGGCGAAGGTGGCCACGGAGAGTTCGACGCGTTCGCCGGTGGCGTCGTCGTAGAAGGTCACCAGGGGGCGTCCCGGGTCCGCGGCGAGCGCGGAACTCAGCAGGTCGGCAGGGGTGCGATCGGTCGCGTTCATCCGCGCAAGGGTACGCGGGCGACCCCGTCGGCACCGAGCGTACGGCGTACGGCACCGCCACCGGATCGGAGGAAAACTCCCGACGAACCGTCAGTTCACCATTGGACAGATTTGTCCGGTGATGTCCACGATCCATGGCATGCGTGGATTCCTTGCTTCCTCGATCGGTGTCACGTGTGCGGCGGCCCTGGCCCTCCCGCTCGCCCCGCCTGCGTCGGCGGCAACCACCACCGGCTCCGCGACCCCGTCCGCCTCCTCGACCCCGGCCCGGGGAACGGACCCGGCTTCGGCCCGGGGAGCGGCCCCGGCTTCGGTCCGGGGAGCGGCCCCGGCCGAGGCGTCCGTCCCCGGCAGCACCCAGTCGCTGCCCCTCGCCCCGCTCGGCCGGGACCGCGCCCCCGGTGCCGCCCAACAGGGCGTCACCCCCCGGGACGTACGGCCATTCTCCCTGGTCGGTGTCGTCTGGGACGACCCGGCCGCCGAACTGCACGGCCAGGTCCAGGTCCGCACCCGCGCCACCGCCACCGGCTCCTGGTCCGACTGGCAGGAACTGGAGACCCACAACGCCGACCACGCCGCCGACCCCGGCACCCCCGAGAGCACCTCGGGCCGTGTCCGCGGCGCCACCGCACCGCTGTGGGTGGGCGAGTCCGACGGCGTGGAGGTCCGGGTGCGGGCCGAGAGCGCGCCGGGAGCCGCCCGCACCGCCCCGGAGGCGACCGGCTCCGCCCGGCACACGGCCTTCCCACTGCCCGGCGGCATGCGCCTCGAACTCGTCGACCCCGGCGACGGCGCCCCGTCCGAGGGCCCCGGGTCGGTACCCGGGGACGGCAGTCGCACCGGCGCCCTGGCCCCCCAGTCCGCCGGGTCGGCGGAAGCGGCCGCGGCTTGGGCCGCCAACGCGGACCTCGCCCCGTTCGGCGCCGCCGAGATCCCGGCGGAGCGGCAGCGGGCCAAGCCGTACACCGGCCCCCGCCCGAGCATCACCACGCGCCGCGGCTGGGGCGCCGACGAGAAACTGCGCGAGAAGAAGTTCGTGTACACGAAGAAGGTGAAGGCGGCCTTCGTGCACCACTCGGCCACCGGCAACAACTACCGCTGCTCGCAGGCCCCGTCAGTCATTCGCAGTATCTACCGCTACCACGTCAACAGCATGGGCTGGCGTGACCTCGGCTACAACTTCCTCATCGACAAGTGCGGAAAGATCTACGAGGGCCGGGCCGGGGGAGTGAGCAAGGCCGTCCTGGGCGCGCACACCTACGGCTTCAACTCCAACAGCATGGGCATCGCCGTACTCGGCACCTACAGCTCCAAGAAGCCCTCGGCGGCGGCGGTGAAGGCGATCGCCCGGCTCACCGCGTGGAAGCTCGGTCTGTACGGCATGAATCCGCGCGGGAAGACATATCTCAAGTCGGGGGGTGGCAATCTCCACCGAAAAGGTAAGAACGTACGACTGAACGTCATCTCCGGGCATCGTGACGGCTTCGCCACGAGCTGCCCCGGCAAGAAGCTCTACGGCAAGCTCGGCACGGCTCGCTCCACGGCGGCGAAGTACCAGGGCCGCTGAGGGCGGCACACCGCACGACCACCGAGGGCGCCGGGGAACGGTCTGCATACACTGGCCGGCCGAAAGACAGTTCGGCCGGTCCCGGCAGGAAGCAGAGACGACGGTGACAGAAGCGATCCTCCTGGTCGGCGGCAAGGGCACGCGGCTGCGGCCGCTGACGGTGCACACGCCGAAGCCCATGGTCAGGGCGGCGGGGGTGCCGTTCCTCACGCATCAGCTGGCGCGGGCCAAGGCCGCGGGCGTCGAGCACATCGTGCTCGCGACGAGCTATCTGGCCGAGGTCTTCGAGCCGTACTTCGGAGACGGCTCGGCCCTCGGGCTCCACCTGGAGTACGTCACCGAGGAGGAGCCGCTCGGCACCGGCGGTGCGATCCGCAACGTGGCGTCGCGGCTGCACTCCGGCCCCGAGGACCCGGTCCTGATCTTCAACGGCGACATCCTCACCGGCCTGGACATCGGGGCGCTGGTCCGCACCCACGAGACGACGGGCGCGGACGTCTCCCTGCACCTGACGAAGGTCACCGACCCGAGGGCGTACGGGCTGGTCCCCACCGACGACACGGGCCGGGTCCTCGCCTTCCTGGAGAAGCCCCAGACCCCGGAGGAGATCGTCACCGACCAGATCAACGCGGGCGCGTACGTCTTCCGCCGCTCGGTCATCGACACGATCCCGGCGGGCCGGCCCGTCTCGGTCGAACGCGAGACCTTCCCGGAACTCCTCGCCACCGGAGCGCACCTCCAGGGCATGGTCGACTCCACGTACTGGCTGGACCTGGGCACGCCGGCGGCCTTCGTACGGGGCTCAGCGGACCTGGTCCTGGGCCGTGCCCCGTCCCCGGCCATACCGGGCCGCTGCGGTGACCGCCTGGTCCTGCCCACGGCACGCGTCGCGCCCGACGCCAAGCTGGCCGGCGGCACGGTGGTCGGCGAGGGCGCGTTCGTGGCGGAGGGGGCGCGGGTGTTCGGCAGCACGATCCTTCCGGGGGCGGTCATCGAGCCCGGGGCGGTCATCACCGACTCCCTCATCGGCACCCGGGCCCGGGTCGGGACCCGCTCCGTCCTCACGGACACGGTCATCGGCGACGGGGCGGTCGTCGGCGCCGACAACGAACTCCGCTCCGGGGCCCGCATCTGGTGCGACGCCCACATCCCACCCGCGGCGCTGCGCTTCTCCTCCGACGCGTAGACCTCCGGCGGTTGGGCGGGGGTGCCTGCGGGTGCCTCCGGCGGTGGTGCGGGGGTGCCTGCGGCGGCCTGTGCGGGTTCGTGG
>MUMD01000170.1 GCA_002155895.1 Streptomyces rochei
TTCCGCTTACCGCTGCGCGGCGGGTCCGGTGTCGCGCAGCGGTAAGCGGAAGGTGCGGCCGTCGTCGTCCGGTTCCGGTACGCCGAGCAGGCGGCCGTCGGCGTGGAACTCCACCCGGGCGTCGCCGTGCGGGACGTTCCTCGGGGAGCGCCACTGGAGGGCTCTGTCGTCACCGGTGCCGGTGACCTGCCAGCCGCGCGGGAGGTCCGCGTTGCCGGCCGGGGTCGCCGGGACGGAGGGGGTGCCTGGCGGCCGGGGTGCGGCGTGGGCGGCGGCGGGCGCCACTCCCAGCAGGGTCAGGGCCGCCGCCGCGGCGGCCCATGTCCGTCGAGCACGTATCAAGAATCGCTCCTCAATGCCTCGGGCCGGGGCTCCGCCGGTGCGGACGGCCCTCGTGGGAGGAGGAGGGGAACGAGTTGCTTCGGGTTGCCTGTGAGCGCGCGCGGGCGTGCGGTCAGTGCGCGGCGGTGCCTCCGCCCGCGGTTCCGCCGGTGCCTCCGCCCGTGGTTCCGCCGGTGCCTCCGCCCGTGGTTCCGCCGGTGTCTCCACCCGTGGTTCCACCGGTGCCCCCCGTTCTGTCGGCAGCGTCGTCCGCGCCGGTCGGGCAGTCGTCGCTGGACCGGCCGGCGAGTCGGCCGCCGGGCTGTTCCACGGTCACCTGCGCGCTGCCCAGGGCCGGGTCCTGACGCAGGCGGGCGACGGCGACCGTGCAGGCCAGCTGGTCGACGGCCGTCTCGCTGAGGCTCCCGGTCCCCTTCGGGAGTTGGACGACGACCGCCGCTCCGTCGGCGCGGACGGTGGGCGCCCCGGCGGCCGGCGGCAGTTCGGTCGTCAGCCCCCGTTCCCGTTCGTCGCCGTCCGGCCCCTTGAACAGCATGAGTACGGCGCCGCCGAGGTCGGCCGTGCCGGTCACCTCGCGGACCACCGGCACCAGTGCGCCGTCCGCGACGAAGTACAGCGGGACCGCGGCGGCGGGCACGGCCTCGGGCGCGCTCGCCGCCGGGACGGGCGTCCCGGCCCGGTCCAGGACGCCGGTCGCGGGTTCCCCCGCCTCCACCACGCCGGTCTCCGGGATGCCGCAGGAAGCGAGCGGGAGCAGCGCGGCGCACAGCAGGAAGGGGGCGAGCGTGCGTCGTGGGTTCATGTCCGGTCCTCCTGGCGCGGGTGCGCGGACCCGTCCCCGGCGCACCGGGGCAGCAGCGGGAGGACGACCGTGAAGACGGCTCCCCCGTCCGGACGGTTCCCGGCCCGGACCGAGCCGCCGTGCAGGCGTACGTTCTCCGTGACGATGGCCAGTCCCAGGCCGCTGCCCTCGCTGCGGGTGCGGGCGCTGTCCGACTTGTAGAAGCGGTCGAAGACGTGCGGCAGGACGTCCTCGGGGATGCCGTCCCCGCCGTCCCGGACCTCGACGACCGCCCGCCTCCCGCCCTCGGGGCCGTCCTCCTCGCGCAGGTGCAGGCGGACGGGCGGCGCCCCGTGCCGCAGCGCGTTGGCGACGAGGTTGGCGACGACGACGTCGAGGCGGCGCGGGTCCACCCGGCCGCGCAGCTCGCCGGGGCCGGGCAGGGCGGTCTCCACGGTGTCCTGCCAGCCGCGCGCGGCGAGCGTGCGCCGCAGGGACTCGGCGAGGTCGATGTCGTCCAGGTGCAGGGCGGCTGCGCCCGCGTCGAACCGGGAGATCTCCATCAGGTCGTCCACGAGGCCGGCCAGCTTCGTGGTCTCCTCGCTGATGAGGCGCACGGCCGTCGCGGTGTCCTCGTCGAGGTCCGCCGCGTCCTCGTCCAGTACGTCGGTGACCGCCGACATCGCCGCCAGCGGGGTGCGCAGTTCGTGGGAGACGTCCGCGGCGAACCGGCGGGCGCCGGCCTCCATGCGCCGCAGTTCCGCCACCGATCCCTCCAGCGCGGCGGCCGTCTCGTTGAAGGTGCGGGACAGGTCGGCCAGTTCGTCCGAGCCCTGGACCACGAGCCGGGTGTCGAGGCGGCCCTCGGCGATGCTGCGGGTGGCCCGGCGCAGGGCCCGCACGGGCCGCAGCACTCCCCGCGCGGCCAGCAGGGCGACCAGGACGGCGAGGGCCAGGGCGGGCACGGTGGCCCGCTCGATGGCGGTGACCAGCGCGTCCACATAGCCCTGCTCCTCGCGCTGCGGCACGGTGAGGTAGACCTCCAGCCCGGAGGCGGGCTGTTCGGTGGTGTAGCGCCCCGCGAAGGTGACGGGCATGCCGACGACCAGCGAGGAGTGGCCGTTGCGGGTCACGCGCTGGAACACCGTGGCCAGCCGGGTGCGCACCGACTCGCGCATCCGGGGCGACAGTTCGCGGAACTCGTCGCCGGGCTCGGAGGTGGCGCGCGCCTCCCGGTAGGCGACGAGCACCCGCCAGTTCTGGGACGGCCCGCCGCGCGACACGTCGGTGGCGAAGGACTGCAGGTCGGAGGCGTCGGGCGGGAAGCGGTAGTTGGGGGCGAGGGTGTTGACGCGGTGCCGGAAGTCCTCGATCACGGTGTCCTGGCTCTGCTGCAGGACTCCGTTGCGCGCCTCGCGGAAGGTGAGGGCGCCGGTGGTCACCGCGGCCACGACGGCGACGAGGGTGAAGGCCACCACCAGCCGCACGCGCAGCCCGCTGAGCGCGCGCGGCACGCGTGGCGTTCTCACCGGGGCCCGAAGCGGTAGCCGAAGCCCCGCACGGTGTGGACGTACTGCGGACTCCCCGCCGGTTCGCCGATCTTGGCCCGCAGCCGCTTGACACAGGCGTCCACCAGCCGCGCGTCGCCGTGGTAGTTGTGCTCCCAGACGGCTTCCAGGAGCTGCTGGCGGCTGAAGACCTGCCCGGCGGAGGCGGACAGGGTCAGGAGCAGCCTGAGTTCGGAGGGGCCGAGGGCGACCGGTTGCCCCCGGTGGGTGACGGTGAGTCCGGCCCGGTCGATGACCAGGTCGCCGTGGTGTTCCACCCGGGAGGCGCCCGGGTCGTCCGTCGTGCCCGCGCGGCGCAGCACGGCGCGGATGCGCGCGTCCAGCACGCGGGCCCGGACCGGCTTGACCACGTAGTCGTCGGCCCCGGACTCCAGTCCGACGACGATGTCCGTGTCGTCGCCGCGGGCGGTGGCCATGATGATCGGCACCTGGTCGTGGGCGCGGATGCGGCGGCACACCTCCAGACCGGTCATGCCGGGCAGCATCAGGTCGAGGACGACGGCGTCGGGCCGGAAGGAACGCAGCAGTTCCAGCCCCTCCTCGCCGGTCGCGGCGGCGGCGACCTCGTGTCCCTGGCGGCGCAGGGCCAGGCGCACGCCGTCCCGGACGGCGCGGTCGTCTTCGATGATCAGGACCCGTGGCATGGATCTCAGTATGCGTATGTGCGTGCGAACCGCCGCGCGCGGGGCACGGCTGTTACACAGCGGTCCACAAGCCGTCCATGGGCGATCACACGGTCCGGTCAGGCTGCGTGATCATGAGTGTGCACCGATCGACTCCGCCCTCCGCCTCCGACGCGTCCCGCCGACGCCGCCGCGGGAGCCGGGCCCGCCGCCGGCGCGGCAGACCGCCGCTGCTGTGGGCCGGGCTCACGGCCGGCGTCGTCCTGCTGCTCGCCGGCGGGCTGGTCGTCAAGGAGCGGTCCGCGCCCTCCGGCGGCCCCGCGGACGCCGCCGCCCCCGCCGCACCGCCCTCCGGCCGGCCGTCGGCACCCGAGGACGACACGGGAGCCGGTACGCGGGACGCGACGACGCGGGAGACGGCGAAGGCCGAGGAGACGGGCCCCGCGGGGAAGGAGGGTGGCGGCACGGCGGATCGCCCGGACGCCGACTCCATCCCGTCCTCGGGTCCCGGTACGTTCGCCACGGCGTCGGGCGGCGGTGCACGGGTCGGCCCGAGCGGGCGGACCCTGACCTATGTCGTCCAGGTCGAGGACGGCATCGGGATCGCGGCGGCGGACGTGGCGGCCGAGGTGGAGGGGATACTCGCCGACGAGCGCGGCTGGACGGCCGACGGCGAGACCGGGTTCCGGCGGGTGTCCGGCGGCACGGCCGACTTCCGGGTGCGGCTGGCGACGGCCGGGACGGTGGACGACATCTGCGGCCGCTACGGCCTGGACACCGGGGGCGAGGTCAACTGCAACGTCGGCCAGGACGTCATGGTCAACCTCAAGCGGTGGCTGCTGGCCACGCAGTACTACGCCGACGACGTGACGTCCTACCGGGCGCTGATCATCAACCACGAGGTCGGGCACTTCCTCGGCCACGGCCACGTGGGGTGCCCGGGGGCGGGGCGTCCCGCGCCGGTGATGATGCAGCAGATCAAGGGCCTGCACGGCTGCCGCACCAATGTCTGGCCGTACGACGGCGAGGGCCGGCAGATCACCGGTCCCGCCGTCGGCTGACGCGGCGTCGGCGCTACCGCTGCCGCTCCGGTCCGGCCGCGGAGCAGTCCGGGTTGTGGCAGGTGCCCCGGCGCCATACGGGGACGTAGATGCCGAGGGTCTTGTGGCGGTGGACCTCGGCGGGCACGTGGTGGCCGCAGGAGGGGCAGGTGTAGTCGAGCGCCGCTCCCGTCCGCCCGGTACCGGTCCGCTCCTCTGCGGGCGGTCGTGTCTTGGTCTGCTGCGACGTGGTGTGCTGCGCGTGACGGGCCATGATCCTCACCATTACCAGCGAGAGTCCGAAAATCCTTTACGTCCATTTTACGTTCATACAGGCGATAACGACAGTGGGCGGTGTTCCGGCCGTCATGAGGGACTCCGCGGGCGTCGCAGGCTCATGATCACCGATACGGCGAGCACCACCACGATGACCGCCAGACTGACCGGGGACGGGATCTCCGGCACGGCGGGACTGATCAGCTTGTGGCTCGCCTGGAGGATGAGTTTGACGGCGATGAAACCGAGGATGACCGCCAGGCCCGTACTCAGGTAGTGGAAGCGGTCCAGCAGCCCGGACAGCATGAAGTAGAGGGCCCTGAGACCGAGGATCGCGAACGCGTTGCTGGTGTAGACGATGAAGGTGTCGTCGCTGACCGCGAGCACCGCCGGCACGCTGTCCACGGCGAAGATCAGGTCGGCCGCCTCGATGGCGGCGACGACGGCCAGCAGGGGCGTGGCCACCCGCTTCCCCGCCTCCTTGACGAAGAACCGCTGGCCCGCGTACTCGTCCCGCACGGGAACGAACCGGCGCAGCAGGCGGACGGCGAAGCTGCGGCCCGGATCGAAGCTCTCCTCCTCGCCCTTGAGGATCTTGTAGACGCTGTAGAAGAGGATCGCCGCGAAGACGAAGAGGACGGCGGTGAACCGGCTGACCACGGCGACGCCGGCGGCCAGGAAGAGGCCGCGGAACACCAGGGCACCTATCACTCCGAAGAACAGGACCCGGTGCTGGTAGGCGCGGGGCACCTTGAAGTAGGCGAAGATCAGGGCGAAGACGAACAGGTTGTCGACCGAGAGGCTCTTCTCCAGCAGCCAGGCAGTCGTGTACTCCGCCCCCGCCGTCCCGCCGAGGACGAGGAAGACGACCCCGCCGAAGATCAGGGCGAGTCCCACCCACAGTCCGCTCCAGGCCGCCGCTTCCCGGAATCCGATGACATGGGCGCCGCGGTGGGCCACCAGATCGATGACGAGCGAGATCACGACGGTGGCGGCGAAGACCGCCCAGAGCCAGAAGGGCACATCGAACATGGAGGCCTCACAGGAGCCGGGAGGTACCTCCCGTTCTACCTGCTTCCGGACGACCGAACCATTCGGCGCCGACGCCGGAGCGGCGCGCGCTCCGCCGAGCGCGCGCCGCTCCGACCCACTCCGGCCCGTCCGACCGGCCGCCCAGCCGCCCAGCCGTCCAGCCGTCCACGCGGTCTAGCAGGCTCCGAGGTCCTCCCAGACCCCCCACTGGCCGGTGGTGCCGGGCTCCTCGCCGGTCACCCACCACTTGGCGCGCCAGGTGTGGCCGCCGTGGGAGACGGTGTCGCCGCCGCGGTAGACGGTGCCGGCGCTCCACACCGGGGCGGCGCAGTCACCGGGCTCACCGCCGCCGCCGTCGCCGCCACCGGTTCCGCCGATGTTGACGTCGATGCAGGAGTAGAAGGCGTTCCCGGTGTCGGCCACGTTCCAGACGGCGAGCACCTTCTGCCGGCCGGTGAGCCCGCCGAAGTCCACCCGGTGGCTGACGTCCGGGGCGGGCTGGGCGCCGTTGCCGGCGAATTCCGCGATCTTGCGGTCGCCGACGAAGTACTGCCAGTTGGCGGTGGCGTGCCGCGCCGTGTGGTGCCAGGTGAAGGTGTGCGTCGAGCCGACCGGCGTGACGCGCCAGGGCTTGCTGTCGTCGTCGAGTTCGGCGAACTGACTGTTCCCGCCGCTGCAGCTGCGCAGGCCCTTGGGCCCCTCGACGCTCTGCGGCTCGTACTTGATCTGCCCGCAGTCGACGATGCCCGCGGCGCACTGGTCCTGCCGGCTGCCGGGCGAGGTGACCCACCCGTGGGCGTTGGCCGTACTCGCCGGGAGGCTGACGGCGAGCAGCGGGGCGACCAGCGCCCCGACCACGAGACCCACCCGTCTTTTCATGTGCATGCCATGTCCTTTCGCCGGATATGCCCGAGAACGGAGGCCGGTATAGGTCTAGACCTAGCGGCACTAGGTCTAGACCATAGCCGGAGAGAGGGCGCGGTCAAGGGTTCCGGCGCGGTGAACCGCCGGGCGGTGGCCGGCCTTCGGGAAATCGCCCGCGAGAGAGGAGCCCCCTCGATGGACGTACTGGACAGAGGCAGGGACCACGTGATCGGACTCTTCCGCATCGTCGTGGGACTGTTGTTCGCCTGCCACGGTGCCGCCACGCTCTTCGACGTGCTGGGCGGTCCGCACGGCCCGGGTCCCGGCTTCGCCGACTGGCCCGGCTGGTGGGCCGCCGCCGTGCAACTGGCCGGGGGCGCCGCGGTGCTGTGCGGCATCGCCACCCGCGCCGCGGCCGTGGTGTGCTCCGGCTCGATGGCGTACGCCTACTTCGTCGAGCACCAGCCCGACGCGCTGTTCCCCCTCGAGAACGGCGGCGAACCGGCCGTCCTGTTCTGCTGGTCCTTCCTGCTGATCGCCGCCACCGGCCCGGGCCGCTGGGCCGTGGCGTCTCTGCTCCGCCGTCCGGTGCGACGGAGTGCCGACGCCGGCGGCGTCCACGACACCGTGGCCCGGCACTGAGCGCGCGCCACCCGCCGGGCCCCAGGGCCTCTTGTGCCCGACGGCCCGGCGTAGTGGGCTGTCCGCCATGAAGAAGAGAAGCATGGCGGCCCTGACCGCGACCCTGGTCATCGCCCCTCTCATGACGGCGGCCCCCGGACAGCGGGCGCAGGCCGCCGCCCCCGGGCCCGACGGTGCGGCGCGACCCGCCGAGTCGGCGCTCGTCCACGGAGTGGACCTCGATACCGTGACCATTCCCGAGTTACAGGCCCGCATGAACCGCGGCGCGTTGTCCTCGACCGCGCTGACCCGCGCGTACCTGAGGCGGATCGAGACCGTCGACCCCAAGCTCAACGCGGTGCTGCACACCAGCCCGACGGCCCTGCGCCAGGCGGCCGCCAGCGATCTCAGGCACCGGCTCGGCAGGACCCGCGGCCCGCTCGACGGCATCCCGGTCCTCCTCAAGGACAACGTCGACACCCGCGACATGCCGACGACCGCCGGGTCCCTGGCGCTGACGGGCAGCGCGCCCGACACGGACGCCGACCTGGTCAAGAGGTTGCGGGCGGCGGGCGCGGTGATCCTCGGCAAGGCCAACATGTCCGAGTGGGCCAACTTCCGCGCTGCGCGGCCGACCTCGGGATGGTCGGCGGTGGGCGGCCAGACGAACAACCCGTACGTCCTGGACCGCAACCCCTGTGGCTCGTCCTCCGGTTCGGCCGCGGCGCTGGCCGCGTCGCTGGCGCAGGTGGCGATCGGCACCGAGACGGACGGCTCCATCGTGTGCCCGGCCGGGATGAACGGGGTGGTCGGCCACAAACCGAGTCTCGGGCTGGTCAGCCAGTCGGGGATCGTGCCGATCTCCGCCGAACAGGACACGGCCGGGCCCATGGCCCGCAACGTGATCGACACCGCGCTCACCCTCGCCGTGCTCAGCGGTCACGACACCGTCCGCGACGACGGCCGGCGGGACGCCACGGACGCGCTCACCCGCCCCGGCGGCCTGCGCGGCAAGCGGATCGGCCTGTGGCGACTGCCGTCGCTCGGCCCCGAGGTGGACGCCCTGATGACCCGTACGGCGGCACGGCTGAGGACCGCGGGGGCCGAGGTGGTCGAGGTGCGCATGCCGTACCAGGAGCGGCTGGCCGAGCTGGAGTTCCCGGCCCTGCTGAGCGAGTTCCACCGGGACATCGACGCCTACCTCGCCACCCGCCACGGGCCCCGGGACCTCGCCGAGCTGATCGAGTTCAACCGCACGCACCCCGGCGAGCGGACCTGCTTCGCCGGCCAGGAACTGTTCGAGCAGGCACTGGCCGCGCCGCCGACCACCGCCCCCGAGTACCGGGCCATGCGCGCGGAGTTGACCGATCTCTCCCGCAGGTCCATCGACGAGACCATGGCCGCACACCGCCTGGACGCCATCGCCTCACCGACGAACCCGCCCGCGTGGACCACCGACTGCGCGCGGGGCGACAACGACGTGATCCCGTCCTCCACCCCGGCCGCCGTCGCCGGCTACCCGTCCCTCTCCGTCCCCGCCGGTGCGGTGGGCGAACTGCCGGTCGGGCTGCTGCTGATGGCCGGTGACCGCCAGGACGCCGAACTGCTCGCACTGGGCGCCGCGGTGGAGCGCCGGCTGGACGCCTGGCGCGCACCCCGCTACCTGCCGACCCTGCCGGACACCGCCCGCTGAGCCCCCGCGGTCGGCACCGGCCGGCCGGCGTCGTGCGAGACCGGCGCTCCGCGAGAGCGCCGGCCTCCCGTCGGATCCACACGGCACCGTGCATCCGACGGGAGGTGTGGGCGTCCGGCCGCAGGCGGCAGGCAGCAGGTCATTGAGGAGTGGAAGTCGCCCCGCTCCCCCACCGGTTGAGGAATGAACATCTGCACTGCCCGGGCGTACTGCCCACGCGGTGCTGCGGTGCTGCGGTGTTGCGGTGCGGCGGTGCTGCCGTGTCGGCATTTCGGCCATTTCCTGCCCGCAGCCGCTCCAGGCCGGACCAGGGATGTGGCGCCCCCGGGTTCCACGGACGCGGGGAATCACGGGCTTTCCAGCACGACCGAATGACGTGTGTTCGATATCGCGCCCGCGTCGTTAGACCTCACGACCTTGCCGCAGCGACCGTCCCAGGGGGAACGATGACCTCGGCCGTTACTCAGGACCCGCCACCACAACCACCCGAGGGGACCGCGCCGGACGGCGAACAGCAGGATGCCGGTGTTCGAGCAGAGGAATACCTCTACCGCGACGAGTCGAGGCTCCGGGCCGGGTCCCTGTTGACCTCCCGCACCATGGCGCGGCGCCTGCCCTCGCTGGTGCGGCGCTCGGTGCGGATGGCCTGGCGCGTGGACCGGGGCGCGACCGTCGGCCTGTTGATGTGCCAGATCGGAACGGGTGTCCTCGCGGCCCTCGGCCTCCTGGCCGTCACGGGCACGATCACCGCGCTGGTCTCCTCGGGCGACATCACCGAGCGGCTGTGGGACGCCGCCCCGCAGCTCGCCGTGATCGCCGCCGCCGCCGGCCTGCGCGCGCTGATGGGCATCGCCGTCGTCTGGCTCACCGGGCGTCTGCGTCCGGTGCTCGGCCGGGCGGCGGAGCTGACGATGATCGAGGCCGCGCTCGGCGCGGAACTGGCCGCCAACAACAAGCCCGGCTACAACGACGCCTACGACATCGCCGACCGCGGCGCCCAGGTCACTCCCGACCTCGTCGAAGAGGCGCAGGACGTGCTGGCGGCCACCGCCACGCTGGCGGCCGGCGCCACCGTCCTGACCGTCCTGCACCCCCTGCTCCTCCCCCTGCTCTTCCTCGCGTGCCTGCCGCAGGCCGCCGCGTACGTGCGCTCCGCACGCGTGCTCTACCTCGCCGGGCTGGAGACCTCCGGGCGGCGCCGGATGCTGAACAAGCTCCGCTGGCACATGGCCTACCAGGAGTCCAGTGAGGAGATGCGTGCCTGCCTCGCCGGCCCCTTCCTGACCGGGCGGTACCGGCGGCTGGCCGACTCGGTCAACGCCGCCGAGCGCAAGGCCGCGAACACCGGTGCGTGGATGGGGCTGGCCGGAGCCGTGGCCGGCGGGATCGCCTCGGCCGCGGTGTGGGCGGCGCTGTTGTGGCTCCTGGCCTCCGGGCGGATGAGCCTGGCGGCCGGCGGCGGCGCCGTCTTCGCCCTGCAGACCGCCACCGGCTCAGTGCGCGGCATCATCAACGGCGGGGCCCGCCTGGTACGCACCGGCTGGTACGTACAGGACTGGCAGAACTTCCTCGACAACGCTCACGGCCAGGCCGTGATCGACTCACGCGGCACCGCGTCGCTCCCCGAGGCCCCGGAGCGCTTCGAGGTCCGTGACGTCACCTACCGCTACGACGGCGCCCCCAAGGACAGCCTGAGCAACGTCTCCCTCCATGTGAAGCGCGGCGAGATCGTGGCGTTGGTCGGGGAGAACGGCTCCGGAAAGACGACCCTGTCACGTCTGCTGTGCGGGTTGCTGCTGCCCACCGAGGGCGACGTGGCCTGGGACCACGCCTCCACCGCGGACCTGGACCCGTGGAGGGCGTGGGAGCACGTCGCGCTGGTGCCGCAGAAGTTCACCTACCTGCCGCTGACGATGCGCGACAACATCACCTTCGGGCAGGGCGACACCAGCGACGCCGCCCTGCTCGCCGCGTGCGAGGCGTCCGGCGCCGCGGAGATGCTTCCCAAGCTCCGCTCGGGCCTGAACACCCTCCTGACCAGCGAGTGGTTCGGAGGACAGCAGCTCTCCGGCGGGCAGTGGCAGCGCCTGGTCCTCACCCGCGCGTTCCATCGGCGGGCGGCGCTGCTGGTGATGGACGAACCCACGGCCGCCCTCGACGCCCGCGCCGAGCACCGGATCTTCGCCGGCCTGCGCGAACTGGCCAAAGACCGCGCCGTCCTGCTGATCACGCACCGCCTCACCAACGTGGCCGTCGCCGACCGGATCGTGGTCCTGGACCAAGGGCGGATCGTCCAGGAGGGTACCTACGCCCAACTCACGCGGCAGCCGGGGCTGTTTCGGTCCCTGTGGGAGCTGCAACGCCGGATGAGCGGCGACGCTCTCCAGGTCGAGCCTGAGGCGGCCAACGCCTCGGCCCTGATCTACAACGACCGCGGCGAGTACCTGCTCCATCTCCGCGACTACTTCCCCGGACAGATCTGGGAGCCGGGCATGTGGTCCCTGCTCGGCGGCGGCCGAGAGCCCCAGGACGCCACCCTGGAACACACCGTGCGGCGCGAACTGGCCGAGGAAGCCGGCCTCGATCTCGCCGACCTGTCCCCGTTCGACACCGAGTACGCCTCCCACGACGACGGCACGACCGTACCCATCGCCGTCTACGCCGGCCGCTGGAACGGCGACCCACGCGAACTCCGCCTGACCGAGGGGGTGATGCTCGCCTGGTTCGCCCCCGACGACCTTCACCGCCTGCGCATCGCGGACACGACCAGCGCCCTCGTACGGCGCCACGCCGCCGGCCTCCCGCCGATCCGGAGCGGACCCGAGCCCGAGCCCGCACCCGCACCCGCACCCGCACCCGTGGAACATCGTCCGGCGTCACCGCACGGCACGGTCCCCCACATCATCGGCGTCCACCTCTACCTGGAACGCCCCGACGGGACGGTGCTGCTCGGGCTGCGCCACCCCGACTCCGCGTTCGCGCCGTCCACCTGGCACGTGCTGGCCGGCCACTGCGAGCAGGAGAACGCCATCGACTGCCTGATCAGGGAGGCGAGGGAGGAAGCCGGGCTGCGCATCGAGCGCCGGGACGTGGAACTCGTCCATGTCGTCCACCACATCGGTCAGCCCAGGAACCCGCCCCGACTGGCCCTGTTCTTCCGCGCCCGTACCTGGGGCGGCGAGCCGGTGCTGCGCGAGCCGGACAAGTGCACCCAGTGGAAGTTCTGGGATCCCGCCGCCCTTCCCGACGACCTCGTCCCCTATACCCGCCTGGCCATCACGAAGATCCAGAACGGCGAGCCGTACAGCGAGACGGGCTGGCCCGCATGACCCGCCCCCCGAGCCACACACACCACCCTGCGCCCGCCACGACGGCGACCGGCCGTCACGACACCCGCCTCGTGGTGATCCGCGGGAACTCGGCGTCAGGCAAGTCCAGCGTGGCCCAGGGCCTGCGAGATCACTACGGCCGCGGTATCGCGATCGTGGGCCAGGACGTGATCCGCCGGGACGTGCTCAGGGAACACGACACCGCACGCGGCGCCAACATCGCCATGCTGGGCAGCATCGCTCGCGAAGCCCTGGACGCCGGCTTCCACGTGGTGCTCGAAGGGATTCTGTACGCCGACCGCTACAGCCACATGGTCACGTCTCTGGTACGGGACCATCGCGGCTCCTCCCACTGCTACTACCTGGACGTGCCGCTGGAGGCGACGTTGGTCCGGCACGCCTCGAAGGCGGATGCCGCGTACCTGGAGCAGGTCACCGACGCCCATCTCACTTCCTGGTACCGCGAGTTGGATCTGCTGCCCGGCGACCTGGAGACCGTGATCCCGGCCGACAGTACGTTGCGGGACACCGTCGCGCGCATCCTGCGCGAGACCGGCCTGGCCTGTGCCTCCCCCGTCCCGCCACCGGGGTGGACGTCGTCCCAGGGAGATGCGGTGAACCCTCCGGTGTTGATGTCCGATCCGCGGGTCGCAGCGGTCCCGGTGCACGAGTGCGGGGAACCCCTCGTCGACGTGCGAGACCACGGCTTCCGCGTCGACCCCCGTAAGCAAGATCCTCTGGGTGCGTTCGCCCACGTCCGCGAGGGTGTCCTGGCCCGCCTGAAGCAGGCCCGCTCGCTCCTGCCCGCCGGCACCGATCTCCTGTTCGTCGAGGGCTACCGGCCGCTCGCACTCCAGGAGCGCTACTTCACCGAGTACCGCGACGAGCTGGCCGCCATCCACCCTGACTGGACCGCCGAGGAGCTGCACCAGAACGCCAGCCGGTACGTGTCACCACCGGAGATCGCACCCCACTCCGCGGGCGCGGCCGTGGACGTGACCCTCGTCGACCAGGACGGCCGTGAACTGGACCTCGGCACCCGCGTCAACGCCTCCCCGGAGGAAAGCCACGGGGCATGTTTCACACACGCCACGAACATCAGCGACCGTGCGCGCCACCACCGCACGCTGCTGCTCAATGCGATGGAGCGCGCCGACTTCACGAACTACGGGACCGAGTTCTGGCACTTCTCGGCAGCGGACCGGTACCACGCGCTGATGCGGCGGGAACCGCACGCTCGCTACGGACCGATCCAACAGGCCCAGCCCGCCGACAGCGCGACACAGGAGCGCGGCCCCACACCCTGGCCCGGTTTCGACTCCCGGACCGGCGACGGGCGGAAAGCATCGAACAGAGACACGTGTGCCTGACGACACCCGACGGACGATCCGGGCCGAGGCAACCATGTCCGCCGAGGACACCAACACCCGGGCCTGGCACATCTACGGCCGGCGCCAATTGGCCCGCGCCTACACCCCGCCCGTCCCCGCCCGGCTCGGCTGGACACCCTGGGAAGGGATCGGACCGGGAGCGGAAGTCCTCGGTGAGATCACCGGCCGCCGCGTCCTGGACATCGGCTCCGGAGCCGGCCACCACGCCGTCCACCTCGCCCAGGCTCACGGAGCCCTCGTCACCGGCATCGAACTGTCCCCAACCCAGCACGAACGTGCCGTCTCCGCCCACGCGCACGTACCGGACGTCGAGTTCGTCCAAGCAGACGTGACTGAGTATCTGGCCGAAACCGAGCCGTTCGACGCCGCGTACGCGATCGGGTCGCTCGCCTTCATCGACCCGCACCGCTCGCTGCCGGCACTGCGCGACGGCCTGCGCCCCGGTGCCCCACTGATCCTCTCGCTCCTGCACACCGACCTGCACGGGCGCGGTCCGTCCACGGAAGTATCGCCACGGGAGCAGACGATCCTGCTCCGTGACGACCCGCCACTGCCGACCCAGATGTGGGTCCTGGCACCGCAGCTGTGGGAGGACCTGCTCACCGAGTACGGCTTCCGCGTTGAGGCCGTCGACCTGTTCCCACACCCCGACGAGAACGTCATGGTCATCCAGCAGCTCCTCCGCGCCCGGAGCCTTCCCGACCGGCCCGTCCAGGCCCGGTGAAGGAGTTCCAAGTGGATGACAGCCTGGGAAACCTGCCGGAGAGCGGCGGGTGTCGGAAGCCTGTCTACGGGTAGCCGGTTGCGGCGGCATGCCGGAGACGGGCCGCGTCCGTGCCTCGATGCAGGGGGAAAGGGAATGGGACTTCGTGAGTCGGCCCGGGTCATGGCTGCCCGGTGCTCCGCCGAGGTGCTGTGCGGCCGCTACCGACTCGACGGCCTCATCGGTTCGGGCGGCGCCGCAGACGTCCATCGGGGTTTCGATCTGCGGTTGAAGCGGCCGGTGGCGGTCAAGGTGTTCAGGCCCGACACCGGCTTCGACGTCGAAGAGGTCTCGAACGACGAAGCGGTGATCCTGGCGCGGATGGATCACCCCGGTCTCGTCAGCGCGTACGACGCAGGACAGCACAACGGCCGTGGCTTCCTGGTCATGCAACTGATCGAAGGCGAGACGCTGAAGAAGCGCATCGCCCGGGCCCCCTTGTCACTCGCGGCGACGGCCGCGGTCGGTGTCGGCCTCGCCCGGGCGCTGGCGCACGCACACGCGGCGGGAATCGTGCACCGGGACGTCAAGCCGTCCAATATCCTCCTCGACGCCTCACACAATACGTATCTCACGGACTTCGGCATCTCCCGTCGGCTGGACGCCACCACCCGCACCGCCACCGGTACCCTCGTCGGCACCGCCGCCTATCTCTCCCCCGAACAGGTTCTCGGGCATCCCGTCGGCCGGTCCGCCGACGTGTACGCCCTCGGTCTCGTCCTCCTCGAATGCCTCACGGGCAGGGTCGAGTACGACGGTGGGCCTCTCGAAGCCGCGATCGCTCGACTGCACCGCCCACCCGTCCTCCCCGACCATCTCCCGGAGCAATGGGCGGACCTGCTCCGGCACATGACGGCCCTGGACGCGCGGAACCGCCCGACCGCCCGTGACTGCGCCCGCACCCTCGCGGAAGTCGCTGACACGGTCCCACGCGGGCTCGCCCCCTCGGCGCCCGCCGTGAGCCTCGTCCCGCGCGACGTGGCGTCGCGGCCTGGCGACCGCACACGTCCGAAACCGCCGGCGGTCGGGCTCCCGAACGCGTCCCGCGCCGCGCGTCCGCGAAGGCGCGCCCTCCTCGCGGGCGCGACCGTCACCCTTACCGCCGTCATGGCGACCGCCCTCAGCGTGACCGACGATGCCGCATCACCAGGAGACGACCGGAGCGCGGCCGAGGTCGCCGGTGCCCCCACTGACGAGGCCGCTCCTCCGCTCACCGCGCAAGAGAAGGAGGCAGCCGCGCCGTCTGCCGACGCAGCGCCGTCCACCGACCGTGGTTCCCTCTCCGACGAGGGCACCGGACGACCCGCCCCCTCCTCCTCCCACGGCACGGAACGTGCGTCCGGCGTCGGCGCTGCCACGCGCGACTCCGCACCGTCGACCACGGACCGGATCACACCCAGCTACACGGAGCAGCGTCCTGCCGCAACGGAGAACGGCACGGCAGGCGAAGGCCCGAACCACGCACCAGGTCAGGCGAAGAAGACGGAGAGGGCCGGCGGCAAGGGCCCACACGACCCTGCCAAGCCGTCGCCCGCGAAACGCTGAAGCCAGGAGCGCTCGGGTCGACGCACCGGCTCCGCCGGGCCGTGTGCGGGTATGGCGTGAACGGGGCCGGTGAGGCGAAAATGCCTCCAGGCACCGTTTGCGCCGGACCGGGGGCCATCGAGGATGCGGACCAGAGAGTTACCGGCGGGCGAGCCACTGCCGCAGACGGCGGGTTCCGACGTGACACGGCTGCTCTGCACGGCGCTCTACGCGCGCCCGGCCCGTGTCGGCGGTCCCAGGCCGTGGAGCGAGGCCCTGTTGCCCCAGCTGGTCAAGGACGTGCTGCGCGACCCGGCGCGCGCGGTCCCCTCGTACGGTTTCGATCTGGTTCCGGTGCTCCTGCACGGAGTACGCGTCCGTCGGTGGCGGCTGCTTCGCCGGATCGTGGTGGTGGCGGTGCTCGGGGCCGTCGTGGTCTGGGCGCCGGCCGCGGCTCTGGCGTGGCTGGGTGTGCTGGGCTTCGCTTGGACGCTGGGCTCGTCCGGAGCGAGTTGGGCGATGACCCCGCTGATCGGCTTCTGGGTCTTCACGCTGGTCGCGACGCAGAAGCAGGACGACTTCCACGAACTGTGGGTGCGCGGCGCTCAGTTACCCGTCGTACTGGCCTCGGCCGTGACTCTGGTGTACGTCGTCGACGGGATGCTCGCCAGGTCCGCGAGGAGCCGGGTGAGCCGGGACGCCGGTGCCCGGGAACGACCGCCCTCGGTCGGCCCGCGAGCCCGCGGCCCTGTGGAACAGATCCGCACCCGGCAGAACGCCACCGAGTTGCCGTACGACGGAGCGGGTCGTTTCATCGGCGCGGGCAGGGAAGCCCGGGGTGCGGCGGAGATGCGCGTGCCGTTGCGGCCGGGGACGCCCGAGCGCCCGGTGGTGCCCCTGCGCGAGACAGAGCTGCTGGACAGCATCGGAGCCGCACTGGCCGCCACCGGCCACGGTGAGTCCGGCCCCGGAAGCACCGAGGAGACCGCCCCACTGCCCGGCTTCTCGGTGGCCCGGGTCCTGGCCCTGCCGGCCGGCCTGTGGGTGGAGCGCAGCCGGAGCGGCATCGGAACGCCGCAGACGACGGGCGGCGGCCTGGGCCGGCCGGAGCGGCCTTATCTGCGGGCCCAGTGTGTCAGCTGGCAGGGGCAGCTGGTGGTGAGCCTCTTCGTGTACGCGGCCCTCCAGGCCGGTGAACTGCGCGTCACGCTGCGGCCCCAGGTACTGGCGCCCTTGCTGCCCCTGCCCGCACCGGCCGGTCCCGCCGCGCTGGAAGGCTTGCGGGGTGCGGCGGAACTGTGGCTGGTGCTGTGGCGGCAGCTCCGCAAGACGCCGGAGCGGGATACCGAACCGGCCGAGCGCGGCGGCCCGTTGAGTGTGCGCGACGCCCTGTCCCTGCCCGAGGTTTCCGATCTGCACCAGAAGGGCGACGCCGAACGCCACGTCGAACTGATGCAGGCCGCCGTCCTCAACGCGGTGGAGGCGCTGCTCGCACGCCATGGCTTCGCGACGGAGGCGTTCTCCGACCGGCGCACAGTGATCAACAGCATCCAAGTGCTGCGCGACAACAACGCGGGGATCCAGCTGGCAGGGGGCGTGACGCTGACCCAGGTGGCGCAGACGACGCCCGCGGCATCCACTGCCGCCCCGACCGAAGGAGTGCTCATGAGCCCGGGATTTCCGCGCAGGGACCCGTCGCCCGAGCCCGCCGGGGCCCCGGGTCCGGCATCAGCATCGGCGGTGACAACACCGGCACCGCGCAGAACGCCGTCGGCCGTCGTCTGACGCACGTCACACAGACCGGCACCGGCCAGGGCGGTGTCCCGTCCGACGCCCTAGAATCCCTCACCGCCCTCCTGGCCGCCTTCCGCGCGGACATCGACCGTCACGCTGCCCAGCTGGGCGACCCGGACGCGTTGCGGGACCAGACGACGGTGCTGGCGGGCGCCCTGACGGACCCGGAGAGCGACGGTTTTCGCCCCGTCCTGCGTACAGCGGTCCGTTCCCTTCCCGCCCTGGTCGCCGGCACGGCCGTCCAGCAGACGGGCGAGGCAGTGGTGACGGCGATCAGACAGCTGCTGAGCTGAACACGCATGACCCGGGGGTGACTGAGTGGGGGCCCCGGCCGGGGAGCCCGCGGGCGGTGGTCTCCGTGCTCACCGCCTGACCTGGCCGGCCTCGCATCGCGGGCGTCTTCCTGTGGTCAGCGCGGTGATCCGGACGAAGCCGCCCGGCGCTTGTCGACGGCGAGTTCGCCGTTCAGGATGACCATGCGGAGACGGCGGAGGTTCCCGATGTCCGCGGTGGGATCGGCGTCCAGTACGAGCAGGTCGGCGCGCTTGCCTCGGGCCACCGTGCCGAGGTCGGGGCGGGCGCACTGCCGCGACGCCCCGCTGGTGCCTGCGGCCAGTACCTGGGTGGGCGTCATCCCCGCTGCCACCATGAGCTCGGCCTCTTCCACGGTGTTGGCTCCGAACAGGCCCCGGCCGCTGAAGGTGTCGCTGCCCAGCGCGATGTGCACGCCGGCCCGGGAGACCTTCTGGAGATTGCCACGCGCGTCCGGGTGGGCGTCGTCGATCCAGAGCGTGGGCGTGTAGGTGATGTCGTGTTCGAGCATCAGGTCGATGAGCGAGCGGTCGGTGAGGGGCTCGACGGTGACACCGTGCTCCAGGCCGTCCGCCCCGGCCTCGATCGCCCCGCGTGCCGCGACTTGCTGGGTGGTGTGGACGGTGACCCGAAGTCCCCGCTCGTGCCCGGCCTCGACACCCGCCCGAAGGAGTTCGCGGGGCAGCCGCTCCAGTTCGACGCCGTCCGGAAAGGCGGGGTTCCGCCACAGGTATCCCGGCCCGCCGGAGTGTGCGCACGCGCCCTCCGACAGGAGTTTGATCGCGTCCACCCTGCGGTCGGCGAGGTGGTGCACCAGGTCGCGGATCTCCTGCACGCTGTCGACCTCTCCCGTGAAGCGCTCGCGCGCCCAGGGGTTGTCGCCGAAGACCGTGGCGGCGGGATGCCCGTCGCGTCCGGTGATGCCGCAACCGGTTGCCAGCAGTGGCGGGCCACGCAGTGTGCCTTCGGCGATTCCGGCCCGGGTGTCCAGGATCCCGCCCGTCGGATCGCCCACCGACTTGATGGTGGTGACCCCGTGCTCCAGGAACAGCCCGAGCCGCCCCGGGAGTTCGTTCTCCTCGAAGGCCCGCATCGAGTCGGGATCGGAGACCGCGCGCACGTCGTAGAAGTGGACATGGGTGTCGATCAGTCCCGGCATGACCCATGCTCCGGCCGCATCGATCTCCTGTCTGCCCGCGAGCGGTTCGGCCGATACGGAAGCGATCTCCGCGCCGTCGACGGCGACGTCGTACAGACCGGTGAGTTTCTGGCGGCCGTCGAAGACATGTGCGCGGCGGATGACGAGGTCGTAGGTCGCGGGGCCGCGAGCCCCGGCGCTCGCGGTCGCTTCGGCTTCCTGGTGCATCGCTCTCACTCCTGAGAAGAAACCGCAACCACATTGGTTGCGGTTGGGGCGTGCGTCATGACACGGGTCGCGGGTGCGTCACCGGGGAATCAGCCGTCCTGCGCTTCGCTGTCGCAGGCCAGAATCTGCTGCAGCAGGGCGGCGATCGTCGTCCGGCCGAGCTGTTCCTCCAGAGCCCGCTCCGCGCTCCGGAACTCGGCGTCGAGCAGAGCGCCGATGTTGCGGCCGATCACACATGCCCCACTGGGCGGATGGGGGTGCCTCGAGAAGACACGCCCACCCTCTACGGCGGCGTACGCGTCGTGGAGGGTGATGTCCCGCGGGGTGCGGGCGAGGGACCAGCCGCCGCCCCGCCCATCGGTGGACCGCACCAGCTGAGCGTCTCGCAGGCGGCCGAGGACGCGTCGCACGAGGACCGGGTTGCTGTCGAGGCTGTCCGCTATCTCCGCGGACGTCAACGAGCCTCCACGCCGGTGCGCCAGCATCGCCAGCGCGTGAATCGCGACCGCGCTCCTGCTGCTGAGCCCCGCCATCTTCTCCGGCTCCTCGCCACCGCCGATAAACTGCAACCAAGGTAGTTGCAGTTTATTCGCCGGTCAACCGAGCCGCCCGAGGGCAGCCTGAGCAGGTGGGAGGCAAGCCGCCGGTGGATTGTTCCAGGCCGGAGCGGGCAAGCGGGCGGGAGGCAGAGCCGTGTACCGCCGAACAGAACGGTCCTCGGCACACCCCGCATCCGGCGTCCCGAGCCGGTTCCGAGGTTCCTGGCCCGCCGGGCGAGCCGTTCGGGTCCCGTCCCCCGGCCGTGAGGCCCGGCCGCTCCGCCGGCAGGCGGCCGACACGGCGACGCCTGCCGGTCTGAGGAGAGGTGGGAAGCGAGATGGTGCACGAGCGCCACGACGAGCCGTCCGCGGATGGCGACGCGGGTGGGCAGGAACTACTCGACGGACTGGTCGTCAACGAGCGGCGACCGGAGAGGCCGGTTCTGCTCAACGCCGACGGCAGCCACATCGAGACCTGGCGGGAGAACTACCCGTACGACCGCAAGGTGCGCCGGGCCGAGTACGAGCGTCACAAACGCGTCCTGCAGATCGAACTGCTCAAGATGCAGCGCTGGGTGAAGGACACCGGCCAGCGGATCGTCGTGCTGTGCGAGGGCAGGGACGCCGCCGGAAAGGGCGGCACGATCCAGCGGTTCACCGAGCGTCTCAACCCGCGCGGAGCCCGCGTGGTGGCCCTGGAGAAGCCGACCGAACGGGAGGCGGGCCAGTGGTACTTCCAGCGCTACGTCACTCACCTCCCCGCTCGCGGGGAGATCGTCTTCTTCGACCGCTCCTGGTACAACCGTGCGGGCGTGGAGCGGGTGATGGGCTTTTGCACGGACGAGGAGCACCGTGAGTTCCTCAGCCAGGCGCCGATGTTCGAGCGACTCCTGACCGACGACGGCATCATGCTGGTGAAGTTCTGGTTCTCCGTCTCGCGCGCCGAACAGCGCACCCGTTTCGCCATCCGCCAGATCGACCCGGTCCGCCGCTGGAAGCTGTCACCGACCGACCTCGCGTCGCTCGACCGCTGGGACGAGTACACGGCGGCCAAGGTCGAGATGTTCCGCGCCACCGACACCGAGCACGCGCCGTGGACGGTGGTGAAGACCAACGACAAGCGGCGCGGCCGGCTGGAGGCGATGCGGAGCCTGCTCGACCGTTGCGACTATCCCGCCAAGGACGGCTCCGCCGTGGGCAGGCCCGACCCGCTGATCGTCGGCGCCGCCGACACCCTGCTGGAGGCCGGCGAGGAGCCCGCCGACCTCTCGCCCACCCCGCTGACCGGGAACGGCGACGGCCCCGGCAGCCATCCGGGCCGCCAGAGCTGATGCGCTGAGCGCCGGGTGGGATCACCCGGGGCAGACGCGTCCAAAGGTCATCAGGCACAAGATCATCCGAGATCTGGTACCAGTCTGCCGCCACTGAATCCGATCGCCAAACCCTCACACCGAAGTCATCCCGAAGAAATCAGTGAAGGGTGTCCGCGCCTTTGTCGAATGCCTCCCTGTGCCGTTCGACTTCGGGGAGGTGGTCGGCGGTCCAGGAGCGCAGGATCGAGAAGGGTTCCTCAAGCGTGCGGCCCAGCGGTGTGATCCGGTACTCCACAGCAACGGGGCGTTGCATCAGTACCCGGCGCTCGACGAGGCCGTTGCGTTCCAACCGTCGCAGTGCCTGCGTCAGCGATTTCTGAGTGACCCCATCGAGCTCTCTCTTGAGCTCGTTGAAGCGTCGCGGTTGCCGGCACAACGCGGCCAGCAGCAGATGACCCCATTTATCCAGCAGCTGATCCAGGAGCTCGCGCTGCGGGCCGACGATGGTCTCGTGACCGGCCCGATCTTCGCGGATACCAGGTTTCTTTGAAGTACCTTCCATGTACCAGGTATACCAGGGATACCGGCAACTCGAAGGAATCTCATGACCGAACAGTCCCTGCCCAGCCTCAATCTCAAGCGCCAGGACGGAGTGCTGTGGGTCTCGATTGATGTTCCGCCCGTCAACCTGATGACGGCGCAGCTCATGCTCGACCTGGACGCCGTCGCCGCATCGGCCGAGAAGGATCCCGATCTGCACGTCATCGTGGTCCAGAGCGCTAATCCGGAGTTCTTCCTGGCGCACGGCGACCTGTCATTCGTGGAGGACCCCGCGACCTACGCCGCCCTCCCGGTCGCGGAGGAGACGCTTGTCGGGACGGGCCCGATGATGCGGCTTCATGAACGCTGGCGGCGTCTGCCTCAGACCACCATCGCCAAGGTCGCGGGACTCGCCCGTGGCGGTGGAGCCGAGCTGGTCTCCAGCCTGGATCTGCGATTCGCGGCCCTCGAGACTGCGGCGCTCGGCCAGTTCGAGGCACTGATCGGCATCGTCCCTGGAGCCGGTGCAACTGCCCACCTGCCCCGCCTCGTGGGTCGCGCTCGCGCTCTCGAGATCGTGCTGACAGGCGGGCTCGTCGACGCGGCCACTGCCGAGCGGTGGGGTTGGGTGAACCGAGCCCTGCCCGCCGCAGAGCTGGATGAATATGTTGAGTGGGTCGCACGGGCCATCGCGTCTCTGCCCGACGGTGTCCGCGCCGCGGCTGCCGAGGCGATCGACGCGGCCGACGGCACGCTCGAGGAGGCACTGCGCGCGGAGAACCGCCTGCTCGGCGAAACGTTCACTCCCGCGTCTGGGGAGCTTGCCCGGGCAGCGCTCGCGGCCGGGGTTCACACGCGCGAGGTGGAGCTGAACCTCGAAGAGGTGCTGCGCGCGAACCTCGTCCGCCATCCGTAACGCATCACCCTGCTCGGGTGGAGTGCAGAGTTGTCCGTACGGTCCGTTTGGCAATTCGGGTCGAACGACCGTACGGGCCACCTCAAACTTTGTGAAGCTGATTGTTTCGGGATGAGTTCGGTGTGAGGCCTTGGCGGTCGGATCCGGCGGCGGCAGAGTGATCCAGGTGCCGGACGTCCGCGCCACGGGGTGAACGGCGCCCCCCGAGAGGGAGCCAGCTCATTCAGCGGAAGGGACCGTCGGTCGCGAAGGCGTGAGCTGCAAAACGCTTGCCCATTCGACGGTAAGCGGTGGCGGTGGGGTGAAGGCCGTCTGCCAGGTCGTCTGCCTCGTCCGGGCCGAGCAGCTCGCGTCCGTCGAGATAGTGGAGGTGGGGATCGGACGCCTGTCGTGCCGCAGCGATCCGGGCAAGCTCGGCACGGACCACCGCCAGCGACAACGCCCCACCGGCCACATCGGCCGGGTCGCCCAGGGCGGCGAGCCTCCCGTCAGGGCCCGTCGCAGTGGGGCCGGGAGTCTCCTCCAGGGCCGGGCAGCTCACCGGAGAGATCAACAGCAGCGGGGTGTCCGGGTGTCCATCCCGGATCGTGTCCAGGAATCCGTGTACCGCCGGGCCGAACGTCCGCAGTCGGAAGGCGGACAGACTCACGATGTTGATGCCCACCTTGAGACTGATCAGGTCGGCGGGCGTATCGCGGATCGTCCGGGCGACGTAGGGATCCAGCAGCGCGTTACCCGCCTGGCTGAGGTTGATCACCTCCACCCTTCCGAGCGCAGCTGCCACCACCGGCCAGGTCCCGGTCGGGCCGTCAGCCTCGATGCAGTGACTGATGGAACTGCCGTGGTGCACCCAGCGGCGCCGCCCGTCCGGCAGCGGTGCCAGCACGTCACCGTCAGCGCGCAGGGCCACCAGTTCCGTCGGGGTCTGCTGGGGCAGCCACAACTCGATGCCCTTCATGCCGGCCGGCAGCCCGGCGAACCGTACAGTCCCTGGCTCGCCCGGGATGAGTCGCTGTACGGTTCCGGGGGCCTCCATCCGCAGCACGTTGCCCACCGGCGCCTGCTGACGCCCGGACAAGTCGCCGTCCACCAGAAGCTCCAGCATCCCAGTTGGGCGAGGCTGGGGGTCGGAGGCGAGCTGGCCGGTGGAGGTGAGTACCTCGAACTCCAATGTGCGCGCATCAGTGCGGAACACCAGCCGCACCCCCGAAGGCATCACGGTCACCCCGTAGACCGACGGGTCCTGGTACTGCTCCTTGGTCCACGCGGGCAACCGGCGCGGCATCACCCCGGCCTGTGTGGTCTCCAGGTCCAACGCACCCCGTATCTCCACCGGCCCGCCCACCAGCGGAACCGCCCGCAGCGCCGCCGTCACCGCCGCCGTCCCGGGTCGACGCGGTTCGGACATGTCATCGACCCGACGTCTTCGTGGCTCATCGACGCCCGCCGAACTCCCGGTCGTGGACCTCGATGTCCGCGTACCGGTCCGCAGTCAGGACGGCTCGTGCCGTGTCCGGGTCCGGGACCCTGAGCAGCACCGCCGTACCCAGCCAGGTGTTGCCGTCGTCGGACAGCAGCGGCCCGTACGCGACCAGCTCCTCCCGGTCGAGCAGCGGGGCAACGTCGGCGGCCTGGGGCCTCGGCGAGGCCGAGCACCAGGTACCGGTTGCCATCGGTCCGGCCACCGGGGAAATCCCAGATGGTGCGCCCCAGCACGTTGCGCCACCGGCGCAGCAGCACATCCCGGTACGCGCCGGCCTGGTAGTCGGGCTCCTCGAAGGCGAACGCGCGGGCGGAGGCGGGATCGGGCAGATCGACGATGTGCTCGCTGCCGGTGGTTGTTTGACAGTCATCGGCGAAGGTCGGGCCGCGAGCGATCAGCTCCTTCGCGTACCGGTCCATGTAGGACCAGTGCTCCTCCACCGACTCCTCGCGTAACGCGAGGGAGCCGGGCCGGTCACGGTGGTAGCAGAAGAACTCCATGACCACAGA
>MUMD01000171.1 GCA_002155895.1 Streptomyces rochei
AGGGCGACCTCCAGTCCCAGGCGTGCGGCCTCGGCGACGAAGTGGTCGAAGTCCTCGAGGGTGCCCAGGGCGGGGTGGATGGCGTCGTGGCCGCCTTCGGGGGAGCCGATGGCCCAGGGGACGCCGACGTCGTCGGGTCCGGCGGAGAGGGTGTTGTTGCGGCCCTTGCGGTGGGTGGTGCCGATCGGGTGGATCGGCGGGAGGTAGACGACGTCGAAGCCCATCGCGGCGATCGCGGGCAGCCGGCGCGCGGCGGTGCGGAAGGTGCCGTGGGGCCGGTCGGGGGTGCCCTCGGAACGGGGGAAGAACTCGTACCAGGCGCCGTACAGGGCGCGTTCGCGCTCCACCAGCAACGGCAGCGGGTCCGAGGTGGTGACCAGCTCCCGCAGCGGATGCCGGGCCAGCACCGCGTCCACCTCCGGCGTCAACGCCCCCGCCAGCCGGGTGGCCACCGGGAGCGTGTCGTCGAGCAGGGTCTCGGCGGCGGCCAGCACCACGGCACGGCCGGCGTCCTTCGGCACCCCCGCGGCGGCCCGCCGGTACAGCTCGGCGCCCTCCTCCAGGACCAGCCCCGTGTCGATGCCCGCCGGCACCTTGATCCGGGCGTGTCGCTGCCAGGTGGTGACCGGGTCGCTCCACGCCTCGACCCGGTAGGTCCACTCGCCCGGGGCGTCCGGGGTGACCTCGGCGCCCCACCGGTCGCTGCCCGGGGCCAGCTCCCGCATCGGGGTCCAGGGACCCGGCCGCCCCTCGGGGTCCTTCAGTACGACGTTGGCGGCCACCGCGTCGTGCCCCTCGCGGAACACGGAGGCGGTGACCTCGAACGTCTCTCCTGCCACCGCCTTCGCCGGGCGCCTGCCGTGATCCACCACCGGGTGGACGTCCCGCACCGGGATACGCCCGATCTCCACGGTCGTGCTCATCCGTTCTCACCTCCGCCGTGCTCGGGGCCGGGCGCCGGCCCGGCCGATTGGGTCAAGCCGCGCCGGAGGGGGTCTTCCGCCCCGACGGGGAGAGCAGGTCCGGTTGTTCCTGCGCACGGGTGACGAGATTGGTCCGCAGGTACCGTTCGGCCGCCTCCGCGGCCTCCCGCGCGCACCGCTTTCCCATCAGCACGCACAGGGTGTAACCGGAATCCTCGAAGGTGGCCCGGATGCCCACGTCCGCGGGGGACGCCAGCATCGAGCGTTCCCAGGCGCGGTAGAGCCGCAGCTGCCGGGCGACCTCTGACTTGGCAGGGAGCAGCATGGCCGGTCACCTTCCGGACGGTCCGGTACGGACGATCGAGTTCTTCACACATGGTGCACGCGTGGTGACTCGCCGTCTTGTTGGATCTTCAACTGATTTCTCGTGTTGCACGAATGGGCTACGGCTCCCACGCTGGAGTGACTCAGAAGCGAACATCGCTCACGCTTCGTGATCGGGGAGCCCGTCCCCCAAGGGACGAGGAGGAGCGAGAGCCCCTTCGCGGTGAGGAGCCACGACGATGAAGACCGCAGTGCCCTGCTACTACCACCTCGACGTGGAAGTGAGCCCGGAACGGGTCGGACAGGTCAGGCGCATCCTGGCCGCTCACCTCCGGTTCTGGGACCTGGAGAACCTCGTCGAACCCGTCTGCACCGGCGCCGAGATGCTGCTCCGGGCCATCGACGAGCACGCGAGCGACAAGCACACGTCGATCGAGATGTGGTGGAACCGCCAGCACCTCATCACGGCAGTGGGGGGCAACGACCACGCGCTCCGTCCCGACCAGGACCTGCGCACCTGTCTGCAGCACCTCGCCGCGACCAGTGACGGCTGGGGCTGCTGCGCCGCCGACACGGGGGCCAAGGTCATCTGGTTCTCGCAGCGGGCCCGGGCCGGCGAGCGGGTCCCGCTGGTCGCGACGGCACCCGAACCGATCACCCAGGAGGGGCTGGAAGTGCCGCGAGAGATCATGCCGATGGCCCGGCTGGGCCGTCCCGCCGACATCGTGAACGGCGTCCTGGAGGAGGCCCGGTGACCCGGGCGAGGCCGAACTGGAAAGGGGCGCCCGTGTGGAGCGGGCTCCCCTACCCCCTGGGGGCCGTGTACGACGGACAGGGCACCAACTTCGCCCTGTTCAGCGAGGTCGCCGAACGCGTGGACCTCGTCCTCGTCGACGACGACGGCACCCACAGCACGATCCCGCTGCCCGATGTCGACGGCTTCGTCTGGCACTGCTACCTGCCCGGCGTCGGCCCGGGGCAGCGCTACGGCTACCGGGTCCACGGTCCGTGGGCCCCGTCCGTGGGCCACCGGTGCAATCCGAAGAAGCTGCTCCTCGACCCGTACACCCGCGCGGTGGACGGGATGGTGGACAACCACGCCTCCCTCTTCGAGCGCGCCCAGGGCAGGCCCGACCCCGGCGACAGCGCCGGCCACACGATGCTCGGCGTGGTCACCGACCCCTACTTCGACTGGGGCGACGACCGCCCGCCCCGGCACCCGTACTCGGAGTCCGTGATCTACGAGGCGCATGTGCGCGGCCTGAGCCGCACCCACCCCGACGTGCCCGAGGAACTGCGCGGCACCTACGCCGGGTTGGCCCACCCCGCGATCGTGGACCACCTCACGTCCCTCGGCGTCACCGCCGTGGAGCTGATGCCGGTGCACCAGTTCGTGCACGACGGTCACCTCCGCGACCGGGGACTGTCCAACTACTGGGGCTACAACACCATCGGCTTCTTCGCGCCCCACAACGGCTACGCGGCCCTCGGCACCCGGGGTCAGCAGGTCACCGAGTTCAAGTCGATGGTCAAGACGCTGCACGAGGCCGGCCTCGAAGTGATCCTCGACGTGGTCTACAACCACACCGCCGAGGGCAACGAGAAGGGCCCCACCCTCTCCTTCCGGGGCATCGACAACGCCTCCTACTACCGCCTGGTGGACGGCGACTGGCAGCACTACTACGACACCACCGGCACCGGCAACAGCCTGCTGATGCGCCACCCCTACGTGCTCCAGCTGATCATGGACTCGCTGCGGTACTGGGTCACCGAGATGCACGTCGACGGCTTCCGCTTCGACCTCGCGGCGACCCTGGCCCGGCAGTTCCACGAGGTGGACCGGCTCTCCGCGTTCTTCGACCTCATCCAGCAGGACCCGGTGATCAGCCGCGTCAAGCTGATCGCCGAGCCCTGGGACGTCGGCGAGGGCGGCTACCAGGTCGGCAACTTCCCGCAGCTGTGGTCGGAGTGGAACGGCATGTACCGGGACGCGGTACGGGACTTCTGGCGCGGCGAGGACCACACCCTCGGCGAGTTCGCCTCCCGGCTGACCGGCTCCTCCGACCTCTACCAGCACAGCCGGCGCCGCCCCCGGGCCAGCGTCAACTTCGTCACCGCGCACGACGGGTTCACCCTGCGCGACCTCGTCTCGTACAACGACAAGCACAACGAGGCCAACGGCGAGGGCAACCGGGACGGCGAGAGCCACAACCGGTCCTGGAACTGCGGCGCGGAGGGCGAGACCGAGGACCCGGCCGTCCGGGAGCTGCGCGGCCGCCAGCAGCGCAACTTCCTCGCCACGCTGATGCTCTCGCAGGGCATCCCGATGCTCTGCCACGGGGACGAGCTGGGCCGCACCCAGCGCGGCAACAACAACGCCTACTGCCAGGACAACGAGATCTCCTGGATCGACTGGCGGCTGGACGACGAGCAGCGCGCGCTGCTGGACTTCGTCCGGCGCCTCATCGCGCTGCGCGCCGACCACCCCGTGCTGCGCCGCCGCCGCTACTTCCGCGGGGAGACCGTCACCCACGCGGACCAGCCGCTGCCCGATCTGGTGTGGCTGCGGCCGGACGCCCGGGAGATGTCCGACGACGACTGGCGGCGCGGCGACGCGCACACGGTCGGTGTCTTCCTCAACGGCGACGCCATCGCCGAGCCGGACTCCCGCGGCCGGCCCGTGACCGACGACTCCTTCATCGTGCTGCTCAACAGCCACTGGGAGCCGGGCGATTTCCGGCTGCCCGACGCCACCTACGGAGAGCGCTGGACGACCCTGATCGACACCGCGGATCCGGAGGGCGTCCCCGACGAGGCGGAGCACAAGGCCGGCACCCTGGTCCACGTCGAGCAGCGCAGCCTGGTGCTGCTCTCCCGGCCGTCCCGCAACGGCCGGTGAGCAGCCCGTGAGGTCAGCCGCCG
This sequence comes from Streptomyces rochei, assembly GCA_002155895.1. Taxonomy (GTDB): domain Bacteria; phylum Actinomycetota; class Actinomycetes; order Streptomycetales; family Streptomycetaceae; genus Streptomyces; species Streptomyces rochei. The sequence continues at coordinate 4,170 of MUMD01000171.1, forward strand.
AAGCGGCGCGCGGTCACCGTGAACTGCGCGCCGTCGGTGTCCCGGAGCACGGCCTCGTCGTCGCCCAGCGACAGCACGCTGCCCCCGTGCCGTTCGGCGGTGCGGGCGCAGGCGGCGACGTCCTCCACGGCGAAGTGCACCTGCCAGTGCGGCCGGATGGACGGGTCGGGCGCCGCCTCCAGGGCGCCCGACTCGATGCGCGCCACCACGTCGCCCTGGCTGCGCAGGACCACCTCGTCGCCCTCGTACTGGACCTCGCAGCAACCGCCGGGCTCCGCCCAGTCGAAGACCCCGCCGTAGAACATGGCGGCGTCGAAGGCGTCGCGGGTGTGCAGCCGGATGAAGGCGGGGCGCGAGGCACGCCAGGTCTCCCAGTCGGAGAACAGCTCCCCCTCCCAGATGCCGAAGGTCGCGCCGTCCCGGTCGGCCAGCAGGGCCGCCCGCCCGGGTGGCAGCGAGATCGGGCCGACCGCGGCCGTGCCGCCGCGCTCGGCGGCCCGCGACACCGCCTCGTCCGCGCTGCGCACGGCGAAGTACGGCGTCCAGGCCACCGCCATCTGCCACATCGCGGCGACCGCGGCCACACCGGCGACCGGTACCCCGTCGGCCAGCGCGATGCGGAACGGTTCGCCCAGCTTGGCGGGCCGCCACCGCCAGCCCAGCACGGCGGAGTAGAACTCCTCGGTGATCTTCAGGTCCCGGCTGGTCAGGCTCACCCAGCAGGGAGCCCCGTACACGGAGTGGGTGGACAGGAGGCTCTCCTCGCCGGCGGGGAAGGGCATGTCGTGTTTCATGGCAGTCGCGTCCTGGTCTCGTCCACCGGCAGCCACCGGCTCCACACCAGTGTCCGGCCGGGAGTGCGGCGGGCGCCTGCCGAGTACCCCGGGCGCGGCGCCGAAACGGTGGTGGGACGGCCCCGGACGGCCCAGTGGCGCGGGGCGGGACATGCGGTGACGATGGACGCGCCGGGGCCGCTGAGCCCGGCGCAGGCGGCGGTGACCCGCCGGACCCGGAGGTGATCATGCCCGCGGACCGGGGCTCGGACCAGATCGTCCAGCTGCAGGAACAGATCAGGCAGCTGAAGGAGGCGGTCGTCTCGCACGCCGTCGTCGACCAGGCGATCGGGATGATCGTGGCCCTCGGCCGCGTCACCCCGGATCAGGGGTGGGCCGTACTCAAGGAAGTTTCCCAGCATACGAACATCAAACTGCGCAATGTGGCAGAAATGATACTCATCTGGGGGCGCACCGGAGTGATGCCCACGGAGATATGCGCGGTCCTCGAGGAGGTCCTGGACCGGCGCGGACCGGTCCAGGTCCCGGGAGCCTGGCCGCGGATCACCCGCTGACCGTCAGCGGGCCTCCGCGAGGATCTCCTCCCGTATGCGGTCGAAGCAGCCGCTGAGCAGCCGGGACACGTGCATCTGGGAGATGCCGAGCTGCTGGGCGATGCGGCTCTGCGTCATGCCGCCGAAGAACCGCAGGTAGAGGATGGTGCGCTCGCGTTCGGGCAGGGCCTCCAGACACGGCCGCACCGCCACCCGGTCCACCACCGTGTCGAAGGCCGGGTCCGGGCCGCCGAGCGCGTCCCCGAGGGCGTATCCGTCGGTGCCGGGCATCTCCGCCTCCAGGGAGAGCGCCGTGAAGCACTCGAGCGCCTCCATGCCGGTGCGCACCTCGACCGTGGTCAGCTGCGCGTGCTCGGCGATCTCCTCGACCGTGGGGGCGCGTCCCGGCGTGGTCTGCGCCAGCTCCTTCGCGGCCCTGCGGACGCGGTTGCGCAGGTCCTGGATGCGGCGCGGCACGTGCAGGGTCCACATGTGGTCGCGGAAGTGCCGCTTGATCTCGCCGGTCACGGTCGGCACGGCGTACGCCTCGAAGGCGTGGCCGCGTTCCGGGTCGTAGTGGTCGACGGCCTTCACCAGGCCCAGGGCGGCCACCTGGTAGAGATCCTCCAGGTTCTCGCCGCGGCCCCGGAAGCGGACCGCGATCCGCTCGGACATGGGCAGCCAGACCCGGATCAGTTCGTCCCGCAGGGCCCGGCGCTCGGGGCCGTCGGGCAGAGCGGCGAGCCGGTCGAACGCCGCGGTCGTGTCGGGGGCGTCGTCGTGGGGGTGGGGCTTGGTTCGGCCGGTGCTGTGCATCAGGCGCACCTCCCTCAGCAGGGGTGCTGGCAAGTCCTCATATATATGGATACTGAGCGCGAAAGTCCCGGCCTGCCACCCGAACGGCAGCCGGCCGGTGAGCGGGCCGCCTCGGCCGCCGGACGTGATGTGCGGCACCCTTCGGCGGACGGTCCCGCGCGGGCGCCGGCGGATCGTCGCTGAGCAGCGCTTGATCATCGAGCAAAAGGGACGAATCCCCTGGCCACAGCGTATTCCGCTCATTTGACAGTGCACTGAGCGCACAGATAGGAAGCAGCGTCGAGAGGTCGAGAGGGGCACCGTGTACGAGCCGAACGTGGTCGGGGACTGGCAGGAGTACGAGGGGCACGCCGGGCTGCGGGTCCGTGTCCACCGTCTTGAGCCGGCCGAGCCGCCGCGTGGACGCGACGACGCCGCCGAGGGGCTGACGTACTTCCGCGTCCGGGTGACCGTCGAGAACCGGGGTGCCCGGCAGGTCACCGTCCATCTGGAGGACGGCCAGATCGACGTGCGGATCGGTCCCGACGGGGAGAGCGCCTTCCTCGACTGGCGCAACTCCCAGTTCATCGAGGGCTTCGACGTCTATCCCCTGCGCCGGGCCACCGCCGTGCTCTACGCCGCCGGGCCCGAGGCGAGCCTCGACCAGGTCGACGTGCAGGTGCAGTTGCGGGTGGACGAGGAGTGGGCCGACCGGCGGCTGTGGACCGGCGGACTGGGACTGCCCGGCGGGGAGTGCGGGACCTCGCCCGGCACCGCCCGCGAGGAAGGGCTGGCGCACCAGGTGAGCGCCTTCCTGCGGGACCAGGCGGAGGAGGGAACCGCCTGATCCCCGCCGCCTGACCTCCGTCGCCGGTCTCGCCGCCCGGTCGTCCTCGCCCCCCGACGCCCCGCGCCCCGCGCTCAGTGCGCGATGCCGTCGATGATCTCGCGGGCGCCCTGCCGCAGCAGCGCCACGGCGACCGAGGTGCCCAGCGTCGCCGGGTCGAGCCGGCCGGCCCATTCGTGGGCGTTCAGCCGGGTCTTGCCGTCCGGGGTGAACACACAGGCCCGCAGGGAGAGTTCCCCGCCGCGGTCCACCCGGGCGTACCCGGCGATCGGGCTGTTGCAGTGGCCCTGCAGCACATGCAGGAACATGCGCTCGGCCGTGGCCTCCCGGTGCGTCCTCGGGTCCCCGAGGCCGCTCACCGCGTCGATCAGGTCGGCGTCGTCCTCGCGGCACTGCAGGGCGAGGATGCCCGCCCCGATCGGCGGCATCATCGTCTCGGGGGAGAGGACCTCGCTGATCACGTCGCGGCGGCCGATGCGCTCCAGCCCGGAGACCGCGAGCAGCAGGGCGTCCGCCTCGCCGGCCGTCAGCTTGGCCAGCCGCCGGTTGGCGTTGCCCCGGAACGGCACGCATGTCAGATGCGGGTGGGTGGCGGCCAGCTGGGCGACGCGGCGCACCGACGAGGTGCCGACGCGGGCACCGTCCGGAAGCTCGTCCAGCGTGAGCCCGCCCGGGTGGACCAGGGCGTCCCGGATGTCGTCCCGCTCCAGGAACGCGGCGAACACCGTGCCCGCCGGCAGCGGCCGGTCGGCGGGCACGTCCTTGACGCAGTGCACCGCGAGATCCGCCTCGCCCGACAGCAGCGCGGCGTCGACCTCCTTGGTGAACGCGCCCTTGCCCTCCACCTGCGACAGGTCGCCGAGCCACTTGTCGCCGGTGGTCTTCACCGGTACGACCTCGGTGCGCACGTCGGGGTGGAGGGCCGCCAACTCGGCCCGGACGCGCTCGACCTGCGCCAGGGCCATGGGGGAGTCGCGGGAGACGATACGGATCAGCTCGGGGACGGCCATGCCGACACGATAGTGCGCGCGGGGGACGCCCGGGGTCGCGGTTCGCTCGACCGGCCCCGTCCTTTCCGGTCGTCTCAGGCGTTCGGGTCGAAGGAGATGCCGGCGGGCTTGGCCGCCGCGAGGTGGGAGGCGAAGCTCCCGTCCTTCAGGCCGAAGTTGGCGCTGCCGAAGTCGTACGCGCTCAGCTTCTCGCGCACTCCGGCGGGATAGCCGTTCCAGCCGACCAGCGTCGGGTACTGCCAGCTTCCCCGGTGGTTCTCGGGCGGCTCGTCCCCGGCGGTGGCCAGGCGGAAGCAGTGGGTGCTGATGCCGTCCTTGTGGTAGACGATCTTCGGATGGGTTCCGTCGAAACGGACCGCCGACCGCGCGTGCACGCTGAACGAGCCGTGGTTGGAGGTCGACACGTACTCGACCACGCCGTCGCGCACCCACACCACGACGTGCTCCCAGTCGTGCCGGTGGCCGCCGAGGCTGCTGCCGGGCAGTGCCTGGTCCTTCTCGAAGTAGAGGCCGTACATGTAGGCGCACCAGCCGTTGTCGCACTTGGCGCGCGCGTAGCCGTTGGTGTTGTCCAGGTCCGCGGCGTCCCGGCAGTTGCCGTTGAGGGCGCCGGTCGGGTTCAGACCGCCGTTGACCGTACCGTCGGCGCCGATGGCCGGCGTGGGGTAGCAGCCGTCGGTGTCGTAGTCGTAGGCGGGCTGGTACGCCCGCTCCAGGCTGTCGGCGTTGCCGGGCAGCCCCGGGGGAGGGGCGGCGAACGCGGTGGCGGGGAAGGCGAGGACGAGGGCGAGGGCACCGAGCGGTACGGTGAGCCATCTCCTGCGGCGGGCGGGGGCGGGGGCGGTGGCACGCGAAGCCATCGCGTCCTCCTCTGAGTCCGGGCGCAGCCCAACGGCTGTGAGGGGAAGGGGAGTTCAGAGTCCCGCCTTTTCACTTCCGTGCCAAGGGTGTACGGGCGTCCCCGCGGTGAAGCCCGGCCCAACAGTTGATCACGCGTCACACCGGATCGTCGGGAAGGTCCGCGGCCGACTCCTCGGGAGCCAGGTCCGGGCGGAGCCTG
>MUMD01000172.1 GCA_002155895.1 Streptomyces rochei
GCCCTGCTCACGCAGGCGAGTGACACCCGGCCCCCGGCCACGACGGACGGCGACGGGTCCGCGCAGGACGCCACCGGCCCCGCCCCCGCGACCCCGCGCGCCCACACCACCCTGCTCCCCTGGGGCATCGCCGTACTCACCGCCGGCCTCGCCGTCGAGACCTACGCCGGCGACACCGCCACCCGCGACGCCGCCCCCTCCGCGGGCGTCCTCCTCGGCTGGGCCCTCGCCACCCTCGGTCTGGCCCTCGCCGGGCCCGGCCTGACCCACCTCTGCGGCCGTCTGCTCCAAGCGGTCCGTCCCGGCGCGCTGCGCCTGCTCGCCGGGCGGGTCCTGATGGAGGAGTCGCACCGCATCGGCCGCCCCCTCGGCGTCGTCTGCGCCGTGGCCTCCGCCGCCTACGCGGCCGCCGCCCTCCACGACGCGGACGCGACGGACTTCGGCCCGTTGAGCCTGATCGGCGCCGTCGTCGTCGCCGGCTGCACGGTGGCCACCCTCCTCACCGCCGCCGTCGAGACCAAGCACGCCCGCACGGACACCACCGACGCCCTGCTCCGGCTCGGCGCTCCCCCGACGACGCTGCGCGCCGCCGCGGCCCTGCGCGCCGGTGCCCTGCTCGCCGTCTTCGGCCCCCTGACCCTGGTCGTCGCCCAGTTGGCGTCGCTGCCCCTGGCCCGCTGACGGCCCGTAGAGGCGGGGGTCCGCGGTCGGGAAAATTCCTCGAAGAAGTTTCCGGTCGAGCGATGAGTTCCGCCCGCCTCCCGCGTCTAACCTCTCGAACGGCACGACAACAGCGCGACACCCACGGGAGAGGACCCCATGTACCAGCAGATGATCTTCGTGAACCTGGCCACCAACGACCTGGACGCCTCGAAGAAGTTCTTCGCCGGGCTGGGCTACGAGATCAACGCCCAGTTCAGCGACGAGACCACCGCCTCGATCCCGCTCAGCGACACCATCGTCGTGATGGTGCACACGCCGGAGAAGTACCGCCAGTTCACGAAGAAGGACATCGTGGACTCGACGAAGTCCAGCGAGGTGCTGATCGCGCTCAGCGCGGAGAGCCGCGAGAAGGTCGACGAGATGGTCGACAAGGCGGTCGCGGCCGGCGGTTCGGTCTCCGGCGAGACCCAGGACCACGGCTTCATGTACGGCCGCGCCTTCGACGACGTCGACGGCCACACCTTCGAGGTGGTCTGGATGGACCCGGCGGCGGTCCAGGGCTGAGCCACCCGCATGCCTAGCATGGGCGGGTGGATTCGACGACACCCGCCCAGCCCGACTTCCGGTCCCGCCAGTCCCACCACGCCGCGCACGACCGGGAGATCGAGAGCCTCGCCGAGTTCGACCACGTCGTCTCGGCGCACGGCACACTCGCCCACTACCGCGTCCAGGCCGTCGACCTGACGGACCGTACGGACGTCCTGATGTCCGCGGACCCCACGGGCGCCGTCTTCCTCGGCTGCCCGATGGCGCCCGGCGCGGCGGCCCGGGTGGCCGCGGCCGGCGCCCTGGTCTTCCCGCCCATACCGGGCCTGCCCTTCGACCCCTACCGGGCGCGCGTCTACTCCCCGGACGAGCTGTACGCCTCGCTCGACGAGGGCTACGCGTCGACACCGGACGCCTCCTCGTACGACTGGTTCCAGCAGACCAAGGCGGACGGTGACGTCTTCGCCTCCATGCTGCGCGCCGTCCACGACGACGCCGTCTCCGACGCGCTCGACGAACTCCTCATCGGCACCCGGGTGGTGGGCGTCATGGGCGGTCACGCCATGGCCCGCGGCACCGCCGCCTACGCGGGCGCCGCACGCCTGGGCCGCGAACTGGCCCGCGCCGGCTTCACCGTGGCCACCGGCGGAGGTCCGGGAGCGATGGAGGCGGCCAACCTCGGCGCGTACGCGGCCCCGTTCGACGACGCGATGCTGGACGAGGCCCTGCTCCTGCTCGCCGAGGTGACCTCGTTCACGCCGTCGATCACCGACTGGGCGCGGTCCGCGTTCGAGGTGCGCGAGCGGTGGCCCCGGGGCGGCGCCTCGGTCGGCATCCCGACCTGGTTCTACGGCCACGAGCCGCCCAACGCCTTCGCGGCGCACATCGCCAAGTACTTCGCCAACGCCACCCGCGAGGACGGCCTGCTGGCCCGCTGCGACGCGGGAGTCGTCTTCCTGCCGGGCGCCGCCGGCACCGTCCAGGAGATCTTCGACAACGCGACGCCGAACTACTACGAGTCGCGGGGCGAGCCCACCCCGATGGTGCTGGTGGACAAGGCGCACTGGACGGAGCGGCTGCCCGCGTGGCCGCTGCTCGACTCGCTCGCCGGAGGGCGGACGATGCAGTCCCGGATCGCGCTGGTCGACCGGATCGAGGAGGCTCCCGCGGCGCTGAAACGTCTCGGCGGTTAATAAGACGGCAAAGCCAACGCCCTTGCGGGGCTGAGGCGTTGACACTGCTTACGCACCGCTTATAGACCAGTGAGGCTCGTGGGTGTGCCGAGGCCGCGGCAACGGACATCGGCACTCCTCTCCACCCCCCGCATCTGCGCTCCCGTAAGGACAAACGTGGCAGTCCTGTCCATATTCAGAAGCACCGCAGCACGCCGAGGCGTTCGCGCCGTCGGTGTCGCCTCCGCCTCGGTGGCCCTGGCGATCGGCGCCGCCGGCAACGCCCTCGCCTGCGACATCAGCGAGTTCTCCGCCGCCGCGGCGTGCGAGGGCGGCAAGGGCGTCATCACCGTCACCGACGTGGACCCCGCCGGCATCCCCGCCACCGTCAGCGTCTACCTGCAGAACAACGGCGCCGACGCGAAGAAGGTCGGCGAGCAGGTGGTGAAGGGCTCGCGCGAGGGCACCACCATCACCTTCACCGAGGACTGGAAGCCGAACGCCGAGTACCGCGTCCACGTCAAGGCCGACCGTTACGTCGACGAGGACATCAAGCCGAACCTCGTCACCCCGGCGACCGCCTGCGGGACCGAGGAGACGCCGTCGCCCTCCCCGACCCCGTCGGAGAGCTCCCCCGTCCCGTCCGACACCCCGTCCGACGAGACACCGACGCCGTCCTCGACGCCGTCCACGTCGGCGCCCGCTCCGGCGCAGAGCGAGAGCACCGCTCCGGCGGCGGCGCCCAGCAACGCCCCGTCCCCGGCGGCCGGTGAGTCCAACCTCGCCGAGACCGGCGCCAACTCCAACACCGGCATGATCGTCGGCATCGCGGCGGCCCTGGTCGTCGTGGGTGGCGGCGCGGTCTTCTTCGGCATGCGGCGCCGTGGGGCGAACAGCGGCCGCTGACCCTCCCGCGTAGGCGCTGTCGGTGGCCCGTCCCCGAGAAGGGGGCGGGCCACCGACGTGAGGCTCACCCGAACGTCGCCCGCTCCAGCCAGAACTCCAGCAGCTTCCGGTCACCGAGCACGTCGACCCCGCGGGTGTCCGGCGGCAGCCGCCGGTAGAAGACGAACAGCACCTCGGTGAGCGGTCCGCGCAGCGTGACGTCCGCCTCGGCGGGACCGCGTCGCCAGGTCACGCCCTCCTCGGGCAGTTCGATCAACCACTCCGCGTCCAGTCCGGCCGGTGCGTCGGTGGCGTGCAGGCGGATGCTCCGGCCCGGCGCTCGCAGCTCCTTCGCCGGTCCGTCCGGAAGGGCCCGCTGCACGAACCGCACGATCTCCAGCCACTCGTCGACCGCGTCGGCCGCCACCTCGGGCGCGACCGCCTCGACGGGCCGTCCCGCGGCGAGCGCCGCGTCCGCCCCGTGCACGACGAGTTCGTGCGTCATCCGGCGCGCCCAGAACCCCGCGGTGTGTATACCGGCCCACGACCAGGCGCGCGCGTCCGGGCCCGCCTCCCGCAGCGCGTCGACGACCACCCGGCCGGACTCCGCCAGCCACGCGTCCAGCGCGGCCACGTCTCCCCACGTACCGGGACCCGCGGAGCCCGGCACCCGGTCCTCCGGGACCTCCTCCTCCGCGCGCGTGCCCACGATCGTCCCGGACCAGCGCAGCGCCCGGCCCACATGCCGCACCAGGTCCTCCAGCGTCCAGTCCGGGCAGGTCGGCACGGTGGCGGCCGGATCCGCTCCGGAGGTGAGGACCTCCCTCAATCGCCCGACCTGGAGGGCGATCTCGTCGCAGTAGCGGTCATGTGCAAGGAGCGTCATGCCCGTCAGCCTACGAGCGACGGGATCATCCGAGCACCACGATTTCGGCCACGTCGAACTCCACCCCGACCACGTCCCCGACCTCCGGCGCCGCCCGCAGCGCGCACGCCGCCTCCAGGCGCGGGGCGTCCTCGGGCTGGAGGTGGACGGCCACGTGGGTGCCGCGGAAGGTGCGGGCGGTCACCGTGCAGCGCAGACCGGCGTCGGCGGCCACCAGACGCACCCCGGCAGGACGGACGAGCAGGGTCCGGGCGCCCTGCGGGGCGTCCTCGGGAACCGGCACCTTGCCCCACGGGGTGTCGGCGGCCTGCCCGGCGACCGTCGCGTCGACCACGTTGTCGAAGCCGAGGAAACGGGCCACGAAGGCGTCGGCCGGCCGCTGCCACACCTCCAGCGGCGTCCCCGACTGGGCGATCCGCCCGTCCCGCATCACCACGACCCGGTCGGCCAGCGCGAAGGCCTCGCCCTGGTCGTGCGTCACCGCGAGCACGGTGGTGCCCAGGCGGCCGAACAGCTCCCGCAGTTCCACTACGAGCCGTTCCCGCAGCGAGCGGTCGAGCTGGCCGAGCGGTTCGTCCAGCATCAGCAGCCGGGGCCGGGGCGCGAGGGCCCGGGCCAGCGCCACCCGCTGCTGCTCACCGCCGGAGAGCGCGGCGACGGACCGCCGGGCGGCGTCCGGCAGCCCGACCAGTTCCAGCAACTCCTCGACCCGCTCCCGCTGTTCGGTACGGGACGCGCCCCGCATCCGCGGCCCGAAGGCGACGTTCCCGGCCACGTCCCGCTGCGGAAAGAGCTGGTGGTCCTGGAACATCAGCCCGACCTCGCGCCGGTGCGCGGGCACCCCCGCCTGGTCCCGCCCGTCCAGCGTCACCCGCCCGGCGTCCAGCGGCTGCAGTCCGGCGACCGCCCGCAGCAGCGTCGACTTGCCGCTGCCGCTGGGCCCGAGCACGCACACCACCTCGTGCTCGGCGACCTCCAGGTCGACGGCGTCGAGCACGGGTCGCCCGCCGAAGCGGACGGTCGCGCCCTCCAGGCCCAGCAGGCTCGTCGGCAGTCCCAGCGGCAGGTTCGGCGGCATGTCTAGAACTCCCCGGTCCGGTCGGTCCGCAGCCGCTCCAGCACCACCAGGGCCACGGCGCACACCAGCATCAGAATCGTCGAAAGGGCCATCGCCTGGCCGTAGTTCATCTCCCCCGGCCGCCCCAGCAGCCGCGCCACGGCCACCGGCAGCGTCGGACTATCGGGCCGCGCGATGAAGACCGTCGCCCCGAACTCCCCGAGGGAGACCGCGAACGCGAACCCGGCCGCGACCAGCAGCGCCCGCCGCACCATCGGCAGGTCCACCTCGCGCCACACCCGCCACGGCGACGCCCCGAGCACGGACGCCGCCTCCCGCAGCCGTACGTCCACCGCCCGCAGGACCGGCAGCATGGTCCGTACGACGAAGGGGACGCCGACCAGCGCCTGCGCGAGCGGCACCAGGATCCAGGAGGAGCGGAGGTCCAGCGGAGGCTCGTCCAACGCGATCAGGAACCCGAAGCCGACGGTCACGGCGGACACCCCGAGCGGCAGCATCAGCAGGGCGTCGAAGCCCCGCACGAAGCGGCCCGCGTCACGCCGGGTGAGCGCGGCCGCGGCCAGCCCGCCGATCACCACGGCGATGGCGGTGGCGGCGACGGCGTACTGGAGGGAGTTGCCGATCGCCTCGATCGGCGGAACCAGGAAGGTACCGCCGTCCGCACGGGTCAGCGCCCGGTAGTAGCCGAGACCGGACGCGCCGAGCGACCGCTCGACCAGGACGGCCAGCGGCAGCAGGATCAGCCCGGCGACGGTGACCAGGACTCCCGCCAGCAGCGCCCACTGCCCGGCGCCGCGCGGGCGGCGCGCGGTCGTGGCCGCGTCCACCAGCCGCAGGCCGGTCTCCCGCCGCCGCACCGTCCAGGCGTGCACGACGAGGACGGCGGCGACCGCCACGAACTGGACCAGCGTCAGTACGGCGGCCGTGGACAGGTCGAAGACCTGGGAGGTCTGCCGGTAGATCTCCACCTCCAGGGTGGAGAAGGCGGGGCCGCCGAGGATCTGGACGACGCCGAAGGAGGTGAAGGTGAACAGGAACACCATCAGCGCGGCGGCGGCCACGGCGGGTGCGAGCGCGGGCAGCGTCACCTGCCGCCACGCCTTCAGCCGTGAGGCGCCGAGCATCCGCGCGGCCTCCTCCTGCCGCGGATCGAGCTGCGACCACAGGCCGCCCACGGTGCGGACGACGACGGCGTAGTTGAAGAAGACGTGCGCGAGCAGGATCGCCCACACCGTGGTGTCCAGGCGCACACCCCACAGCTCGTCCAGCAGCCCGCCGCGCCCGACCAGGGCCAGGAACGCCGTGCCGACGACGACCGTCGGCAGCACGAACGGCACCGTCACCACGGCCCGCAGCACCTGTTTGCCGGGGAAGTCGAGGCGGGCGAAGGCATAGGCGCCGGGCAGGGCGATCAGCAGGGTGAGCGCGGTGGAGGCCACCGCCTGCCAGGTGGTGAACCACAGCACCTGCCGGACGTCGGACTGCCCCAGCACCTCCCCGATCCGCCCGAGCCGCCAGGCCCCGTCGACCTTCAGTCCGCGCGCGACGATCGCGGCGACGGGGTAGGCGAAGAACGCCGCGAAGAACGCGACGGGCACGGCCATCAGCCCGAGCCGCGCCGCGCTCCCGCGCACGCTCCTCACCCGTTCCACCCGCTTCACCTCACGACGAGCGAGGTCCACGACTTGACCCACTGGTCGCGGTTGTCGGCGATCTTCGCCGGGTCCATGGTCCGCGGCTTCTCGGCCGGCGGCCCGAACTTCCGGAACGCCTCGGGGATCGCGGCGTCCTCGCGCACCGGATACACGAACATGTTGAGCGGCAGGTCCTCCTGGAACTGCTTGCTCAGCATGAAGTCGAGGAGCGCCTTGCCTCCCTCGGGGTTCCGGGCGTTGCTCAGCAGACCGGCGTACTCGACCTGGCGGAAGCAGGTGCCCTGGGCGACACCGGTCGGCGCGGTGGCCGGCTGCGGGTCGGCGTAGATCACCTCGGCGGGCGGGGAGGAGGCGTAGGAAACGACGAGCGGACGGTCGCCCTTGGCCTTCTTGCCACCGGACGAGCCGGAGAACTCCTCGTTGTACGCCTGCTCCCAGCTGTCGACGACCTTGACGCCGTTGGCCTTCAGCTTCTTCCAGTAGTCCTGCCAGCCGTCGTCTCCGTACTCGGCCGCGGTGCCGAGCAGGAAGCCGAGTCCGGGCGAGGAACCGGCGGCGTTCTCCGTGACGAGCAGGTCCTTGTACTCGGGCTCGATCAGGTCGTCGAAGGAGTCCGGCGGGGTCAGCTTGTGCTCGCTGAAGTACGCCTTGTCGTAGTTGACGCAGATGTCGCCGGTGTCGACGGGCGTGACCCGGTGGTCGGTGTCGGTCCGGTACGCGGCGTCGACCCGGTCGAGCCCCTTCGCCTCGTACGGCTGGAACAGCCCGTTGTCCAGGGCCCGCGACAGCAGCGTGTTGTCGACGCCGAAGAAGACGTCACCCTGCGGGTTGTCCTTGGTGAGGACGGCCTTGTTCACGGCCTGCCCGGCGTCGCCGTCCTCCAGGACCCGGACCTTGTAGCCGGAGCTCTTCTCGAAGGCGGCGATGACGTCCTTCGAGACGGCCCACGAGTTGTGGCTGACGAGGGTCACGCTCTTGGAGCCGCCGGACCCCCCGCCGTCCCCGTCGGACGACGATCCGCACGCGGCGAGGCCGCCGGCCATGCCCAGCCCGACGGCGAGGGCGGTGACCTTCTTGGTGATGCTCACTGGATTCCTCCTGGGTGACCAGGAGAAGACGCGGCCCCGCCCGGAACCCCTGGCGAGGTCCCGGGCAGGGCGCAACAGCTCGAGTGGTGACCGATCTCCCTACCCAGAATGACCTGGGCCAGGTTCGGAGGGTCTGCGGCCGGTGCCGCACTCTCAGCGCTGTGGCGCTCCCCTGTCGGAATATGAAGATGTGATTTCTGTCAGGTCGTACTTCCGCCGGTCAGGTTACCGCTCGCTCGCGGCGAGCTGACCGCACGCCCCGTCGATCTCCTGACCACGGGTGTCCCGGATGGTCACCGGCACACCGTGCGCCGCGATCGCCTCCACGAACGCCTTCTCGTCCTCGGGCCGCGAGGCGGTCCACTTGGAGCCGGGCGTCGGGTTGAGCGGGATCAGGTTGACGTGCACCGGCCTGCCCTTGAGCAGCCGCCCCAGCCGGTCACCGCGCCAGGCCTGGTCGTTGATGTCGCGGATCAGGGCGTACTCGATGGACAGCCGGCGCCCCGACTTCGCTGCGTACTCGAAGCCCGCGTCCAGCACCTCGCGCACCTTCCACCGCGTGTTCACGGGGACGAGGGTGTCACGCAGCTCGTCGTCGGGCGCGTGCAGCGAGATGGCGAGACGGCACTTGAAGCCCTCGTCGGAGAAGCGGTGGATCGCCGGGACCAGACCGACCGTGGAGACGGTGATGCCGCGCTGCGACAGCCCCAGCCCGTCGGGCTCGGGGTCGGTGAGCCGGCGGATGGCCCCCACGACGCGGTTGTAGTTGGCGAGGGGCTCGCCCATGCCCATGAAGACGATGTTGCTGAGCCGCGCGGGCCCACCGGGGACCTCGCCGTCCCTGAGCGCCCGCATCCCGTCCACGATCTGGTGCACGATCTCGGCGGTCGACAGGTTCCGGTCCAGGCCGGCCTGGCCGGTGGCGCAGAACGGGCAGTTCATGCCGCAGCCCGCCTGGGAGCTGATGCACATGGTCACCCGGTCCGGGTAGCGCATGAGGACGGACTCGACGAGGGTCCCGTCGAACAGCTTCCACAGCGTCTTGCGGGTGGTGCCCTGGTCGGTCGACAGATGCCGGACGACGGACATCAGCTCGGGCAGCAGAGCCTCCCGGAGCCCCTCACGGGAACCGGCCGGGATGTCGGTCCACTGCTCGGGGTCGTGCGCGTACCGCGCGAAGTAGTGCTGCGAGAGCTGCTTGGCGCGGAACGGCTTCTCGCCGATGGCGGCGACGGCCTCCTTGCGCTCCGCAGGCGTGAGATCGGCGAGATGCCGCGGCGGCTTCTTGGCTCCGCGCGGGGCGACGAATGTGAGTTCTCCGGGCTTAGGCATGACCTTCCCAGTGTCGCAGATCGTCCCGGGGTTCAGATGCGCCCCAGGACCGGCCCTCCGAGCCGCCGGAGCACACTGTTCAGGGTTTCCTGAATTCAAGAATCTCTGTACCCTCGGCCCATGCTGACCGTTGCCCCGGAGATCGAGGTGCTGGCCCGGTTCGGCCGCGCGCTCGCCGATCCGATCCGTTGCCGGATCCTGCTCTCCCTACGCGAGGCGGCCGCCTATCCGGCCGACCTCGCCGACGCCCTGGGCGTCTCGCGCACCCGGCTCTCGAACCACCTGGCGTGCCTGCGCGACTGCGGCCTGGTCATCACCGTGCCGGACGGCCGACGCACGCGCTACGAACTCGCGGACGCGCGTCTCGGTCACGCGCTGGACGATCTGCGCACCGCCGTGGTGGCCGTCGAGACCGACCGGAGCTGCCCTGACGCCGACACGGCGGGGTGCTGCTGACATGACCGCGGAGACGGCCCTCTCCCTCGGGCCTTCCCCGGCTCGGCGCGACGCGCTCGCCCGCCGGATACGGCTGTTGGTCGCCGCGACCCTCACCTACAACGTCATCGAGGCGGCCGTCGCCCTCACCGCCGGAACGCTCGCCTCCTCCACGGCGCTGATCGGCTTCGGCCTGGACTCGGTGATCGAGGTCTCGTCCGCCGCCGCGGTCGCCTGGCAGTTCTCGGCCCGCGAGCACGCCGTGCGGGAAGCACGGGAGCGGGCCACCCTGCGGATCATCGCGTTCTCCTTCTTCGCGCTCGCCGCCTACGTCACCGTCGATGCCGTCCGCGCCCTGACCGGCACCGCCGAGGCCGATCGCTCCGTTCTCGGCATCGTCATAGCCGCCCTGTCCCTGGCCGTCATGCCGTTCCTGTCGGCGGCCCAGCGCCGCGCCGGCCGGGAGCTCGGCTCCGCCTCGGCCGTCGCCGACTCCAGGCAGACCCTGCTCTGCACCTACCTGTCCGCCGTGCTCCTCATCGGTCTGGTCCTCAACGCCACGCTCGGCTGGTCCTGGGCCGACCCGATCGCCGCCCTCGTCATCGCGGCGGTCGCGGTCAAGGAGGGGCGTGACGCCTGGCGGGGCAAGGGTTGCTGCGCGGCCCCGGTCGCGTCGGCGTCGAGCGGGAGGGCGGGAACGGACGCGTGCGGATGCAGCCCCGGGTGCGAGGGGCGCGACTGAGGGTGTGCTCCTGGGGTGTGTGCCGGCCCCGGGCGAAACGCGTAGAGGGACCCGCCGCCCTGTGGGCAACGGGTCCCTCTACGCAGGAACAGCGGGCCGGCGGGTCAGCCCGAGCCGACGAAGACGACCAGCAGCAGCCACACCACCGGTGCCGTCGGCAGCAGGGAGTCCAGGCGGTCCATGATGCCGCCGTGACCCGGCAGGAGGGTGCCCATGTCCTTGATGCCGAGGTCGCGCTTGATCATGGACTCGCCGAGGTCGCCCAGGGTCGCGCTGACGGCGACCGCGAGGCCCAGCAGCAGGCCCTGCCACCACGCACCGCCGTCGATGGCGAACTGCATGCACAGCGCGCCCGCCGCCATCGCGAAGGCGACCGCGCCGAGCAGGCCCTCACGGGTCTTGCCGGGGCTGATGCGCGGGGCGAGCTTGGTCCTGCCGAAGCGCCAGCCGACGGCGTACGCCCCGGTGTCGCTGACGACGGTGAGGACCAGGAAGGTCAGGACCCGCCAGGGGCCGTCGTCCGCCATGAGCATCATCGCGACGAACGTGGCCAGGAACGGCACGTAGAACGCGGCGAACAGGCCCGCGGTGACGTCCTTGAGATAGCCCTCGGGCGGTTCGGTCATCCGCCAGACCAGGACCGCCAGCGCGGTCAGGGCCATGGCGACCCACGCGCCCTCGGAGCCCCGCACGTACCCGGCGACGACCATCGCCGCGCCGCCGACGGCGAGCGGCACGAGGGGCGCCTTGATGCCCTTGCGCTCGTCCAGCCGCTTGGTCAGCTCCCACAGGCCCACCACGACGGCGATCGCGATCACACCGACGAAGACGGCCTTGACGACGAACAGCGACGCGATGATGACCACGCCGAGTCCGACGCCGACCCCTATCGCGGCACCCAGGTCGCGCCCCGCGCTCTTCTTCTGCGGCTGGGGCTGCGCCGGCTGCGGGACGTCGGGCATGGGCTCCGGATTCCGCGGCGCCGCCGCATACGGCTGCGCCGACTGGCTCTCGTCGAACAGGGGACCGCTCAGCCGAGCGGCCCCCTGGTCGTCGTCCTGGTCACCGCCGTGGTCGGGTACGTCGGGCACGATGGGCATGGGGCGAGTCTGCTGCGCGTAGTGCGCATCGTACGCGGGACCCGCCGGGGCAGCGCCCTGGACAGGTCCCCGGTCGGACGGCCCCCAGTACCCGGCTTGTGGCGGCGCTCCCCAGGAAGAGTCGTTCATCAGACCTCGAGCAGTTCGGCTTCCTTGTGCTTCAGGAGCTCGTCCACCTGGGCGACGTACTTGGCGGTGGTGTCGTCGAGCTCCTTCTCCGCACGGCGGCCCTCGTCCTCGCCGACCTCGCCGTCCTTGATGAGCTTGTCGATCGCGTCCTTGGCCTTGCGGCGCACGGAGCGGATCGAGACCTTGGCGTCCTCGCCCTTGGCCTTGGCGACCTTGATGTACTCGCGGCGGCGCTCCTCGGTCAGCTCGGGGAACACCACCCGGATGATGTTGCCGTCGTTGCTCGGGTTGACGCCCAGGTCGGAGTCGCGGATCGCCTGTTCGATGTTGCGCAGGGCGCTCTTGTCGAAGGGGGTCACCACGGCCATGCGCGGCTCGGGCACGGAGAACGAGGCCAGCTGGTTGATCGGCGTCAGCGCGCCGTAGTAGTCGGCCACGATCTTGTTGAACATCGCCGGGTGCGCACGGCCGGTGCGGATCGCGGCGAAGTCCTCCTTGGCGACCACGACGGCCTTCTCCATCTTCTCCTCGGCCTCGAGGAGGGTCTCTTCGATCACCACTTGCTCCTGCGTGTCTTGAGTAGGCCCGGCTGCGGTCCCCTGTCGGAGCTGCGGCCGGCTGCGTCGCGTTCTTCCTGCACGGTTCCCGACCGGCGGGACATTGTCCATCCCCCGGCCCGGTCCCGCCCCGTCCGTCCCCCGGACAGGTGGCGTCCGCGGACGGGGGGTGCTTCTCCGGTCAGTCCCGGCTGTCCTGGTCACCCACAAGCGTGCCGATCTTCTCACCCTTGACGGCGCGGGCGATATTGCCCTCCTTCAGCAGTTCGAAGACCACGATCGGGAGGCTGTTGTCGCGGCAGAGCGTGACGGCCGTCGCGTCGGCGACCTTCAGGTCGCGGGTGATGACCTCGCCGTAGCCGAGCGCGTCGAACTTGACGGCGTCCGGGTTGGTCTTGGGGTCGGAGTCGTAGACCCCGTCCACACCGTTCTTGCCCATGAGCAGCGCCTCGGCGTCGATCTCGAGGGCGCGCTGGGCGGCGGTGGTGTCGGTGGAGAAGTAGGGCATGCCCATACCGGCGCCGAAGATGACCACGCGGCCCTTCTCCAGGTGGCGCACGGCGCGCAGCGGGATGTACGGCTCGGCGACCTGGCCCATGGTGATGGCGGTCTGCACGCGGCAGTCGACGCCCTCCTTCTCCAGGAAGTCCTGGAGGGCCAGGCAGTTCATCACGGTGCCGAGCATGCCCATGTAGTCGGAGCGGGCGCGGTCCATGCCGCGCACCTGCAGTTCGGCGCCGCGGAAGAAATTGCCGCCGCCGATGACGACGGCGATCTGCGCGCCGTCGCGTACGACGGCCGCGATCTCGCGGGCGATGGCGTGCACCACGTCGGGGTCGACGCCCAGGCCCCCACCGCCGGAGAAGGCCTCTCCGGACAGCTTCAGCATGAAGCGGCCGCGTACTTTGCCGTCGTCGCTCTTCTCGGCCTTGGTGGTCATGGAGATCTCGCCTCTTTTACGTGGTCACACACACGAAGAAGGCCACTGCCGGTGGGGGCGTGTTTCGCATCCCATACGCGGCAATGGCCTCCTCGTCAGATCTGCTGTCGTCCGCCGCCGCACGCGCGTGCGCCAGGGCATGCGCGGACGGCGCCGACGACTGCTGTCGACCCTACCGGGGTCGCGCGTCCGTCGCGGTACGGACTCAGATGCCGACCTTGATGCGCGTGAAGCGCTTCAGGGTGACACCGGCCTCTTCCAGCACCTTCTGGACGGACTTCTTGTTGTCCAGGGCGTAGGGCTGGCCGAGCAGGGTGGCGTCCTTGAAGAAGCCGTTGAGGCGACCCTCGACGATCTTCGGCAGGGCGGCCTCGGGCTTGCCCTCGGCGCGGGTGGTCTCCTCGGCGACACGGCGCTCGGACTCGACGACCTCGGCCGGGACGTCCTCCTTGGAGAGGTACTTCGGCGCGAAGGCGGCGATGTGCTGGGCGACGCCCTTGGCGATCTCGGCGTTCGGCTTGTCCAGCTCGACGAGGACACCGATCTGCGGGGGCAGGTCGGGCATCGTGCGGTGCATGTACGCGGTCACGAAGCCGCCGGAGAACTGCGCGAAGCGGTCCAGGACGATCTTCTCGCCGAGGTTGGCGTTGGCCTCGTCCACGAACGCCTGGACGGTCTTGCCGGGCTCGATCTCGGAGGCGAGGAGCGCCTCGATGTCGGCCGGGGCGGCCTTGGCGACGTGCTCGGCGATGGCCGTGGCGACGTTCTGGAACTTCTCGCCCTTGGCGACGAAGTCCGTCTCGCACTTCAGCTCGACCAGGACACCCGAGGTGTTGTCGTCGGCGATGATCGAGACGACCGCGCCGTTCTCGGCGGAACGGCCCTCGCGCTTGGCGACGCCCTTCTGGCCCTTGATGCGCAGCGCCTCGACGGCCTTCTCGACGTTGCCCTCGGCCTCGTCCAGCGCCTTCTTGCAGTCCATCATGCCGGCGCCGGTGAGCTCGCGGAGCTTCTTGACGTCGGCGGCGGTGTAGTTCGCCATGATTCCGGAATCTCTCTCGAAGTCTGAAGATCTACGGGCGCCGGACGGCGGGGGCTTCGTGGGCCCCCGCCGTCCGGAACCCGGAGGTGGTGAGGGGTCAGGCCTGCTCGGCGTCCGCGGCGGGGGCCTCGGCGGCGGCCGGAGCCTCCTCGGCGGCCGGAGCTTCCTCGGCGGCCGGAGCCTCGGCCGGCTTCTCGGCCTCGGCGGCGGGCGCCTCCTCGGCCTTCTTCTCGCCCTCGAGCAGGTCGCGCTCCCACTCGGCCAGCGGCTCGCCGGCGGCCTTCTCGCCCTTGTCGCCGGTGGCGGCGCCGGAGCGGGCGATGAGGCCCTCGGCGACGGCGTCGGCGATCACGCGGGTGAGCAGGGTGACGGAGCGGATCGCGTCGTCGTTGCCCGGGATCTTGTAGTCGACCTCGTCGGGGTCGCAGTTGGTGTCGAGGATGGCGACGACCGGGATGTTGAGCTTCCGGGCCTCGCCGACCGCGATGTGCTCCTTCTTGGTGTCCACGATCCAGACGGCGCTGGGCACCTTGGACATCTCGCGGATACCGCCGAGGGTCTTCTCCAGCTTGGCCTTCTCGCGGGAGAGGACCAGCAGCTCCTTCTTGGTGAGGCCGGAGGCGGCCACGTCCTCGAAGTCGATCTGCTCGAGCTCCTTGAGGCGCTGCAGACGCTTGTAGACGGTCGAGAAGTTGGTGAGCATGCCGCCCAGCCAGCGCTGGTTGACGTAGGGCATGCCGACGCGGGTGGCCTGCTCGGCGATGGCCTCCTGCGCCTGCTTCTTCGTGCCGACGAACATGACCGTGCCGCCGTGGGCGACGGTCTCCTTGACGAACTCGTAGGCGCGGTCGATGTACGACAGCGACTGGAGCAGGTCGATGATGTAGATGCCGTTGCGCTCGGTGAAGATGAAGCGCTTCATCTTCGGGTTCCAGCGACGGGTCTGGTGACCGAAGTGGACGCCGCTCTCCAGCAGCTCCCGCATCGTGACGACGGCCATGGCCGTATCTCCTTGGTGTTCTCGGTTGTGCCGCGTGAGCCGGACGGCTCCCGCGCCTGACGCCCGCGACGCGCCTGCCACAAGGGACCGAGGGGCGCTGACACGAGCCTTGACCGGCCTCGTGTCGGGGCGTGCGAAGTCGACCCGGTGACCCGGATCGCCATCAGAAGTGTACGGGACCCGCGGGGCCCCGGGTGACGCGGCTGTCCACAACCGGGGAGCGCTCCACAGGACGGAGCGGTGACCGGCCGGGGTGCGGGACGGTTCCGGCATGCGAACGAGGCGGTGGGTGAGCGGGCGATGCGTGACCGGACGGTGGGTGAGGGCGGGTGTGTGGGTGGTGGTGCTGCTGAGTGTGGTGGCCCCGGGACCGCCGGAGGCGGGGCGGGCGCCGGGCACCAGGGAGGCTGCGGCTGCTGCGGCGGCGGTGGTGGTGGTGTCCGAGAGCGTGGACCGGCTCCCGGATCCCGGAGTGCCTGCCGTGGCGCGCGGCTGGCCGGTCGGTGACCGGCCGACGGTGCTGCGGGGCTGGGAGCCCCCGGCGACCCCGTACGGCCGGGGTCACCGCGGTGTGGACCTCGCCGCGCCGGCCGGAGCGCCGGTGCGGGCGGTGGCGGCCGGGACGGTGTCGTTCGC
>MUMD01000173.1 GCA_002155895.1 Streptomyces rochei
GCCCGAACGGGCGGCACGGCGAGGGGCGGCGGAAGGGGGTGCGGGGGTCCCGGTCAGACCCGGACGCCGAACATGAAGGGACCGCCGATGGTGCTCATCGACTCGTAGCGGACGACCGTACCGGTGCGCGGCGCGTGCAGGACCTGGCCGTTGCCGGCGTAGAGGCCGACGTGGTGCAGGTCGTTGAAGAAGAAGACGAGGTCGCCGACCTGGAGCTGGCTCATCGAGGAGATCCGCGTGCCCGCGCCGGTCTGCGCCTCGGAGGTGCGCGGGATGCCGACGCCCGCCTGGGCGTAGGCCCAGGAGGTCAGGCCCGAGCAGTCGAAGGAGGACGGGCCGGTGGCGCCGTAGACGTAGGGCGTGCCCAGCTTGCTCTGGGCGGCGGCGAAGGCGGCGGCGGCCCGGCCGGAGGCGGGGGTGGACTTGCCGGAGAGGACCTGGCGCTCGCTGGTGCGGGTGGCGCGCTGCTCCTCGGCCTGGAGGGCGGCCTTCTCCTGCGCGGTGAGCGTGTTGAGCAGCTTCTGCGCGGAGGAGAGCTTGCTCTGGACTTCCTTCTTCTTCTTGCCCAGCTCGGTGCGGGTGGCGGAGAGGTCCTTGAGCTTCTCGGACGCCTCGGAGCGCTGCTGGGCGAGGTCCCGCTGCTTCTCCTGGATCTTCTTCAGCGCCTCGACCTGCTGCCCGCTGAGCTGGTCGAGCGTGGACGCCTTGTCCAGGTAGTTGTCCGGGTCGGCGGAGAGGAACAGCTGGAGGGACGGGTCTATCCCGCCGGAGCGGTACTGGGCGCTGGCCATCGAACCGAGGCCGTCGCGCAGCTCGTTCAGCTCCTCCTGGCCGCGGGCGACGTTGTCCTGGATCGTGGAGATCTCCTTCTGGAGCTTCTCCTGCTTCTCCTTGGCGCCGTTGTACTTCTCGGTGGCCTTCTCGGCCTCCTCGTAGAGCTTGTCGACCTTGGTCTTGACCTCGTCCTTGCTCGGCTTCTCGCTCGGGGCGGCGTTGGCGGCCTGGGAACTGAGAGCGACAGCGGCTGCGGCAGCGGTGGTGAGCACGGTCACGCGCGTGCGGCTCGGCTGCTTGGGACGACGGTGGGACGCCACGGAGACGAGCTCCTTCTTGAGAGGGATCACCCGTTCGAGGGTTCGATGGCTGACCCTAGTGACCCACTCGTGATCAGTTCAAATCCTCCACCCGAAAAACCCTGTTACTCACCGCATTCTTTGCCACAACTCACCTGCTGTGACGCCGGATTGACGCTACGTTGCGTGACGGTTCCGTCAATTCGGGGCATAGAACACCCACGTTGCGGTTGGTACGAAAGTGAAGGGAGGCTAGGAAAGCCGCTTGAGGAGTACCGCGGACGCCACCGGGCGTGCGCCGGCGCGCGCGACCCCGTCGGCGACCTCCCGGTCGGTCGAGACCACGATGACCGGCCGGCCCGGCGGCTCGGCGCGCACCAGTTGGCGGATCAGTTCGTCGGCGGTGACGCCGGGCTTGGAGAACAGCACCCGCACCCCGCGCGGCGGAGCGAGCAGCACCGGCGCCGCCAGCTCGGCCCCGTCGAAGACGCAGGTCGTCTCCGCGCCGGTCTGCGCGGCGAGTTGGGAGAGCTGGCCGAGCAGGCGCAGCCGCTGCTTCTCCAGCGGCATCTGCGGATAGCCGGTCTTGGTCACGTTGTAGCCGTCGACGACCAGATGCGCCTGGGGCAGCGCGAGCAACTGGTCGAGGACGGCGGGGTCGTGCTCGGACAGGGCGCGGTTGGCGATGTCCTTCGGGGTCATCCGGCCGGGCTCGACGGCGTCCACGGTCTCGGCGGGCCGCACGGACACCGGCGGCAGGGCCAGCTCCCGGCGCAGCCCCTGGGTGGCGTCCAGCAGGGTGTCCAGCAGCAGCCGCACCCGCATGTCCTCGACGCTGCGCCCCTCGCGGGCGGCCTTGCGGGTGGCCTCCAGGGCGGCCTCGGCCTCCCCGAGGCGGGCCTTGAGCCGCCGGGTCTCGCTCTCGGCGGCGGAGACCTGGGCGTGGCTCTCGGCGCGGACGGCGTCGATCTCGGCCTGGACCTTGCGCAGCGCCGCCTCGCCGCGCTTGACGTCGCTCAGGGCGGAGCGCAGCTTGCGGTGCAGCGACTCGGTCTCCCGCTTGGCCGCGTCCAGCTCGGCGCGCAGCCGCTCGGTCTCGGTCCTGGTGTGCTCGCGGGCCCGGGCCAGCTCCTCGTGCAGCCGCTCCAGCTCGGCGCGGCTCTCCTCGTCGGCGCGCTCGGCGTCCGCGCGCTGGGCCTCCTCGCCGGCGGCGGTCACCAGCTTCACCCAGCCGTGCGGACGCAGCACATAGGCCGCCGCCGCCACGTCGAGCGGGTCGGCGGCCGGGGGCGGGGAGCCCGCGTCCAGCGCCCCGGCCAGTTCCGGCTGGGCGTCGCGGAACTTCTCGCCGATGCGCTGGCGGAAGAGCGGGTCGGTCTCCACGGCGGCCGCCATGGCGTTGCCGGCGAACTTGGTCCTGCGGTTCGGGGCGAACCGGGCGTACTGCCGCAGCTGTGCGGGCAGCTCACCGAGGGTGAGCCCGCCGAAACCGTCGGAGACGATCTGCACGACCCTGCGGCGCACGCCGTCGGGCAGCGGGCGGTCGAGCACCTCGGCGGCGCCGTCGCCCGGCTCCCCGCCCCGTGTCTCCACCATCCGTCACCCCAATGCCTCTGCGCGATCCCGTACGGGATCACCTCACGCGGGGGCCGCTCCCCTGATCAGGAGTCGGCACCCGGCCTGTCCACGAGTTCCACCTGGTCCACGGCGTTGCACCAGCGGCACCGCACCGACTCGATGGTCTCACTGAGCACCTCGCGCTCCTCGACCTTCGGCTCGCCGGCCAGATCGAGGTGCACGTACTCGACCACCTTCGAGGCCCGGGTGACGTCGAAGCGGGTGAGGTTGCCGCAGAGGGTGCAGCGCCACCGTGTCGTCTCGGTCGGCAGGGGAACCGTCATCGTGGCTGTTCGCTCTCTTCCAGTGTCGGTGACGCGCCGGGCTCCCCCGGCGCGTGTGGCTCGTAACCCTACGGCCTGGCGGGTACCCGACGCCCGCGTGTCCACGGCGGCGAGGCGGCCTGGGTGGGTGCGTCCCGTTACGTCATGCTCTGTATTCATGATCCGCAACTGGAACACGGCGGTCCGCAGAACGGTCGGGACGCTCGGCGGGGCCCGCCGCACGGGCCGCCGGACCGCACCCGTGACGTACACGCTGATCACCATGTGCTGTCTGCTGTTCCTGGTCAGCCCGGCGGCGGGCCTGAATCCGGCGTACGGCACCGGCGAGGAACTGCTCGCCGCGCAGCGCGCCTACTTCCGGCGCTGGGGCGTGGTCCCCGCAGAACTGTTCGAGGACTCCCCCGGCTCGGCCCTCACCCCCGCGACCGCGCTCTTCGTCCACGGCAGCTGGGTGCACCTGCTGGGCAACATGCTCTTCCTGTACGTCTTCGGCGCGATGACCGAGGAACGGATGGGCCGGCTCCAGTTCGCGCTGTTCTACCTCGGCTGCGGCTACCTGGCCCTGCTCGGCTACGCGGGCGCCAACGCCCACTCCCAGCAGTCCCTGGTCGGCGCCTCCGGGGCGATCTCCGCGGTGCTCGGCGCCTTCCTCTTCCTCTTCCCGCGGGCCCGGGTCACCAGCCTGCTGCCGTTCCTCTTCTTCCTGCCGCTGCGCTTCCCTGCCTGGATCGTGCTGCCGTTCTGGGTGTGGCTGCAGTGGACGGCGGCGGGCCGGGCGGGCGACGGGCCTGGGGTGGCGTACCTCGCGCACCTGGTGGGCTTCGGGCTGGGCTTCGCCTTCGCCTGGGTGCGGTTCGGGCCTACGACTAGAGTGAAGGGCGTTCCAGTGGCGGCGCCCGAGGGAGAGAACCAGCCGTGATCAGCGCGATCGTCCTCATCAAGACCAGCGTGGACCGCATCCCCGAGATCGCGGAGCAGATCGCCGCGCTGGAGAACGTCAGCGAGGTCTTCTCCGTCACCGGCACCTACGACCTGATCGCGATGGTGCGGGTGAAGGAGCACGAGGACCTCGCCGAGGTCATCCCCGGCCGGATCAGCAAGATCCCCGGCGTGGAGGGCACGGACACGCACGTGGCGTTCCGGACCTACTCGCAGCACGACCTGGAGGCGGCGTTCGCGATCGGGCTGGACAACTGATTCCGGTCCCCGGGCCGGACGCCGGATGAAGAGTTCTTCATCCCGGGCTCATCGTCGCCGCCGGGTACCGGGCGCAGTATCGAAGGCATGGTCTTCTCACGCCGGATGGCGGCCCTGGCGGCCGTCGTCCTGATCCCGCTCGGCATCGCCGCGACGAGCTTCGCGCTCACCGACAGCCCACAGGAGCCGAAGGTCCCGTCCAAGGTGGAGCTGGAGAGCGGCTCCCCCACCCCGACGCCCACCTCCTCCTCACCCGAGCCGACGCCCAGCGACCAGGTGGTGACCCGGCCGCCGGTGACCGACAGCCCCCCGGATGACGACGATGACGACGACCGAGGCCAGGGAACCGGGGACGACTCGGGCGCCGAAGGAACCGCCGACGACGGACCCGGCGACGACGGCTGACCGTGAGCGCCGCCGGATCTCGGCCCGGGTCCGCATCCTGCTCTGGCTGCTGCTCGTGATGGCGGTCGCCCTCGCCTCGGTGGCCGCGACCACCCGCTCGATCCTGCTGCGCGACACCGACCAGCGGATCAACGGGCTGCTCGCGCAGGAGGCCGGGGAGTTCGCCAACTTCGAGGAACAGGGCTTCGACCCGGAGACCGGCCTGCCGTTCACCGACCCCGAGCGGCTGCTGAAGGTCTTCCTGCAACGGCAGTACGCCGACCTGGACGAGGAACTGCTCGGTCTGGTCGGCAAGGTGGGCGACCGTCCGACCAAGTTCGTGCAGCAGCGGGAGATCCCGGTCGCCCTGCCCCTGCACAAGGACGGCGACGCCCTGCGCCGCATCTACGCCTCGCCCGACTCCACCGGCACCCTGCACCGGCCCGAGGGCGAGGTCCGCTGGGCCAAGGTCACCGTCGCCCGGTACGGCGGCGAACCGGCGGCGGCGTTCGTGGTCGCCTTCCACCCGGGGCGCGAACAGCAGCGCGCCGACGAGGTGTTCCGCGTGCTGCTGGCCATCTCCGGCGTCGCGCTGCTGATGACGACGGGCATCGCCTGGGTGGTCGCGGGCCGCATCCTCAAGCCGGTGCGGCTGGTGCGCACCACCGCCGCGCAGCTCACCGAGCAGGACCTGACCCGGCGCATCCCGGTGCACGGCAACGACGACGTGGCGGCGCTCGCCGAGACGTTCAACGCCATGCTCGACCGGCTGGAGCGGGCCTTCGCCGCCCAGCGCCGCTTCGTCGACGACGCGGGCCACGAACTGCGCACCCCGATCACCATCGTGCGCGGCCACCTGGAGCTGATGGGCGACGACCCGGCGGAACGGGAGGAGACCGTCCGCCTGGTCACCGACGAACTGGACCGGATGAGCCGCATCGTCGAGGACCTGTTGCTGCTCGCCAAGACCGAACGCCCCGACTTCGTCACCCCCGAGCCGGTCCAGCTCGCCGAACTCACCGCCGACGTCTACGTCAAGGCCCGCACCCTCGGCGAGCGGGACTGGGTGCTGGACGGGGTCGCCGACCGCGAGGTGCGGCTGGACCCGCAGCGGATCACGCAGGCCATGGTGCAGCTCGCGCAGAACGCCGTACAGCACACCACCGCCGGCCAGACCATCCGCATCGGCTCCCGCACCGACGGCGACCGCGTCGAGCTGTACGTCGCCGACTCCGGCCCCGGCGTCCAGCCGCAGGACGCCGAGGTCATCTTCGAGCGCTTCCGGCGCGGCACGGCCCGGCGCGGGGTGCGCGGGACCGGCGCGGGGCTCGGACTGTCGATCGTGAAGGCGATCGCCGAGGGCCACGGCGGGCGGGTCGGCCTGCGCACCACCGAGGGCGGCGGGGCCACCTTCGTACTGACACTTGATTCCGACTGATCGCGGAAGAGGCACGTCCATGAACCGCATCCTCATCGTCGAGGACGAGGAGCGCATCGCCTCCTTCGTCGAGAAGGGCCTGCGCGCCAACGGCTTCACCACCACCGCCGTCGCCGACGGCGACGCCGCCTACGAATACGCCCTGACCGGCGGGTTCGACCTGGTCGTCCTGGACATCGGGCTGCCCGGCCGGGACGGCTTCACGGTCCTGCGCGAGCTGCGCGAGTCCCGGGTGACCACCCCGGTGATCGTGCTGACCGCCCGGGACTCCGTCCGGGACACGGTGGCCGGGCTAGAGGGCGGCGCCGACGACTGGATGACCAAACCGTTCCGCTTCGAGGAACTGCTGGCCCGGGTACGGCTCAGGCTGCGCACGGCGGCCCGGGCGCCCGAGGTGACGGTGCTGAGGTCGGGGGCGCTCAGCCTGGACCTGCGCACCCGCCGGGCCCGCGCCGGGGAGCGCACCGTCGACCTGACGGCCCGTGAGTTCGTCCTGCTGGAGCTGTTCCTGCGCCACCCGGGGCAGGTACTGTCCCGCGAGCAGATCCTGTCGCACGTGTGGGGCTACGACTTCGACCCCGGCTCCAACATCGTGGACGTGTACGTGCGGGCGCTGCGCAAGAAGCTCGGGGCACAGCAGGTCGAGACCGTGCGCGGGATGGGATACCGGCTGCCGGCCTGGTGAAGTTTCCTTCATGTGACGCTCATTGAGGACTCACCGCCTCCGTGAACCCTCGTTGACGTGACGTTGAACCTCCGCCTCGCGGCGGCCCTCTGCGTGGCCCTGTCCCTGTGCGCGCTGCTGGCGGTCCCCGCCAACTTCCCCGCCCTCGGCGGCGACGCGCGCCTCACCCTCGCCGTGTTCGCGCTGGCGACCTGCGCCTGGATCGCCACCCCGATCGACGACACGTACATCGCGCTGGGCGCCGGACTCGCGCTGACGGCGACCGGCGTGATCAGCAGCGACACCCTCTTCGGCACCCTCGGTGACGACACGGTGTGGCTACTGATCTGCGCCTTCGTGCTCGCGGCCGCGGTGACGCGGACCGGGCTCGCCGGGCGGGCCGCCGCCTTCCTGGTCGGCGGGGCGCGCAGCGTACGGCAGTTGGTGCACCTGACGACGGCCGCGCTGGTCGTCACCGCCTTCGCGGTGCCGGCCACCTCGGGCCGGGCGGCGCTCGCGCTGCCGGTGTTCCTCGCCCTCGCCAAGGCGCTGGCCGACCGGAAGCGGCTGGTGGTGATGCTGGCGCTGCTCTTCCCGACCGTGATCCTGCTGTCGGCGGTGGCGACGCTGATCGGCGCGGGCGCGCACCTGATCACCGTGTCGGTGCTGTGGGAGGCGACCGGGGACCGGATCGGCTTCACCCAGTGGCTGCTGCTCGGGCTGCCGCTGGCGGTGGCCTCGTCCCACCTGGCCGCCGAGACCGTGCTGCTGACGACCACGCGGCGGGCGGACCGCGCGGGACCGGTGCGCATCACCGCCGAGGAGATACAGCGGCACAGCGAGGACCCGGTCACCGGCCCGTGGACCCAGGCGGAGAAGCGCTGCGCCCTGCTGCTGGCCACGGTGGTGGCCCTGTGGTGCAGCGAACCCCTGCACCGGGTCCCGCCCGCGGTGGTCGCGCTGATCGGGGCCGTCGTCGCCTCCTCCCCCGCGCTGGGCACCGTACGGCTCAAGGACGCGCTGAAGACCGTGCCGTGGTCGCTGCTGCTGTTCATGGCGGCGACCATGGCGATGGGCGTCGCGCTCGCCGACTCCGGCGCGGCGAAGTGGCTGGTGTCCGGGCTGCCCGCGGACGTCGCGCCGGCCGTCTTCCTCGGGGTCGTGGTCGCGGTGAGCACCGCCGCCCACCTGGTCCTCCAGTCCCGCTCGGCCCGCTCCTCCGTCCTGGTGCCCCTGGTGATCGCCGCGGCCGCGGGCGCGGGGGTCAACCCGGTCGCCGCCGCGCTCGCGTCCACCGCGGCGGCCGGCTTCTGCCACACGCTCCCGGCCTCCGCCAAGCCGGTCACGCTCTTCTCCGACCTCCCCGGCACCCCCACCTACACCCCGCGCGACCTGCTGCGGCTGTCCGCCGTCCTGGCACCGCTGACCGCCGCGCTCGTGCTGTTCTTCGCCGCCGCGGTCTGGCCGCTGCTCGGCGTACCCGTGACCCGTTGAAGGAGCCCGACATGTCTTCCACGTCCTCGATGTCCTCGGTCCCCTCCCTGCTCGACCGGGTCGCCGTGGCCCCCAGCGGCTTCAAGGAGTCGCTGTCCGCCCAGGCCGCCGCCGACGCCATCGCGGCCGGTGTCCGCCGCGTCCTGCCGGACGCCGAGATCGACCGCATCCCGCTCGTGGACGGCGGCGAGGGCACCGCCCGCGCGCTGGCCGCCGCGACCGACGGGCGGCTGGTCGCGCTGGCCGCCACCGGCCCGGTCGGCGAGCCCGTCGGCACCCACTTCGCGCTGCTCGGCGACGGGGACACCGCGGTGGTGGAGATGGCCGCCGTCGCGGGTCTGTCCCTGGTCCCCCGCGCCCTGCGCGACCCGGGCGCCACCACCACGTACGGCGTCGGCGAGCTGATCCGCGCCGCGCTGGACACCGGGGCGCGGCGCATCCTGGTGGGCTGCGGCGACTCCGGTACGTCCGACGGGGGCGCGGGGGCGCTCCAGGCGCTCGGCGCCCGGCTGCTGGACGCGGACGGCTTCGAACTCCCCCGCGGCGGCAGGGAACTGGTCCGCCTCGCCCGCGTCGACCCGGCGGGCCTGGACCCCCGGCTGAGGAAGGTGGAACTGCTGGTCGCCTGCAACCCCTTCAACGTGCTGTGCGGGGAGCGGGGCGTGGCGCGGGTGTTCGGTCCGCAGAAGGGGGCGACGCCCGCGCAGGTCGAGGAGTTGTCGGCCGGTCTGGAGAACTGGGCGCGCGTCCTCACCCGCGACCTCGGCGTCATCGGCGCCGATCTGCGCACCGGCCCCGGCACCGGCGCCTCCGGCGGGCTGGGCGCGGGGCTGGCCGCCGTCGGGGCCCGGCTGCTGCCCCGCTTCGACGTCCTGCTCGACCACCTGGACCTGGACGCCCGCCTGGCCCGCGCCGACCTGGTGCTCACCGCCGAGGGCGCCCTCGACCACCAGACGCCGCGCGGCAAGGTCCCGGCCGAGGTCGCCCGGCGCGCCAAGCTGCACGGCCGTCCCGTCCTCGCCCTGGCCGGCACGCTGGGCGAGGGCGCGCACGAGGTCCCCGGGGTGGACGCCTTCCACGGCATCATGCCGGCGCCGATGGCCCTCGCGGACGCCCTCGTGCGCGCCGCCGAACTCCTCACGGACGCCACCGAGCGGGCGCTGCGGATGGTCCTGCTGGGCTCGCGGCTGCCGGGCCGGCCGGGTCAGCCGGCGGCGGTGCCCGCGGTGGTGCCGGCGGCGGCGGACGTGTCGGGCACGCAACGCCCGTCCTCGGTGCGGTAGTTCCACCGGGCGCCGTCGCTCACCAGCTCCTTGACGGCGGCCACGAAACGCTCGACGTGCTCGTCCGGGGTGCCCGCGCCGAAGCTGACGCGGATGGCGTTGAGGGACCTCTCGCCGGGCGCGGCCTCCGGGGCGCCGCACTCGCCCTGCGTCCCCGGGTCGCTGCCGAGCAGGGTGCGCACCAGCGGGTGGGCGCAGAACAGGCCGTCGCGCACGCCGATCCCGTACTCGGCGGAGAGCGCGGCGGCGAAGTGGGAGCTGTTCCAGCCGTCGACGACGAAGGAGAGCACACCGACGCGCGGGGCGTCGTCGCCGAAGAGGGACAGGACCCGCACCTCGGGCACCTCGGCGAGCCCTTCCCGTACCTTCCCGATCAGGTACTCCTCGCGGGCGACCAGGGTGTCGAAGCCGGCCTCGGTGAGCGCCTTGCAGGCCGAGGCGATCGCGTAGGCGCCGATGACGTTGGGCGAGCCCGCCTCGTGCCGGGCGGCGCTGTCGTGCCAGCGCACGTCCACACCGCCGTCCGCGCGCCGGGAGACGCTGCGGCTGGCGCCGCCGCCCGCGAGGTACGGCTCGGCCTCGCGCAGCCAGTCGGCGCGGCCGGCGAGCACGCCGGAGCCGAAGGGGGCGTAGAGCTTGTGACCGGAGAAGGCGACCCAGTCCACGTCCAGGTCGCTCACCGAGACGGGGTGGTGCGGGGCGAGCTGGGCGGCGTCCAGCACGATCCGGGCGCCGTGGGCGTGCGCGGCGGCGGCCAGTTCGCGCACCGGCCACAGTTCACCGGTGACGTTGGAGGCGCCGGTGACACAGACCAGGGCCGGGCCGTACGGCTCCCGGGCGGCGAGGGCGCGTTCCAGGGTCTCGACGGCCTGCGCGGGGGTGCGCGGGGCGTCCAGGTACGTCACGTCCGCGTCGCGCCAGGGCAGCAGCGAGGCGTGGTGCTCGGTCTCGAAGACGAAGACCCGGCAGCCGGCCGGCAGCGCGCGGGCGAGGAGGTTCAGGGAGTCGGTGGTGGACCGGGTGAAGACCACCTGGTCGCCGTCCCGGCAGTCCAGGAACTCGGCGACGGTCCGGCGGGCGTTCTCGAACAGGTCGGTCGACAGCTGCGAGAGGTACCCGGCCCCGCGGTGCACGCTGCCGTAGTACGGGGCGTAGGCCGCCACGTCGTCCCAGACCCGCTGGAGGGCGGGCGCGCTGGCGGCGTAGTCGAGCGCGGCGTAGGTGACCTCCCCGCCGGTGACGAGCGGGACGGTGACGTCCCGGCCGAGAACGGGCAGCGGGGTGGCGACAGCGGTGGGCACGGACATGGCGGACTCCCGTGAAAGAGCAGCGCGCGGCAGGGCGCTGTGAAAGAAAGAAAGGAAGGGGATGTGCGGAGGCGGGGCTCTGCGGCCCTATCGCATTCGCTGATTCACGGGAGACTCCCTCGAACGACCCAGGACCCCTGGTTTCGCGAGGGGTCCGCGCTTGCCGTGAACCTTGCTGTCCACGACCTGGTCTTCACCCGGGGCACCCCGCCACGGACGGAGGGTTGCCGGACAGTCGGCCGGGGCCTCATGACTGTCACTCATGACCTGTCGAAAAACCTAGGGGAAGTGATCGGCGTCCCGCAACCCGAGTCCGGATCGCGGGACGCACGTCACACGGGACGCTGGGCGGTCAGGCGTGGGTCGCCGCCACCCAGCGTTCCAGGGCCTGCCTGGCGGCGCCGGAGTCGATCGAGTCGGCGGCCCGGTCCATACCGGCGCGGATCTGCTCGGTGAGCGACCCGGCACCGGGCTCCAGGGCCACCAGCGCCGCCGCGGAGTTCAGCAGCACCGCGTCCCGCACCGGGCCCGTCTCCCCGGCCAGCAGCCGGCGGGCGACGTCGGCGTTGTACGAGGCGTCGGCGCCGCGCAGGGCCTCGACCGGGACGAGTTCGAGGCCGACGTCCCGCGGGTCGAAGGTCTCCTCGGTCACCCGGCCGTCCCGCACCACCCAGACCCGGGAGGTGGAGGTGGTGGTCAGCTCGTCCAGGCCGTCGTCGCCGCGGAAGACCAGGGAGGAGTGGCCCCGCTCGGCGAAGACACCGGCGATGATCGGCGCCATCCGGGCGTGCGCCACGCCGATGGCCTGGGCCTTCACCCTGGCCGGGTTGGTCAGCGGTCCCAGGAAGTTGAACACCGTGCGAATGCCCAGCTGGCCGCGGGCGGCCGCCACGTGGCGCAGCGCGGGGTGGAACTTCACGGCGAAGCAGAAGGTGATGCCGGCCTCCTCGGCGACCTCCGCGACCCGCTTCGGCGTCAGCTCCAGATTGACGCCGAGCTTCTCCAGGACGTCGGAGGCCCCGGACGCCGAGGAGGCGGCCCGGTTGCCGTGCTTGACGACCTTGGCGCCGGTGCCGGCCACGACGATCGCCGACATGGTGGAGATGTTGACGGTCTTGGCGCCGTCGCCGCCGGTGCCGACGATGTCGACCGTCTCCCCCGGCACCTCGATCACGTTGGCGTGCGCGTACATGGTGCGGACGAGACCGGAGATCTCCTCGACGGTCTCCCCCTTGAAGCGGAGCCCGACCGCGAAGCCGGCGATCTGCGCGTCGGTCGCCTCGCCGCGCATGATCACGTCCAGCGCCCAGGCGGTCTCGTCGGCGGTCAGGTCGCGGCCGTCCGCCAGCCCGTTCAGCAGGGCGGGCCAGGAGCGGCCCGCCGCGGTGTCGCCTCCAGCGGGGGTCAAAGCGCTCATGAGCCGCTCCTGAATCGTGTGCGTGGCGGAAAGAAGGTGTGCTCCCACCCTATCCAGCGCCGGGCACGGCGAAGGGCCCCGTCCGCGGAACGGACGGGGCCCTTCGACCGTGGTGTGGCGACGCTGGAGGGTCAGTGGTGGCCGTGGCCGCTCGTGATCTCCTTGTACTCCTCGACGGTCGGCTTCGGAATCTGCGACTCCTCGCCGTAGTACGACTTGCTGAGCTTGGCGCGCAGCTTCTCGGTGCGCTTCACCTTGCGCTCCACGCCGTTCTCGTCGACCGTCGGACCGATCTCGACCGGCTTGTACTGCTCGTGCGCCGTGAGCGTGTGCAGCTGCTCCTGGCTGAGCGGCTCGTGCACCTCGATGAACTCACCGTGCGGCAGGCGCTTGATGATGCCGGACTCGCGCCCGTGCAGCACCTTCTCCTTGTCCCGGCGCTGGAGGCCGAGGCAGATCCGCTTGGTGATCACGAAGGCGATGACCGGGCCGACGAAGAACCCGATGCGAACGAACCAGGTGACCGCGTTGATCGACAGGTGGAAGTGCGTGGCGACGATGTCGTTGCCACCACCGATCAGCATGATCATGTACGCGGTGACCCAGGCGACGCCGAACGCGGTACGGGTCGGGGCGTTGCGCGGGCGGTCCAGGATGTGGTGCTCGCGCTTGTCCCCGGTCACCCACGACTCGATGAACGGGTAGAGGGCGATGATCGCCAGGAAGAGACCGAAGATCACCAGCGGGACGAACACACCGAGGACCAGGGTGTGACCCCAGAAGTTGATCTCCCAGCCCGGCATGGCGCGGACCAGACCCTCGGCGAAGCCCATGTACCAGTCGGGCTGGGCGCCCGTGGACACCTGGTCCGGCCGGTAGGGGCCGATGCTCCAGATCGGGTTGACCGAGGCGATGCCGGCGATGGCCGCGATGACACCGAAGACCAGGAAGAAGAAGCCTCCGGCCTTGGCCATGTACACCGGGAGCAGCGGCATGCCGACCACGTTCTTGTTGGTCTTGCCGGGACCCGCGAACTGCGTGTGCTTGTGGTAGAAGACCAGGATCAGGTGGCCGACCACCAGACCGAGCATGATGCCCGGCAGCAGCAGGATGTGGATCGAGTAGAACCGGGCGACGAAGTCGGTCCCGGGGAACTCCCCGCCGAACAGGAACATCGAGATGTACGTGCCGACGATCGGCACGGACAGGATCGCGCCCTGCGTGAAGCGGACACCGGTGCCGGAGAGCAGGTCGTCCGGGAGCGAGTAGCCGGTGAAACCGGTGAACATGCCGAGGACGAACAGCAGGAAGCCGAACAGCCAGTTGATCTCACGCGGCTTGCGGAACGCGCCGGTGAAGAAGACGCGCATCATGTGCACGAACATGCCGGCGAGGAAGATGATCGCCGCCCAGTGGTGGATCTGCCGGATCAGCAGACCGCCGCGCACGTCGAAGCTGATGTCGAGCGTCGACTTGTACGCCTCACTCATCAGCTGTCCCTGCATCGGGATGTAGCTGCCGTGGTACTCCACCTCGTTCATCGACGGGTGGAAGAACAGCGTCAGGTACACACCCGTGAGGATGATGATGATGAAGCTGTAGAGGCAGATCTCACCGAGCATGAAGGACCAGTGGTCCGGGAAGATCTTGCGCATGTTGGCCTTGGCCAGGGAGTAGATCCCGAGCCGGCCGTCGGCCCAGTCGGCGACACGTTCGCCGGCCGGGGCCTTCCCGCGAGAGCGGGGTGCTTCGTTGGCTGCAGTACTCATCCGCGCTCCCAGAATGCAGGACCGACGGGCTCCTCGAAGTCACTGAGGGCCTCGAGGTAGCCCTCGTCGTTCACGCCGATGCGCAGCTGCGGCAGGGCGTGACCGGCGGGACCGAAGATCACCCGGGCACCGTCGGCGAGGTCGAAGGTGGACTGGTGGCAGGGGCACAGAGCGTGGTGCGTCTGCTGCTCGTACAGCGAGATCGGGCAACCGACGTGGGTGCAGATCTTCGAGTACGCCACGATGCCCTCGTGGGACCACTCGAGCTCCCGCTTGTCCTTGATGGCCTCCGGCTCCAGCCGGATGATCATCAGGGCCGCCTTGGCGATCTCGTTCTGGAAGCCGTGGTCGTGCTCCTCCAGGCCCTCGGGCTTGGCGAAGGTGAGGGAACCGACCGCGATGTCCGACGGACGCATCGGCTCGTTCGTGTTCATGTTGACGAGCAGCTTGCCCTTGGACCACAGCGTGTGGCGCAGCTTGGTCCCGGGCAGCGGACCGAGGTCGCGCAGCAGGACGACGCCGGAGAGCGGCACCAGCGTGAGCGCGCCCAGCATCGTGTTGCGGATCAGCTTGCGCCGGCCGATCACCGACTCCTTGGCGCCCTGCTTGAAGTCCGCGTGGACCTTGGCACGGACCTCGGGAGACGCCTCGATCGGGTGGCGCTCGTCGGCGACCTCCTCGTCGGACATCAGGGTGCGCGCCCAGTGGACGGCGCCCGCGCCGATGGTGAAGAGCGCCACGCCCAGCGTCAGGCCGAGCGCGAGGTTCATCGCGTTGATGTGCCCGAGCGGCCAGACGTAGATCGACTTGTCGTGCGGGATCGCGACGAACGAGGCGATGAAGCCGATGGTGGCCAGCATCGACACCGTGAACAGCAGGGCGACCGTGCGCTCGGACCGCTTGGCGGCCCGCTCGTCGATGTCCTGGATCCGGTGCTCGTGGGGCGGAAGCCCCGGGTCGGCGAACGGGTTCTTCTCGTCGGCCGGCTTCGGCACGTGGGTGCCGCCCTGCTCAGCGGGCAGGTTCTCTTCTGGAATGTCTTGGCTACTCATGACTTCTTGGCCTTTGCGGTGCGAGCGGCGACCCACACGGCGACGGCGATGCAGGCGCCGAGGCCGAAGATCCAGCCGAAGAGGCCCTCACTGACCGGGCCCAGGCCGCCCAGCGAGAGACCGCCGGGGTCCACGGTGTCGTCGCCGTTGACCGCGTCCAGGTAGGCGATGATGTCCTTCTTGTTCTGCTCCGACAGCGTGGTGTCGGGGAAGGAGGGCATGTTCTGCGGGCCGGTCTGCATGGCCTCGTAGATGTGCTTGGGGTCGACATCCTCGAGGGTGGGCGCGTACTTGCCGTGCGTCAGCGCGCCGCCCTTGCCGGTGAAGTTGTGGCACTGCGCGCAGTTGGTGCGGAACAGCTCGCCACCCTTGGCGGTGTCCGCGCCCTCCGGGCCGTACTTCTCCTCCGACGGGACGGCCGGACCGGCACCCAGCGAGGCGACGTAGGCCGCCAGCTGGTCGATCTCCGCCTGGGAGTAGATGACCTTCTTGCGCGGGACCTGCGCGCCCGGCTGCTGGGCCGGCATACGGCCGGTGCCCACCTGGAAGTCGACGGCCGCGGCGCCCACGCCGACCAGGCTCGGACCGTCGGTGGTGCCCTGACCTCCGGTGCCGTGGCAGCTGGCACAGCCGACGGCGTAGAGCTTCTTGCCCTCTTCGATGGCGAGGGACTGGGCGGTTTCATCGGCCTGCGCCTTGTCCGCGGGTGCGAACGCGGCGTACAGCCCCCCTGTGCATGCCAGCGCGAGGAGTAGGACGACGAGCGCCGCCAGCGGGTGGCGTCGTCGTGCGGAGAGCTTTTTCACGGATTACCCCGGTGTCAGGATCTTCTGCGTCGATGCTTCTGGTATTGCGCGGGTGCGTGCCGCGACTACTTGATCATGTAGATCGTGGCGAAGAGGCCGATCCAGACGACATCGACGAAGTGCCAGTAGTAGGACACGACGATGGCGGCGGTCGCCTGCTCGTGAGTGAACCTCCGGGCCGCGTAGGTGCGGCCGAGGACCAGCAGGAAGGCGATGAGGCCGCCCGTCACGTGCAGTCCGTGGAAGCCGGTGGTCAGGTAGAACACCGAGCCGTACGGGTCAGACGAGAGCGAGAGGCCCTCGTGCTTGACCAGCTCGGTGTACTCGAACACCTGACCGCCGATGAAGATCGCACCCATCACGAAGGTGACGATGAACCACATCCGGAGCTTCTTCACGTCCCCGCGCTCGGCCGCGAACACGCCGAGCTGGCAGGTGAGGGAGGAGAGCACCAGGATCGTGGTGTTCGTCGCGGAGAACGGGAAGTTCAGCGCGTCGGCCTTCTCGGACCAGAAGTCCGGGCCGGTCACCGATCGCAGGGTGAAGTACATCGCGAAGAGGGCCGCGAAGAACATCAGCTCGGAACTCAACCAGATGATGGTTCCGACGCTGGTGAGGTTCGGCCGGTTGACCGACGGGTGCGCGTGCCCGGTTTCTACTGTCGTTGCTGTCGCCACGACCGACATTATGTCGGTCGCTTATCCCGCCCTCACCCCGGGGGGTGCCGTTCGGTGTGTTCCCCCCGTCTGTACTGCCCGGATGGCCCATCGAACGGACCGTCGAAGCCGTGTCCGAACCAGTGTTGACGGGCAGTGGGAGGGAGTAGCATCCGCCGCGACGGGCTACGACTGTTTCACTGCGTATCGGAGGAAGCATGCAGCCGACCGCCACGGTGCTGGTCTACAGCGACGACTCCAACACCCGCGAGCAGGTGCGGCTGGCGACCGGTCGCCGGCCCGCCCCGGACGTGCCCGTGGTCGAGTTCGTCGAGTGCGCGACCCCGGCCGCCGTGATCAAGGAGCTGGACAAGGGCGGCATCGACGTCTGCGTGCTGGACGGCGAGGCCGTGCCCATGGGCGGCATGGGGCTGTGCCGGCAGATCAAGGACGAGGTGTTCCGGTGCCCGCCGGTGCTGTTGCTCATCGCACGGCCCCAGGACGCGTGGCTGGCCACGTGGAGCCGGGCGGAGGCGGCTGTGGCGCTGCCGGTGGAGCCCGTCGAGTTCGCCGGTGCGCTGGCTTCCCTGCTGCGGCAGAAGAGGCTGCAGAGCGCGTAGGGAGGCCGGTCACACCACCGTGGGCCGCAGCCTCGCCGCGTCCTGGTCGGTGGTGCCTCCCGCGCCGCCCGTGAGGGCGCTCCCGGTGGTCCACTTGGCCCAGTCCAGGTTCCAGTCGCCGAAGCCGTTGCCGAAGGGTTCCATCGTCTCGCCGTCGGAGTTCACGACCTCGACGAGGTCGCCCTCCTGGACGGCGCCGAAGAACCACTCCGCGTTGGCGGTGCTCATCCCGACGCAGCCGTGGCTGACGTTGGCGGAGCCCTGGGAGCCGACCGACCAGGGGGCGGCGTGCACGTACTCGCCGCTCCAGGTGACCCGGGTGGCGAAGTAGACGGGCAGGTCGTACGACTCCGAGGAGCCCTCGGCGATGCCGACGGTGCTGCTGCGCATGCGTACGAAGGGTTCCTTGCCCAGGACGACCTTGACGCCGTTACGGGTCTCGAAGCCGGGCTTCCCGGTGGTGACGGGGATCCGCCTGACCTCCTCGCCGTCCTTGAAGAGGGTCAGCGTGTGGGCGGCGGCGTCGGTGACGGCGACGACCCGGTCGTCCGTGGTGATGGTCAGGGGCTCGGCCTTGCCGCCCCACAACCGGTCGCCGATCTTGATGCCGGACAGGGCGCTGGTGACCTGGACGGTGGCGTGGGCGGGCCAGTACTCCTTGGGCCGGTAGTGGAGCTTCTTGTCGTCCACCCAGTGCCAGGCGCCCTCCACGGCGGGCGTGGCGCGCACCTTCAGGGCGCGTTCCACTATGGCCCGCTGGGCCGGGTCCGCGACCGGCTGGCTGAGTTCCGCGGTGACCGGCTGGCCGACGCCGTACGCGCCCGCCTTCGGGCCGAAGGCCACGTCCAGGGTCTTCTTCGCGCTGGGCATGCCGGTCTCGAAGGTGAGGACCTTGCGGCCGGGCGCGCCGTCGCCGTCCTCGGTGCTCACCCGGACCGTGTAGCGGGCGCCTGCGGCCAGCGGGGAGGTGCTGTGCCAGCGGGCCCCGTCGGCGGAGAGTTCGCCCGCCACGTAGCGGCCTGCCGCGTCCACGGCCGTGACGTCCGTGATCCGGCCGTCCGCGCCCTCGGCGACGACCTCCAGGGGTTTGTCCGGGTCGGCCTTCTTCCCGGCGTCCGTAGGGCCGTTGAAGGAGATCTGGCCGGCCGCGTCGTACGGCGCGGCGGACAGCGGGTGGTCGTCGCCGCCGGTGCAGGCGGTGACGCTCGCGCCGAGGGCGATCACCAGCAGGGTGCAGCCGACGACCGTACGCCCCCGCGCCTGGAAGTGAACCGTGTTGCTCATGTCCTCACGCTAGGGAGCAACGTCAACGGCGGCACGGTGGGTAACCCGGACGAGTGAGAAGGCTGGGGCAGACGAAGGGGCCCGGACGCTCCTGACGGAGTGTCCGGGCCCCTCGGCGCGCGGCGCGTGCTACTGGGTGCGGTTCTCACCGCGGTAGTACTCGAAGACCCAGCCGAACAGGCCGATGAGGATGATCGGGGCGGAGAAGTACATCAGCCACCAGCCGATCGCGATGCTCAGGAAGGCGAACGCCCCGCCGATGCCGAGCGCCAGCGGCTGCCAGCTGTGCGGGCTGAAGAACCCGATCTCGCCGGCGTCGTCCGCGACGTCCGCTTCCTTGTTGTCCTGGGCACCGGCGTCCACCCGCCTGGCCGTGAAGGCCAGGTAGAAGCCGATCATGATGGCCAGGCCGAAGGCCAGGAAGAGGGCCGTGGTGCCGGCCGGCTCCTTCGACCAGTAGCCGTAGACGATCGCGACGGCCAGGATGAAGACGCTCAGCCAGATGAAGAGCTTGCCCTGGATCTTCACTTGCCGGCCTCCTTGCCACCGGCGAGGGTCTTCTCGCCGTGACCGACGTTCTCGAGCTGGTCGATCGCCGAGACCTCCGGGTGGTGCAGGTCGAAGGCGGGGGATTCACTGCGGATGCGCGGCAGGGTGAGGAAGTTGTGCCGCGGCGGCGGGCAGGAGGTCGCCCACTCCAGCGAACGGCCGTAGCCCCACGGGTCGTCCACGTTGACCGGCTTGCCGTACTTGGCCGTCTTCCAGATGTTGTAGAAGAACGGCAGCAGGGACATGCCGAGCAGGAACGAGCTGATCGTCGAGATCGTGTTCAGCGCGGTGAAGCCGTCGGCCGCCAGGTAGTCGGCGTACCGGCGCGGCATGCCCTCGGCGCCCAGCCAGTGCTGGACCAGGAAGGTGCCGTGGAAGCCGATGAACAGCGTCCAGAACGTGATCTTGCCCAGGCGCTCGTCCAGCAGCTTGCCGGTGAACTTCGGCCACCAGAAGTGGAAGCCGGCGAACATCGCGAACACCACGGTGCCGAACACCACGTAGTGGAAGTGCGCCACCACGAAGTACGAGTCCGAGACGTGGAAGTCCAGCGGCGGCGAGGCCAGGATGACACCGGTCAGACCACCGAAGAGGAAGGTGATCAGGAAGCCGGTGGACCACAGCATCGGCGTCTCGAAGCTGAGCGATCCCTTCCACATGGTGCCGATCCAGTTGAAGAACTTCACACCGGTCGGAACCGCGATCAGGAAGGTCATGAAGGAGAAGAACGGCAGCAGCACGCCGCCCGTGACGTACATGTGGTGGGCCCACACGGTCACCGACAGACCCGCGATCGCGATGGTCGCCGCGATCAGACCCATGTAGCCGAAGATCGGCTTCCGGGAGAAGACCGGGATGATCTCACTGACGATGCCGAAGAACGGCAGCGCGATGATGTACACCTCTGGGTGTCCGAAGAACCAGAAGAGGTGTTGCCACAGCAGTGCTCCGCCGTTGGCCGAGTCGAAGATGTGCGCACCGAACTTGCGGTCCGCCTCCAGCGCGAACAGGGCCGCGGCCAGGACCGGGAAGGCCAGCAGGACCAGCACACCGGTCAGCAGCACGTTCCAGGTGAAGATCGGCATGCGGAACATGGTCATGCCCGGCGCGCGCATGCAGATGATCGTGGTGATGAAGTTGACCGAGCCGAGGATGGTGCCGAAGCCGGAGAAGGCCAGACCCATGATCCACAGGTCACCGCCGATGCCCGGCGAGTGCACCGCGTCGGACAGCGGCGAGTAGGCGAACCAGCCGAAGTCGGCCGCGCCCTGCGGGGTGAGGAAGCCACCGACCGCGATGAGCGAGCCGAACAGGTACAGCCAGTAGGCGAACATGTTCAGCCGCGGGAAGGCCACGTCCGGCGCGCCGATCTGCAGCGGCATGATCCAGTTCGCGAAGCCGGAGAACAGCGGCGTCGCGAACATCAGCAGCATGATCGTGCCGTGCATCGTGAACGCCTGGTTGAACTGCTCGTTCGACATGATCTGCAGGCCCGGACGGGCCAGCTCGGCGCGCATGAAGAGCGCCATCACGCCGCCGATCACGAAGAACGCGAAGGACGTGACCAGGTACAGCGTGCCGATCGTCTTGTGGTCGGTGGTCGTCAGCCACTTCACCACGATCTCGCCACGCCTCTGGCGCCGGACCGGCAGCTCGTCCTGGTAGTGGGACCCTGCCGCGGCACCCTGGGGTTCGTTGAGGATGCTCACAGGTTGTTCGTCTCCCGGTTCTTCTCGTGGCTCGTCTGCGCGATGCCGGCGGGAACGTAACCGGTCTGCCCCTTCTTCGCGAGGTCCTGGAGGTGCTGCTCGTAGCGCTCCGGGGAGACGACCTTCACGTTGAACAGCATCCGGGAGTGGTCCACGCCGCACAGCTCGGCGCACTTGCCCAGGAAGGTGCCCTCCTTGTTGGGGGTCACCTCGAAGGCGTTGGTGTGGCCCGGGATGACGTCCTGCTTCATGAGGAACGGCACCACCCAGAAGGAGTGGATGACGTCACGCGAGGTCAGGACGAAGCGGACCTTCTTGCCCTTGGGGAGCCAGAGGGTCGGGCCGGGGTTGTTGGTCTGCGGGTTCCGCGTCCCCGGGACACCGCAGTCGTAGGCGCCGCCGGCGTTCGCGGGGAAGTCCTCCTTGAACCGGTCCGGGATGGCGGCCAGCTCCTTGGAGGTCTTGGCGTCGCCGGAGGAACCCTCGACGTTCTCGACGTAGTTGAAGCACCAGCTCCACTGGAAGCCGACCACGTTGACCGTGACGTCGGGCTTCTTCTCGAGGCTCATGAGCTCGGACTCGTCACGCGCGGTGAAGTAGAACAGCACCGAGACGATGACGAGCGGGACGATGGTGTAAAGCGCCTCGATGGGCAGGTTGTACCTGTTCTGCGGAGGAACCTCGACCTTGGTGCGGCTGCGCCGGTGGAAGAAGCAACTCCACAGGATCAGGCCCCACACCAGCACGCCGGTGGCCAGCGCGGCTGCCCAGGAGCCCTGCCACAGGGAGAGGATCCGCGGAGCCTCTTCCGTGGTTGGGGTGGGCATGCCGAGGCGGGGGAAGTCCTCGTATGTGCAACCGGTGGCGGTCGCCAGGACCAGGCCCGCGGTCAGTGCCTGCAGCAGCTTCCGCCGCATCGGGCGCCGCGGCGAGCGGTCGGAGCCGTTGGGACTCACGTAGCGCCTTCCCGAGAGTCTCGCCCGCGCTGTTCGGCTGCGGCCTTCTCGCTGGTCGGTCGCCGCCCTGCGTCGGGCAGGGGTTTGATGTTTATGCGGACCAAACCCTAGCCGACGCTCTCCGAGGGGTCGCGGGGAGGGTGGCATACGCGCCGGGGGGCACCCTGAAAGGGTGGGAC
>MUMD01000174.1 GCA_002155895.1 Streptomyces rochei
ACGGGTCGGCGAGCATGTCGACGAACCCGTTCGCCGACTATCACGTGGTGTATGCGGTGGTGCTGGTCGCGCTGGCCGCGGTCTCGGCCGGGAACGTCTTCGGGTTGGGCCGGCTGTGGGCGCGGCTCCCCGTCGTCCGCGACCACGCGTGGCTGCGCTGAACACGACTGGTGGGGCGGGACCACCCGAGGGCCCGCCCCACCAGCTTGCCGGCAGGGACCGTCGGCCCCACTCCGGGACCACAGGCCCCTGCCCCCCGGCACCACCCGAAGAGACGCTGAGAACAGAACCAATGACACAGGAGGTGGCCGGCATGGCCCGCACGATCACCGTAGGACTCGACGGCTCGTCCGAGAGCCGGGCAGCCGCAGAGTGGGCGGCCCGCGAAGCCGCGCTGCGCCAGGTGCCGGTACGGCTGCTTCACGTGTGGCAGCCGGTACCGGAGCCCATGGCCCAGGCCCCGCTCCTCGGCGCCGAAACACACCAGCACTGGTCCGAGCGCATCCCCCGGGAGGCCGCCGAAGGGCTGAGGCTGCGACACCCCGGCGTCGAGGTGACCACCGAGCAGCGGGCCGGGGCGCCGGCGGAGGTGCTGCTCGAAGCCGCTCGCGACGCGGAACTGCTGGTGCTGGGCTCGCATGCCCTGAGCGGTCTCACGGGCTTCCTGATCGGGTCCGTCGGCCAGTCCGTGGTCGCCCGTGCCGAGGTGCCGGTTGTTCTCGTCCGGGCCGGCGAACAGGCCGCCGACGAACACGTCAAGGACCCCACCGGCATACCGTCCGCCGCCACCGGCTTCCGGCCCGTGGTTCTGGGCCTGGACACCGACAGCCCCGACGAGACGGTCATCACCTTCGCGTTCGAGGAAGCCCGGCGCCGAGAGGCCACGTTGACCGTCGTCACGGGCTGGAACCTGCCGCCCTACTACGTCTACAGCCTGGCCGCCGGCGTCGACCCCCGGGAGGACATCATCCGCGAGCAGGCCGCCGCCCTCACCGAAGCGCTCCGGCCGTGGCGGGAGAAGTACCCGGACGTCGAGGTGACCGAACAGTCCAGGCTCGGCAGCCCCGCCAACCACCTCGTGGACGCGGCCCACGAGGCGTCCCTCGTCGTCGTCGGCCGCCGCATCCGCCGCAGCCCGTTCGGCATGCACATCGGCGCCGTGGCCCACGCGGTCATGCACCACGCCACCACCCCCGTCGCCGTCGTCGCGCACGACTGACGCGGCCCACCGAAGGCAAGCACAGAAGGAGCAGGACCATGAAGGCAGCGGTCGTCCGGGAGTTCGGCAAGCCCCTGGTCATCGAGGACAGGCCCGATCCGGAGCCCGGTCCGGGGCAGGTGCTCGTAGCCGTCGAGGCATCCGGCCTGTGCCACACCGACATCCACGCCGCGCACGGCGACTGGCCGGTCAAGCCCACCCCGCCGTTCGTCCCCGGGCACGAGGGCGTCGGCCTGGTCGAGAAGCTGGGCGCCGGCGTTACCCACCTCGCCGTCGGACAACGCGTCGCCGTGCCCTGGCTCGGCAAGGCGTGCGGACGGTGCGAGCACTGCCGGTCCGGCTGGGAGACCCTGTGCGAGGACCAGGTCAACACCGGGTACGGCTGCGACGGCGGGTACGCCGAGAAGATGCTGGCCTGGGCCGACTTCGCCCAGCCGGTGCCCGAGGGCGTCAGCGCCCTCGACGCCGCCCCGCTCACCTGCGCGGGCGTCACCACCTACAAGGCGCTGAAGGTCGCGGACGTCCGGCCCGCCCAGCTCGTCGCCATCTCGGGCGTGGGCGGACTCGGGCACCTCGCGGTGCAGTACGCGAAGATCGCCGGGGCCCGGGTCGCCGCGATCGACGTCACCGACGACAAGCTGCAGCTGGCCCGGGAGCTCGGTGCGGACATCGTCATCGACGCCCGCACCCAGGACGTCGGCGCCGAGCTGAAACGACACGGCGGTGCGCACGCCGCCCTCGCCCTCGCGGTGAACCCGGCCGCTTTCCAGGCCGTCAACTCCGGTCTGCGGCGCGGCGGGAAACTCGTCATGGTGGCCCTGCCCGCGCACGGCACCCTCCAGGTCCCGATCTTCGACACGGTCCTCAACGGCACCTCGGTCATCGGCTCCATCGTCGGCACCCGGCAGGATCTCGCCGAGGTCTTCCAG
Organism: Streptomyces rochei; assembly: GCA_002155895.1. GTDB lineage: Bacteria > Actinomycetota > Actinomycetes > Streptomycetales > Streptomycetaceae > Streptomyces > Streptomyces rochei. The sequence goes on from MUMD01000174.1 coordinate 2,149, forward strand.
CTCCACGCCGAGGGCCGCACGAAGGTCATCCGGGAGACCCGTCCGCTCGCCGCCGTGAACGACTGCATCGACGAGGTCCTCGGCGGCCAGGTCAAGGCCCGGATCGTGTTCGATCTCAACGCGGGAGGCTGAGAACGATGTTCCTGCCCATGGTCGTCGGAGTCGACGGCTCCGAGTCGAGCCTGCGGGCCGTCGACTGGGCGGCCGACGAGGCCGCCCTGCACGGAGTACCCCTGCGGATCGTCCACGCCTACCGCTGGGACCGCTACGAGGGCGCTTCCCTCGCCCGCGAACTCGGCAAGCCGTCCGGTCACGTCACCTCCGACGACATCCTCGTCGTCGCCACCCGTCGAGCGCGTCGTCACCACCCGGACCTCGCCGTCACCACCGCGGCGGTGGCCGAGGAACCGGAGTACGTCCTCCTGCGCGAAGCGCGCAACGCCTCCGCCGTGATCGTGGGCACCCGCGGGCGCGGCGAACTCGCCGACCTCCTGCTCGGCTCCGTCAGCCTGGCCGTGGCCACCACGGCGGACTGTCCGGTCATCGTGATCCGCGGAAACCACGACAACCGGGCCGTCGGCGGCCGGCGCGGCCGCATAGTCGTCGGCGTGGCCGACGCACCCACCGCGGCGGTGCGCTTCGCCTACGAGGAGGCCCGGCGGCGCGGCGCCGCCCTGGACGCGGTACGGGCATGGCGATGCCCCACCCACGAAACGGTCGACCACCCGCTGCTCGCGGGCACGCCCGAGCGGGTGCACGAGGAACGGGCGGCCAAGGAACTGGAGGCCGCGCTCGCCGACGCCCCGGCGGATGTACGCCTGCGCCGCCACACGGCCGAGGGACCCGCCCGCCGAGTGCTGCTGACCGCCTCGCACGAAGGGGACCTGCTGGTCCTCGGCCGGCGCCGCCCAGGGCAGTTCGGGCACCGCCTCGGCCGGGTCGCCCACACACTCCTGCACCACTCCGCCTGTCCGGTCGCGGTCGTACCCGACACGGCGTGATCGCCCGGAGGTGCCGCCCGGGACGACCGGCGGGAGACCGGGGACCGACCGGCCCTGCGGGCATCCCCGGTCGGTCCCTGGGCGCGACCGACGTCGTGACAGACGCTCGACAGGCCGAGGGACCCGAGCGGCTCGAAGGAGAACCGCCATGAAGGACGACACGCCACACCGACCCGCGGTCCACGCGCTGCTCACGGACGGCACCACCGTCCGTATCCGGGCCGTCGAGCCCGGGGACCACGACCAACTGGAGGCCCGTCGACCTGGAGGGGCTGGAACAGGTACTCCACCGGCTGTCCCGGATGGCCGTGGACCTGCCGCAGCTCGCTGAGGCCGACTTCAACCCGGTCCTCGCCACGCCCGGCGGGATCACCGTTCTCGACGCGCGGATACGCCTGCTGCCCCGTCGGCCGCAGGACCCCTGTCTGCGCCGACTGCGCTGAGGAGAGACAGACATGAGGAACCAGAAGGTCGGCTCCGTGATGACCACCCAGGTGATCCGCGCCGAGTACGGCACCCCCTTCAAGGCCGTCGCCGGGCTGCTCTCGGAACACCGCGTCAGCGGTCTGCCCGTGGTGGACGACGACCAGCACGTCATCGGCGTCGTCTCCGAGACGGACCTGATGCTCCATCAGGCCGCGACGCCGCTCGCCTACGAGCCGCCCCCGCGGTTCCGCCTCGCACGGCTGACACCGCGCGCCCGCCGGCGGGCGGCCAAGGCCCGGGCGCGCACGGCCGGCCGCCTGATGACCGCTCCCGCCGTCAGCGTGCACGCCGAGGACACCGTCGTGGAGGCCGCCCGCACCATGGTCGAGCACCGGGTCAACCGGCTCCCGGTACTCGACGAGGACGACCGCCTGGTCGGCATCGTCACCCGGCACGACCTGCTGCAGACCTTCCTGCGACCCGACGCGGAGATCCGCGAGGAAGTGATCCGCGAGGTGCTGCAACGCGGACTGTGGCTGGTCAACGGCAGTGTCGAGGTCACCGTCACGGAGGGAGTCGTCACGCTGGAAGGGCAGCTGGAGCGGAAGAGCGAAAAGGAAATAGCGGTGGCCATGACCCGTAGGACCGACGGAGTCGTCGACGTCGTGGACAGACTCACCCACCGCTTCGACGACTCCGAGTTCCGGGACGACACGCGCGTGCCGGGCGGCGTCGCGGACGACTGGCTGCGGCGCCTGTGAGAGGAGGCGGACCACCATGGAGCAGAAGGTGCTGGTCGCCTACGGGACGGCCAACGGATCGACGCGGGCGATCGCCGAGACCGTGGCGGAGGTGCTGCGGACGACGGGGATCACGGCCGAGGTGCTTCCCGCCCGGTCGGTGACGGATCTGGACCGCTATGAGGCTGTGGTGGTCGGCGGAGCCCTGTACGCCGGGCGCTGGCACAAGGACGCCAGGCGCTTCGTACGGCGGCACCGCGGAGCTCTGGCGCACCGGCCGGTGTGGTTCTTCAGCTCCGGACCGCTCGACTCGACGGCCTCGCAGCGGAACATTCCGCCCGTGCCGGGTGTCAAGAGGGCCATGGTCAGGCTCGACGCCCGCGGGCATGTCACCTTCGGCGGTTGCCTCACCGAAGGCGCGCAAGGCCGCATCGCCCGGATGATCCTTCGCAACGGCAAGGGCGGTGACTTCCGCGACTTCGCCGCGATCGAGCACTGGGCGGCGGGCCTGGCGAAGGAACTCGGTGCCATGGCGCACCGGTGAACAACCGTGGCGGTACGGCACGACCGTGCCCCCGACGTCCGGTGTCGCGGCGTCGGGGGCACGGTCATGACCACGAGCCGACGGCGTGGACGCTCAGGCGCGCCCGGCCAGATGGTCGGTGAACCAGTCGGTCGTCAGCCACAGGACGTGGTGCAGGGCGGCGTCCGAGGAGACGGGATCGGCGACGCCCGCTATCTCGACCACGCGGTGGAGACAGCGCAGCCCGTCGGCGGCCAGCCGATTACGGCTGAGCAGCTGCTGGCCGAGGTCACCGGTGACCAGCGGAACGGGAACGGACACCCGGGCCGACGCGGATGGGCGGGCAAGTCCTGGCCGCCCGCTGACGGAGACCACCGCACGCGGGGTGTCGTGTTCCGCGGCGGCCTCGAGCGCCGCGGCCGCCGACGTGCCGCCGGCCGTACAGCCCACAGGAAGGCCGGTGCGCTCGTGCAGCCAGTCGCAGGCCGCACCCAGGCGGCGAGCCGGCATGACGACATCGAAGACGTTGTGCCTCTCCGCAGGCCGCCCTGCCTGCCACAGACTCAGTGTCAAGGTGCCCAGGCCGGCGCGGTGCGAAGCGGCGGCGGAGTCCTGCCGGCCACGGTCACCCGTGAGCCGGACCACGCCCCGGGCCGCCACCGGGCACGGCCAGCCGCCCGGTCAGTTCCGCCGACCCGGCGGGCACCGTCACGGCGTGGTCCCGGCGTCTGAATGACGTCCGCGCGACGACCGCCGTCGACTCAGTGGCCCGCCTCGTGGCGGTCGCGACCGTGCGCGGCAATCACAGTGCGCTCGACATCGCCGGGCCGATGGCTCGGGCCGTCCGTGTGGGTGTGGTAACGCATGCGCCGCCACCTCCTCCGTACTGCGGCGGCGTTGTGGGGGTGCGCCACCCTGGTACCGGTGCAACGCGCCGCCGCGGCCCGCACCAGAGGCGACCGGCCCTCGGGGACGAGGGCCGGTCGGGCCTTGCCGGGGGCCGAGAGGATGGGGCACGTTCCGCCCGCCGACGGTTCAGCCCGCTCTCTGGCTCCACCGCGGACCGACGAGCCGCCACTCCGCGTCCCACTGGGCCATGCGCCGTCGGTCGAGGCGCCGCCGGGCGAGGGATGCCGTACCGAAAGCGGCGCCGGCGAGGACGGAGGCGGAGCCGAGACCTAGCAGCACGGAGGAAACGAGGGCGTCGACCGGTCCGGCCGGCGGGGAGGCGAGCTTGTCGCGGGCGTCCGCCCAGACCGTGACCTGCGCGCCGGGCCGTACCTGGCTGCTCACCAGCGTCCGGCCGGTGCGGTAGGTGCCGTCCGAGTGCGGCCAGCGGACGGTCGCGGAGGTCCGGTACGCCGAACTTTCGTCCGACGCGAGGCTGCGCACGGCGTTCGTCACCACGACGGCCCGTACGGGCTTCAGCTTGGCACGCTCCCGGGCGAAGCCGTCCTGAGCCGTTTGAGCCGTCACCAGTCCGGCGACGGCTCCTCCGCCCACGATGACCGCCCACATCACCAGCACCATCCAGGCTTCGATGATGTCGTCGTGCCGCCGCAGGGGATTGCTGCGCCAGCGCCACAGCCATTTCCGCGCAGTTCCGTGCACTCCCATCAGCCCCACCTCCTCGTCCGTAGCTCCTCCGAATCTGGCAGTCGGCCCGGGCCGATGTCATGGGCCGACCGGTGCCTCCAGAGGCCGACCGGCCCTGCCTCGCACGCTCGCGAAGGGATCCCCGAGAGATGCGTGTACGGGCACGTGACCGGATGAGTGGCCGGTGAGCGTACGCGAGGTCGTCGAGGCCACCGCACAGTGAACGCGGCACCGGCGGCTACCTCGGAGGGCGGGCCCACCGGGACGAGGGCCGTCCCGCGACAGATCAGGGACTGATGGCCCTCGCCGCCGGCCGCTCACCCCGTGAAGGATGGGAGTCCGCGCACCGGACGACACACGGAAAGACGACCGGCTGATGTACCGCAACGACGGATTTCGCGAACTGAACCGGCAGGAGAGCCTGAGCCGGCTGGCCACGGCGGTGGTGGGCCGCATCGTGCACACACGCGAAGCCCTGCCCGCCGTCCTGCCGGTCAACTTCCTCCTGGAGGAGAGCGGTGCCGTGCTGTTGCGTACGTCGGCCTCCTCGGAGCTGGTCCGCGCCATCGACGGCGCCGTGGTCGCCTTCGAAGCCGACGAGGTCGACGCTGCGGCGCACAGCGGCTGGAGCGTTGTCGTCACCGGCCCGGCCTCGGTGGTGACCGACCCTGACGAACATCAGCACCTGGTCCGCATCGGCCCTCGGTCGTGGGTGCCCTGGCCCGTGGAAGTCTTCGTGCGCATCGAGCCGGAACTGGTCACGGGCCGGGAGCTGGTCGGCGGGCGCAGTCTTTACGGTAGGGACATGCCGCCGTCGGCTTCGGCGCGGACGTCGGAATCACCGTCGACGAGGGAACACTGACCCTGCGGGCCGAGGGGCGGCTCCCGGTCGAAGCAGTCGCGACGCGCCTCCGAATTCTGCGCCGGGCGGCCGACCGGGCGTCTGCCGCGAAGGGGCCCGGTGCCGTCGTCCTCCTCCCGGCGACCGCGCCGCTGACCGACGCCGACCTTCCTGGCGGAGCTGGACACCCGCCCGGCCGCCACCCGCCTGGAGGGTGACTGCTTCTGGCCCGGCGTCGAGCAGCGGCCGGCGCGGATACCCGACGTCCGGGTGTTGCGGAACGCATTGCGGCAGGCCGGGACGGGGTCCCGGTGGAGGAGCGGGAGTCGTCCCCCGGCTACGAGATCTACGAGTACGGCAGCCCGGAGGAACTGGACGCCGAGTCGCGCGGGGTCGGCGAGCTGCGACTGGCGCCCGGGGTGTCCTTGCCGTCCACGCCGCCCGACGACGAGACGCTCGCCCGGCATCCCCACGCGGAGAGCCTGCGGGACCTGACCACCGCGAGGCGCCGGGGACTCCTGGCGTTGTCCGTCCGCCCTCGGCCCCTGATAACGGCGCGATACGACCCCCATATCCGCCGCCAGCACAGTGGAGCCCGATCTCGTTTCGAGGTGTTGAATCAACCCTGAGCCCCAGAGGTGAACGCCCATGAGTACGGACCCCAAGTCGGTTGTGCACGGGATTCTGGCCGAGGACCTGGAAGTGGACCCGGCGGAGATCGCGGACGGCGCCCTGCTGCGGGACCTGGACCTGGACTCGCTGGCCGTGGCCGAGCTGATCGTGCGGATCAAGGAGGAGACCGGCGTGGACCTCGGCGGTGAGGAGACGCGGGTCGCTGACCTCACCGTGGCGGAAGTCGTCTCGCTGGCCGGCGCGGGACTGGAAGCGGCGTGACCGAGGGGCCCGTCGCCATCACCGGTGCCGGACTGGTGACGCCGGCCGGTACCGACGCCGACTCGACCTGGGAGGCGATGTGTGCCGCCGACTCCCTGGAGAGCGGTGACCCGGAGCCGCTGGCCGGTACCGGCGCCTGGCACAGTCTGCGGGTGCCCGCGCTGCGGCCGGGGCAGCTGACCGGGCGCGGGACCGCCCGTACCGATCCCTTCATCCGGTTCGCCCTGGTGGCCGTGGAGGAGGCGCTGGCCCAGTCGCGGCTCGATCCGGGCAGCTGGGACGGCAGCCGGGTCGGCATCGTCGTGGGCAGTGCCTTCGGGGGCGTGACCACGCACGACGAGCAGCATCTGCGGATGGAGCGGCAGGGTGCGGGCATGGTCTCGCCGTATCTGCATCCCCGGGCCCTGATCAACATGGCGGCCGGGACCATCGGCGCGCGGTACGGGATCACCGGGCCGGCACACACCGTGGCCGCCGCCTGCGCCTCGGGCGCCTCGGCGTTCGGGCTCGGCAAGACACTGCTGGACGCCGGTCTCTGCGACACGGTCGTCGCCTGCGGTACGGACGCCGCCGTCACCCCCCTGGTCGTCTCCGGGTTCGCCCGCATGGGCGCGCTGTCGGAGCAGAAGGCGACCGACGCGTCCCGGCCGTTCGCCGCCGACCGCGACGGCTTCGTGATCTCGGAGGGCGCCGCGGCCGTCGTCATGGAGAAGCCGGCCAAGGCGCGCGCCCGGGGCGCGGACGTGCTGGGGCGGCTGCTCGGCCACGCCGACACCTCCGACGCCCACCACCCGACGGCCCCCCGCCCGGACGGCGCGGGCGCCGCGGCAGCCGTCGAGCAGGCGCTGGCGGCGGCGCGCATGACGGTGGGGGACGTGACCTCCGTCAACGCGCACGGCACCTCCACCCCGCAGAACGACCGGACGGAGGCCCGGCTCATCGCCCGCCTCTTCCCGCACGGCCCGGCCGTCACCGCGAACAAGGGCCTGCTCGGCCACACCCTCGGCGCGGCCGGCGCCATCGAGGCCGTCCTGACCCTGCGCAGCCTGCGCAGCGGCATCCTGCCGCCCATCGCGCACACCGAGCGGGCCGATCCCGGCCTGCCCGACCTGGACCTGGTCCTCGGCGGCCCCCGCCGACACGGAGGGAGCGTCGCCGTCAGCACCTCCTTCGGATTCGGCGGCAGCAACTGCGCCCTGGTGCTGGACGCCGCCTGACCCACGTACGCGCCCCCACACAACGCGCGGCCGCACTGCCGGGCCGGCCGGCACCCCGTCACACCGCCCCGGTCCGAGCGGCCACCCCTGGAGAGTCCATGACGCAACGCGAAGAAGAACTGGCCCGTGTCCTCTCCGGGCCCGAGTTCGCCACCATCCGACCGGACGACCTGACCCTCCTCGACTACAGCCTGCTGACGCTGCGCCGGGCGAGGCTTCTCAACGGGGCCGGGTTCGCGGCCAACTCCCTGTGGCTCGGGCGTGGTGACAGCGCCCGCTTCCCGGAGTTCCTGCGCACCATGGGCTGGATCGGCGCGTACGACCTGTCCCTGCTCAACGTCCTGGTGTCGCACCAGATCGCCGGTGACGCGCTGCTCAGCCACGCCGGTCCGGAGCAACTGGACGCCTGGGCGGCGGAGATCGACTCGATGGAGCGGATGTACTGCTTCGCGGGCTCCGAACTGCTCGCCGGCTCCGACCTGAAGCAGGTGCGGACCATCGCGGTGTACGACCCGCGGGACCGGTCCCTGGTGCTCAACACCCCCCGGCCGGCCGACAGCAAGGTATGGACCGGCAACAGCCTGCACACCGGCGACGTGGCCATGGTGCTGAGCCGGCTGGAGGTCGGCGGGCGGGACGAGGGACACCACTGGCTGCGTGTTCCGCTGCGCTCGGACGGCGCGGTGCTGCCCGGCGTGCGCATCGGGCGGGCCGAACCGAAGGGCGGTGTCACCGCCAACCAGACCGGCGTACTGACCTTCACCGACCACCGGCTCCCCCTCTCCGCCCTGATGAACCGCTGGGCGTCGATCGACGAGGAGGGCACCTACCGCTCACCGCTGCCGCGCCACCGGCGGTTCGAGGAGTGCCTGGCCACCTTCACGCACGAGCGGCTCTTCCCCTCGGTGGGCGCGGCGTACGCGCAACTGCTTGCCTGCGCGATCACCACCCGGTTCGCGGCCGTCAAGCAGACCTTCGGCAGGCCGCTGCTCGGCCACGAGCACTACCGCATGCGGCTGTCGGCCGCCGTGGGCCGCTCGCTGGCCGCCCGGCACGCCATGGCGGCGCTGTCGGACCTCGCGGTGGCCCGCAGCGCCCACGGCGCGCCGGCCCGCGACCAGGTGCTGCACGCTCTGATCTCCTGCGGGAAGTCCGGCTCGACCGGCGACGCCCGGCAGACCCTCGCCGAGACCCGGGAGCTGTGCGGCGGGCTCGGCTACCACGACGCGAACCAGATCGCGCCCCTGCTGCACGACTACGAGATCGCCGTCACCTTCGGCGGCGACAACACCGTCCTCGGCTACCAGGCGACCCGGTTCGCCCTGCGCCACCGCGAGGACTTCGACAAGGTGCTCGACGAGGCGGTGGCCGGGGCCGCGCGCCTGGACGCCGCCCGGGTGCTCCGGGCCGTCTGCGACGCCCTGCTCGACCGGGTGGAGCGCGACGGAGCGGGCGAGGCCAGCGCGCGGTGGAGCCGTGCCGTCCACCAGTTGCTGGCGATCGGCCATTGGGCCCGGCACGCCGCGACCCCGCTGTCCGAGCGGCTGCTCGGGCAGTACGCGGCGGCCTGCGTGCTGGAACACGCGCTGACCGGTCTGCGGGCCGGGATCCTCGGCCAGGACGCGCTCCTCGGCTTCGAGGCGGCCCGCCACGAGGCGGCCGGCGCGTCCCTCGACGCCGGGGCGCTGCTGCGGGAACTGGCGGTGCCCGAGGGACTGATCAGCGCGCCCATCGCCCATCCGGACTTCGCCGAACGGCATGCGGCCGCGGCCCACGCCGGAACCGGGCCCGTCCCCGGCGCCGTCCAGGCAGGAGTACGCGCGTGACCGCGGCGAACGACCGCGTCGGCGCCGTCGTCACAGGTCTGGGCACCTGCCTGCCGGAGACCGTGATCACCAACGACGAGGTGTCCCGGCACCTGGACACCGACCACGCCTGGATCCACAGCCGCACCGGCATCGAACGCCGTCACCGGGTGTCCGCCGGGACCTCCACGGGGGACCTCGCCGCGACCGCGGGGGCCGCCGCGCTGAAGTCCGCCGGACGCGACGACTGCGACCTCGTCCTCCTCGCCACCACCACACCGGACCGGCGCTGCCCCGCCACCGCCCCCCGGGTGGCGTCCCGGCTCGGGCTGCGGGCCGCCGCGTTCGACCTGTCCGCCGTCTGCTCCGGCTTCGTGTACGGGCTGTCCGTGGCGGACGCGATGATCACCGCGGGCACCTGTGAGCGGGCCCTGGTCATCGGCGCGGACGTCTACTCCTCGATCGTGGACCCCGGCGACCGGGGCACGGCCGTGATCTTCGGCGACGGCGCGGGCGCCGTGCTCCTCGAACGCGGCCGGACCGGCGAGCCGGGCGCGGTGCTCCACACCGAACTCGGCAGCGACGGCACCGGCGACGACCTGATCACCATCCCGCCGCGGGGCGAGTACCTCACGATGAGGGGCAGCGACGTCTACACCCGCGCCGTGACCACCATGACGGAGTCCGCGCGCTCGGTGGCCGCGCACGCGGGCTGGGACCTGGCGGACGTGGACGCCTTCGTCGGACACCAGGCGAACCTCCGCATCCTCACCTCGGTGGCCAAGCGCCTCGGTCTGCCCCGGGAGCGGGTGGTGTCGAACATCGCGGACGTGGCCAACACGGCGGCCGCCTCCATCCCCCTCGCGCTGGCCGACGCCGCGGCCGAGGGGCGCATCGGCTCCGGGGACCGACTGCTGCTGACCGCCTTCGGCGGCGGTCTCACCTGGGGCTCCGCCGCCGTCGTCTGGTCGGGCGCCGAACCCGTGCAGGACCAGCGGAGCTGACCGGACCGAGCCCACGAGCAGAAGGGACACGTGGTGCCGAAGCTGCGGATCGCGGTCGTCGGCGGGGGCATCGGCGGACTCGTCGCCGCCCTCGCCCTGACCCGGAAAGGCCACGAGGTACGCGTCTTCGAGCAGGCGCCACACCCCAGGGAGACCGGCGTCGGCATGCACCTGGGCCCCAACGGCAGCCGCCTCCTGGAACGCTGGGGCCTGGGCGAACGGCTGCGCGCGCTCGGCGTACGGCCCACGGGGATGGAGGTGCGGGACTGGTCGCACGGGGGCACCCTGGTGCGGCAGCCGATGGGGGAGGAGTGGCTGGCCGAGTTCGGGGCGCCGTACTACACGATCCACCGGGCCGACCTGCACACCGTGCTCGGCGAGTCGCTGCCGTCCGGCGTCGTCCGGCCGGGGCACCGGCTCGAACGGTTCACCGACACCGGGCGCGAGGTCCGGCTGGAGTTCGCCGACGGCTCCACCGCCGAGGCCGACGTGCTGATCGGCGCGGACGGGGCCCACTCGCTGGTGCGCCGCACCCTCGCCGGGCCCGACACCGCCGTCTTCTCCGGCCAGAGTGCCCTGCGCGGCGTCGTCGCCCGCGATCAGGTGCCCGCCCTGCCCGGCGACACCCTGCTGGTGTGGGCGGGGCCGTACGCCCGCATGCTGGTCTACCCGGTGCGCGGCGGGGAGTTCCTCACCTTCGTGGCCGTCGTGCCCGACCCGCGCCGACGGCTGGAGTCGTGGAGCGCTCGTGGCGAACCGGACGAGCTGGCCGCCCGCTTCGACGGCTGGAACCCCGACGTCAAGTCGCTGGTCGCCGCGGTGCGCGAGACCCGCCGCTGGGCGCTGTACGACCGTGAGCCGCTGGCCCGCTGGAGCAGCGGCGCCGTGACTCTGCTCGGTGACGCCGCCCACCCGATGCTGCCCCACCACGGCCAGGGTGTCAGCCAGGCCGTCGAGGACGCGGCGGTCCTCGCGCACTGCCTGGACGCGCCGGCCCGCGTCGCGTCCTCGTCCGCCGCCCGCCGTGGGCTGATCGCGGACGCGCTGGACGCCTACGACGGCGTCCGCCGTCCGCACACCACCCGCGTCCAGCTCGGCTCCCGCGGCGGCGGCTCGCAGCGGCTGCGGCCCGAGGAGGACGGCGGCGAGTCCACGGGGACGATGTCGTCCCTCGTCCGTGACGTGTCCTGGATCCAGCGGCACGACGCCGAGGCCGGCCTTCCGCCGCTGCCGCCGGCGCCCCACTGAACCCCCTCTTCGAGCTTCCGTCCCTGCCCGCGCGAGAGAACCAAGGAGAAATCATGTCGAACGACAACCTCGGCCGGCGACGGCTGATGACCACCACCCTCGGCACCGTCGCGGCCGTCGGCCTCGGCGCCGGCGGCGGCCTCCTGGGCGCCGGTCCGGCGGGTGCCGCCGAGCGGCCGGCCGGTCCGCACCGCGGCCGCGGCGACGACTTCCCCGACGTACCCGGCATGCTCGGTGACCGCCGCGCCAACGAGCTCTGGTACATGTTCGACGAGACCACGCTCTACCACGTGGGACCGGAGCTGGAGCAGGCGTTCACCGACATCGAGACCGCGCTCGGCGACGGCTGGGAGCGGGCCATCTTCGACGCCTGGATGGCGATGGCGGCCACCAGCGACTACCCGCACAACTTCATCGAGTACGTCACCCCCATCAAGGGCCCGCTCGCCGTGCTCTCCAAGGCCCAGCTCGGCGTCTTCGACACCTACTACCGGCCCGGCGGCCGCGGCATCGTCAGCGCCTTCGCGGACTTCGCCCAGGGTGTGCTCTACGACCCCCGCCGGGAGCGCCCGGTACACACCATGAACGGCAACCCGCCGCCCGGCTACCACATCTGGTTCATCTTCATGCGCTCCATGATGCTGCTGGACATCAGCCGCCACCGCTGGGAGCGGATGGCCCCGGTCAACGCGATGGCCTGGGCCCTGCAGACCATCGCCAAGCCCACCCAGACGGAGGTCAAGGAGCCGCTGCCGCGTCAGGTGGTGGTCCGTGAGGCCGTCAAGTGGCTGCCGCGCAGCGTGCGTCAGCTCGACCGCGACTTCCTGTCCTACCCGCTCCCCGAAGGCATGAGCTGACGGACGCCCCGCGGGCGAGGCGCGCGACCCTCGCCGACCCGGAGCGCGTCGTCAGCAAGACGGCGCGCTCGGTGCCCGCCGGAGACGGGAATTCCGCTCATGCTCACTCGATACGCGGCCGATAACGGCGGCCCATAGCGTCACGAGTGCACACAAAATGACTGCCGACGGAGGCTCTGACAATGGCTGCGAATGCCGCGCGGTCGGCGCCGCGCTACGACGTGACGCTGAACCAGTCGGACGCGGAACTCGTCGAGGAAATAGCCTGGAAACTCGCCACACAGGCGACCGGGCGGCCCGACGACGCCGAATGGGTCGAGGCGGCCAGGAACGCCTGGCACGAATGGCCCGCGACCCTGCGCAAGAAACTCTCCGAGTTCCGCCGGGACTCGGGACCGGACGGCAGCATGCTGCTGCGGGGACTGCCGGTCGACTCCATGGGGCTGCCGCCGACCCCGGCGGTCAACGGCTCCGTGCAGCGCGAGCCCTCGCTGGGCGCCGCCGTGCTGCTGACGGTGGCCTGCGGACTGGGCGACCCCGGCGCGTTCCGTCCGGAGAAGAACGGGGCCCTCGTCCAGGACGTCGTCCCCGTTCCGGGGATGGAGGAGTTCCAGGGCAACGCCGGCTCCACCCTGCTGACGTTCCACAACGAGAACGCCTTCCACGACCACCGCCCCGACTTCGTGATGCTGCTGTGCCTGCGGGCCGACCCCACGGGCCGGGCGGGCCTGCGGACCGCCTGCATCCGGCGGGTGCTCCCGCTGCTCTCCGACCGTACCGTGGACGCCCTGTGGGCACCGGAGTTCATCACCGCGCCCCCGCCCTCCTTCAACCTGAGCGGACCCGGCGAGGCCGCCGGCCCCGTCCTCCTCGGCGACCCCTCGGACCCCGACCTCCGGGTGGACCTGGCGGCCACCGAACCCGTCACCGAACGCGCCGCCGAGGCCCTGCGGGAGCTCCAGGACCGCTTCGACGCCACCGCGACCACCCACCGCCTCGTACCGGGCGAACTGGCGATCGTCGACAACCGCGTCACCGTCCACGGCCGCACCGAGTTCACCCCCCGCTACGACGGCACCGACCGCTGGCTCCAGCGCACCTTCGTACTGACCGACCTGCGCCGCTCCCGCGCCTTGCGCCCGGCCGACGGCTACGTGCTCGGAGAAGCGCCACAGCCCGCCTGACCGGCGAAGCCCCAGCAGTGAAACAGGAGTAGGAGTCCGATGACGAGCACGCAGACCAGGGAGCGACCGCCCGCTCCGGAAACCGGGGCGAAGAGCGTGCCGGAACCCGGGCCACCGGCCCCGTGCGCCCGGAAGGTCGGACTGCGCTCCCTGTTCCCGTATCTCCAGGGCTACTGGCCGACACTGGGGATCGTCGCGGTGCTCTCGCTGGCGGTGACCCTGCTCACCCTCAGCCAGCCGGTGCTCACCCGCGACGTGCTCACCGACATCGAGGCGGACCGGCCGGTGGGCCGGCTGGTCGCCCTGCTCGTCGGCGTCCTCATCGTCGTCGCCGTGCTCGGCGGGGTCCGCGACTACCTGCTCCAGCGGGCCGCCGAAGGGCTGGTCCTGACCGCCCGCCGCCGACTGGTGGCCCGGCTGCTGCGGCTGCCCATCACCGAGTACGACCGGCGCCGGACCGGCGACATGCTCTCCCGGGTCGGCGCCGACACCACGATGCTGCGCGCGGTGGTCACCTCCGGCCTGTTCGACACCGTCACCAACGTCGTCATGGTCGGCGGCTCCGCGCTCATGATGTGCCTGATCGACCCCACCCTGTTCGCGGCCACCGCCCTCGGCCTGGGCCTCGGCGTCCTCGCCGTCGTCGGGCTCTCCCGCAGGGTGCGCGGGGCCTCCCGCGACGCCCAGGACCGCATCGGGGAGATGACGTCCGCCGTGGAGCGCGCCATCTCCGCCGTCCGCACGATCCGCGCCAGCGGCGCCGAGGAACGCGAGGGGCACGCCGTCGACGGCTACGCCCAGGAGGCGTACCGCGCGGGCATGCGCATCGCCCGGCTCCAGGCGATGATCAACCCGATCACGTCGACCACCATCCAGGTGGCCTTCCTCGTGGTCCTCGGCCTGGGCGGCGCCCGGGTGGCCAGCGGCGCCATCCAGGTCGGTGACATGGTCGCGTTCGTCCTGTTCCTGTTCATGCTCTGGTTCCCGCTCGGCCGCGCGCTGACCGCCTACTCCCGGCTCCAGTCCGGACTCGGCGCCCTCCAGCGCATCGAGGAGATGGTGGACCTGCCGCAGGAGACCGACAGCGCCGCCGCCAGGACGCTGACCGTGCGGGAGCGGACCCGGCCCGAACCCGCAGCCGACGCCGGTGCCGGAGTGCCGCCCGCCATCGAGTTCGACCGGGTCAGCTTCGGCTACGACAACGGCGAGACGGTCCTGCGGGACGTGTCCCTCACCGTCCCCCGCGGCACCCGCACCGCCCTGGTCGGCCCCTCCGGAGCGGGCAAGTCCACCCTGCTGTCCCTGGTGGAACGCTTCTACGACGCAACCTCCGGCGTGGTGCGGGTCGGCGGCACGGACGTACGCGACCTGCCGCGCCGAGACCTGCGCCGGCGCCTCGGCTACGTGGAGCAGTCGGCGCCGGTCCTCGCCGGCACCGTCCGCGACAACCTGTCCCTCGCGGCACCCGACGCCACCGACGACGACATGCGCGAGGTGCTGCGCTCGGTCAACCTCCTGAGCGTCATCGAGCGGGCGCCGCAGGGCCTGGACACCGAGGTCGGCGAGGGCGGCGTCCTGCTGTCCGGCGGCGAACGGCAGCGGCTCGCCCTGGCCCGCACCTTCCTGGCCGCGCCGCCGATCATGCTGCTCGACGAGGCGACCAGCAACCTCGACGCCCGCAACGAGGCCCTGATGCGGGAGGCCATCGGCACCGTCACCGCCGACCGGACCCTGCTCGTGGTCGCCCACCGGCTCTCCACCGTCGTGGACAGCGACCAGATCGTCGTCCTGGAACACGGCGAGGTCGTCGCCGCGGGCCGCCACGAGGAACTGACCGGCACCAGCCCCCTCTACCGGGAGCTGGCCAGCCACCAGCTGCTCATCCAGTAACCCCCACACGCGAAGGGGCCTCCCGGTGATTTCACCGGGAGGCCCCTTCGCGTGTGCCGTGTGCCGGTCAGCCGGCCGTCGCCAGGCACTGCCGGACACGGTGCCGGGTCAGGTCCCAGGCGGCGTCGAGCCGTACCGCCCGGGCCCGCGAGGCGTCGTCGGTGAAACGCCGGTGGGCACGGCGCTCGCGGTAGAGCAGCAGCGTCAGGTTCACCAGGAACGGCATCATCCCGTCCCGCTCGTCGGCGCGTTCGGCCACCGCCACCTCGATCCGCGCCCGGGCACCGGGCACGTCCCCGAGCAGCATCCAGAGCTGGGCGAGGTCGAGGCAGGGCAGGTACAGGGCGCTGCTCGCCCAGTCGATCAGCACCTCCCGGCCCCGGCTGCGGACCACGTTGGCCAGCACCAGGTCGCCGTGGCCGAACTCGCGCGGCGGTCCGGACAGTTCCAGGAGCCTGAGGAGCGAGGTCCAGTGCTCGTCGTCGAAGACACCCTGGGCGCGCACGCCGTCCAGCATCCCCCGGTAGTCCACCGACCAGCCCTCGGCCGGCGCGGGCCGCCAGTGCCGCAGCCGCTCCACGGCCGCCAGCACCCCGGCCAGGTCCTTGGGGGAGACGGGCGTGACCGGGAACCGGTCCGGCGCCAGCACCTCCCCGGCGAGCCGCTCCATGACCAGCACGGCGCGCTCCTTGTCGGAGGCGAACCGCCGTGGCACCGGCACCGGCGGGGGCACCGCGTCGAACAGGTCGTACGTGTCGATCTCGCGCAGGCACTGGCGCCGCCAGTCGGGTGTGCGCACCTTGGCCAGCGCCTCCACCCCGTCCAGAGTGCCCCCGACCACCAGGGAGGTGCGGCTGCGGTAGACGACCTCACCGGGGGCGAAGCCGGGGCACACCTCCAGGGCCAGCCCGACGAGGTGCCGGTCGGCGGGCGTCAGGGCGGCCTCTGACTCGGTCTTCAACGCGTTCTCCTTCACCGGCGCAGGAATTCGACGAGGCTCTTGTTCACCGCGTCCGGTGACTCGAGGTATCCGTAGTGCCCGCAGTCGGGCACCACTTCGTACTCGGCGCCGGGGATCGCGTCGGCGACCTCCCGGCCCAGGTGGGGCGGGGCGATCAGGTCGTCCTGGAAGGCGATCACCCGGGTTGCGGCCCGGATGCCGCGGTAGGCCTCGCGCCGGTCGGGCATCACGCCCACCCCGAGCTGGGCCCGGTGCCCCGCCCCGGAGACCCGGGTCAGCTCCAGCACGTCGAGCCAGTCGCGGGCCTGCCGGTCGTCGTCGAGGGTGCGGGGCGAGAGGTTCTGCATGGCCTGGACGACCGCCTCGTAGGCGGCGGGCAACCGGACACCCTGGTCGTACAGTTCCATCTCCGCGCGGCACAGCGCGTCGCGCAGGGCGTCCGGGCGGGCCCGGGTCGCCATCAGCACCAGCCGGTCGACGAGGTCGGGCCGGGACAGTGCCAGCTCCTGGGCGATGTGCGCGCCCATGGAGATGCCCGCCACCTGGCAGGGGCCGAGGCGCAGTTCCTCGATGAGGGCCGCGGTGTCGGCGACCAGGTCGTCGATGCCGAAGCCCCCCGGGCACTCCTCGCTGGGGGCGATGCCCCGGTTGTCGAAGCTGATCACCCGGAAGCCGGCGGCCACCAGGGCGGGCACCTGGTGCAGGTGCCAGGCCCGGCCGCTGCCGCCCGAGCCCATGACGAGCAGCACGGCGGGCGCCGAGCGCTCACCCCCGGGCGGCGCGCTGTCGTAGTAGTTGATCCTGATGTCGTTGACGGTGATGACAGGCATGGCGTCAGGCGACCTCGGACGAGGGGCTCATGGCGGTGACTCCTTCGGTCGGAGGGGATGCGGGATGCGCGGGACCGGCCTCCCGGCCCAGGCGTTCGGCCAGGGCACGGCCGACGACGGCGAGGGCGGCGTCGGACTGCACGAGCCCGAGGTGGTCGGCGTCGACGCCGACCCGTTCGATCCGGCCCGTCACATGCGGGCGCCAGGACTCGGCGCCGCGGCGGGCCAGCTTGTCGGCGTCCGCCCGTTCGGCCGCGAGCACCAGCACGTCGCCGTCGTAGGTGCCGGGGGTGTGGCCGCGCATCAGGCCGGCGTTGTTCATGAAGACCTGGAGGACGGCGGCCAGTTCGTCCTCGTCGAGGCGGCCCATCGGGTCGCCGGCGGCGTTCAGGAACGCCCGGTAGCGGGCGGAGGGGAAGCGGCCGCCGGTGAGTTCCTCCTCGGTGACGGCGAACCCGGCGTCGCGCAGGTTGTGCGCGAACACCTCGGCCAGCGGGGTCTGAGGGCCCGAGCCCGCCTGGCGCGGATAGGCGTCCAGGAAGGCCAGCAGCTCCACCTCCTGTCCGCGGGCGCGCAGCTCGCCCGCCATGGCGAAGGCCACGTTGCCGCCGAGCGACCAGCCGAGCAGCCGGTACGGCCCCTCGGGCTGCGCTTCCTGGATCAGGTCCGCGTACTCGGCGGCCATCTCCTCCAGCGTGGCGGGCAGCCGGCCGTCGCCGTCGAGGCCGGCTGCCTGGACGCCGTAGACCGGGATGTCGGCCGGCAGGTGACGTACCAGGCCCGAGTAGCACCAGCTCATGCCGGAACCGGGGTGGACGCAGAACACCGGACGTCCGGTGCCGGCGGCGCGCAGCGGGAGCAGGCGCTCCATCGGCTCCCGGCCGCCGCGCGCCGCGAGCCGCACCGCGAGGTCGGCGACGGTCGGCGCGGCGAACAGGTCGCGCACGCCCAGCTCCTCGCCCAGCTCGGCGCGGACCCGTTCCACGAGCCGGACGGCGAGCAGCGAGTGGCCGCCCAGGTCGAAGAAGCCGTCGTCGAGACCGACCAGGTCCAGGCCGAGGACCTCGGCGAAGAGCCGGCACAGGGTCTCCTCGCGCGGGGTGCGCGGGGAGCGGCCCTCGACGCTGCGGTACTCGGGCGCCGGCAGGGCGCGGTGGTCGAGCTTGCCGTTCGAGGTGAGCGGCAACGCGTCCAGGACGACGAGGGCGGCGGGCACCATGTACTCGGGCAGTGAGGCGCGCAGCCGCTGCCGCAGCGCGGCGGTGTCCACGGCGGCCCCCGCGTCCGGCACGACGTAGCCGACGAGACGGCGGTCGCCGGGGGCGTCCTCGCGGACCAGCACCGCCGCCTGCGCCACGCCGGGCTCACGGGCCGTCACCGCCTCGATCTCGGCGGGCTCGACGCGCATGCCGCGCAGCTTGACCTGGCTGTCGGTGCGGCCCAGGTACTCCAGGTCGCCGTCCGCGGTGTGCCGGACCAGGTCGCCGGTGCGGTACATCACGCTGCCCGCCGGACCGAACGGGCTCGCCACGAAGCGGCTCGCGGTCAGCGACGGCCGGCCGAGGTAGCCGCGGGCCAGGCCGGGGCCGCGCACGTACAGCTCACCGGGCACGCCCGGCGGCACCGGCTGGAGGGCGGCGTCCAGGACGTAGCCGGCGGTGTCGGCGACGGGGGAGCCGATCGGCGGGACGACCGCGCCCGCCAGCGGGGCGCTCATGGTCGCGCAGACCGTGGTCTCCGTCGGCCCGTACGAATTGCGCATCAGGCGCCCGGCGGACCAGCGTTCGACCAGTTCGGGCGGGCAGGTCTCGGCGGCGACGACCAGCGTCATCGCGGCGGGCAGCGCCCCCTCGGGGATCAGCTGGAGCACCGCGGGCGTGATCGCCGCGTGGGTGACCCGGTGGCGCACCGCCAGCTCCGCGAGGGCGGGCCCGGGGACCGTGCCGGGTTCGGCGACGACCAGGGTGGAGCCGGTCAGCAGACCCATCGCCAGCTCCCAGAACCCGCCGTCGAAGGCGGGCGACAGGTGGTGCAGGACGCGGCTGCCGGGTACGACGCCCAGCTGCGAGGTGAAGATGTCCAGCAGGCCGGGCAGCCCGGTGTGCGTCACGGTGACGCCCTTGGGGCGGCCGGTGGTGCCGGAGGTGTAGATGACGTACGCGGGGTGGCTTGGCAGCAGCGGCGCCAGGCGGTCGGCGTCGTCCAGGTTCCCCGGGTCCCGGTCCGCCGCGGGCTCCTCGTCCAGCAGGATCCGGGGCACGTCCGTGTCCGGCAGGCCCGCGGCGACCTCGGCCGTGGTCAGGAGGGCGACCGGCGCAGCGTCGTCCAGGGTGCCGGCGATGCGTTCCGCCGGGTGGGCCGGGTCCAGCGGCAGGTAGGCGGCGCCGGTCTTGGCCACCGCGAGGACGGCGACGGGCAGTTCGACGGAGCGGGGCAGGGCCAGCGCGACCAGCCGCTCGGGGCCCGCGCCCCGCTCCACCAGCAGCCGCGCCAGCCGGTTGGCGCGCGCGTTCAGCCGGGCGTAGGTCAGGGACTCGTCGCCGAGGACCACCGCCTCGGCGTCGGGACGCTCCCGCACGTGCCGCTCGAACAGGTCCGGCAGGGTGGCCGGGGCGAGGCCCTTCGCGGTGGCGTTCCACTCCTCGACGACCCGGTGCCGCTCGCGCGGACCGAGGACGTCGATGCGGCTCAGCGGCCGGTCCGGGTGGGCGGCCGCGTCGGCGAGCACCCGCACGAAGCGGTCCACCAGCGCCTGCGCGGTGCCGTGGTCGAACAGATCGGTCCGGAAGTCGAGGACGCCCGACACGCCGTCGGGGGTGTTGTCCGCGGCCCGGCGCTCCGTCACCGAGAACCCGAGGTCGACCTTGGCCGCCGTCGCCGCCGAGCCGCCGACCCCGCTCACGGTCAGCCCGCCCGGCAGCGCCGGCGCGCCCTCGCCGTCCGCCCGCCGCGGAGCGGTGCTGCGCAGCGCCAGTACCACCTGGAAGAGGGGGTGGTGGGC
>MUMD01000175.1 GCA_002155895.1 Streptomyces rochei
GGCTACACATGTGATCACCGGAGCCGGCTCCGGTGATCACATGTGTAGCCATGCCCGCCATGCTCGCATCACCGGTGGCTCATTCGATGCCCTGGCTCTCCTCCAGGTAGGCGAGCGCGCCGACCGGCTCCTCGGCGAAGAAGACCAGCTCGGTGAGGGGGCGGGGCAGGAAGCCCTCGTCCTCCATGCGGCGGAACTGCTCCTTGAGGCCGTCGTAGAAGCCCGCCGTGTTGAGCAGGACGACCGGCTTGTCGGTGTGCCCGTGCTTCTTCAGCTCCAGGATCTCGGTGGCCTCGTCCAGCGTGCCGGTGCCGCCCACCATGATGACCACGGCGTCGGCCTTCTCCAGCAGCAACCGCTTGCGCTCGGCGAGGTCCCGGGCGATCACCATCTCGTCGGCGCCCTCGCGGGCCTTGGCCGCCAGGAAGTCGACCGAGACGCCGAGCAGACGTCCCCCGGCCTCCTGCACGCCGTCGGCGACGACCTTCATCAGGCCGACGTCGGAGCCGCCCCAGACGAGGGTGTGACCGCCCTTGCCCAGCAGTTCGGCGAACTCCCGCGCGGGGCGGGTGTAGCGCTCGTCGAGGTCGGCGGCGGAGAGGAAGACGCAGATGTTCATGGCCTCCACCGTACGGCCCGGCCCGGAGGGGAAGAACCCGGCCTGCGGGCACGCTGTAGTGAGCGACACCACTGCCACCGGGAGGACGATCGTGACCAAGGGACTCAGGGGACTCAAGGGACACCGCATCACCGTCGAGCCGAGCGAACGGCACGTGCGCGTGGTGCGCGACGGCCGGGTGCTGGCGGAGAGCGACGCGGCGCTGGTGCTGCGCGAGACGGGCTGTCCCGACCGGTACTACATCCCGGCCGGGGACGTGCGGCTGGACCTGCTGACGCCGTCCGGCACGACCACCCACTGCCCGTTCAAGGGGGACGCGTCCTACTGGTCGCTGCCCGGGGCGCCGGACCTGGTCTGGGCGTACCCGGACCCGAAGCCCGAGGTGGCGGAGATCAAGGATCACCTCTGTTTCTACGACGTCGAGGTGTCCTGAACGATCGGACGCGTGCCGTGCGGCAGTCTGCACAGGCATGGAGACAACGACTGTTTCACGTGACGGCACCCGGATCGCCTACACGCGCTCGGGGCGGGGACCGACGGTCGTGCTCGTCAGCGGCGCCCTGTCGACGGGCGGCACGATGGCGCCGCTGGCCGCCGCGCTGGCGGACCGTTTCGACGTCACCGTGTACGACCGCCGGGGACGCGGCGAGAGCGGAGACACGGCGCCCTACGCGGTGGAGCGGGAGGTCGAGGACCTGGCGGCGCTGATCGACGCGCTGGGCGGCGAGGCGTCGCTGTTCGGGGTGTCGTCGGGCGGCGCCCTGGCGCTGCGGGCCGCGGCGAGCGGGCTGCCGGTGCGCCGGGTCGCCGTGTACGAGGTGCCGTACGCCATGGACGACGCCACCGCGCGGGCCGGCGCGGAGTACCGGGAGCGGCTGACCGAGGCGCTCGGGCAGGGCCGGCACGGGGACGCGGTGGAGCTGTTCCTGCGTCTGGCCGGACTGGGCGAGGAGATGATCCAGGGCGCCCGCCGGTCGCCGATGTGGGCCGGGATGGAGTCGGTGGCCCCGAGTTTGGCGTACGACGACGCGGTGATGGGCGACAACCGGGTGCCGCGGTCCGAGATCGCCTCGATCGCCTGTCCGCTGCTGGCCCTCGCGGGCGGCGCGAGCGACCGTTGGTGGCACGAGGCCGCCCGCGCGATCGCGGACGCGGCCCCCGACGGGAGCTACCGCATCGTCGAGGGGCAGACCCACATGGTGGAGCCGGGCGTGCTGGCGCCGGTGCTGACGGAGTTCCTCGCGCGGTGACCGGAGGCGCGGTGACCGGGGAAGACGGTTCGCCTCCCCTCGGTCTCAGGCCGCTCCCGCCGTCGCGCGCGTGGTGGACGCGATGGTCGCCGACCCCACCACGCGCGTGCCGTCGTACAGCACGATCGCCTGGCCGGGAGCGACGCCGCGCACCGGCTCGGTGAACGTCACCTCCAGAGTCCCGTCGACCAGTTCGGCGCGGACCTCGGTCTCGCCGCCGTGGGCGCGCAGCTGTGCGGTGTAGGTGCCGGGGCCGGTCGGGGCGGCACCGCACCAGCGGGGCTTGATCGCGCGCAGGGCGTCCACGTCCAGGGCCTCGGCCGGGCCGACGGTGACGGTGTTGGTCACCGGGGAGATGTCCAGGACGTAGCGCGGCTTGCCGTCGGGGGCCGGGGTGCCGATCCTCAGGCCCTTGCGCTGGCCGATGGTGTAGCCGTAGGCGCCCTCGTGGGTGCCGAGCCGGTTGCCCGCCTCGTCGACGATGTCGCCCTCCGCCTTGCCCAGACGGTCGGCGAGGAAGCCCTGGGTGTCGCCGTCGGCGATGAAGCAGATGTCGTGCGAGTCGGGCTTCTTGGCCACCGCGAGGCCCCGGCGCTCGGCCTCGGCGCGGATCTCGTCCTTGGTGGTGACCGTGTCGCCGAGCGGGAACATCGCGTGGGCCAGCTGCCGGTCGTCGAGGACGCCGAGGACGTAGCTCTGGTCCTTGGCCATGTCGGAGGCGCGGTGCAGCTCGCGGGTGCCGTCCTCGCGGAGGATCACCTGGGCGTAGTGGCCGGTGCAGACGGCGTCGAAGCCGAGCGCGAGGGCCTTGTCGAGCAGCGCGGCGAACTTGATCTTCTCGTTGCAGCGCAGGCACGGGTTCGGGGTGCGGCCGGCCTCGTACTCGGCGACGAAGTCCTCGACCACGTCCTCCCGGAAGCGGTCGGCGAGGTCCCACACGTAGAAGGGGATGCCGATGACGTCCGCGGCGCGGCGGGCGTCCCGCGAGTCCTCGATGGTGCAACAGCCCCGCGCGCCGGTGCGGAAGGACTGCGGGTTCGCGGAGAGCGCGAGGTGGACGCCGGTCACGTCGTGCCCCGCCTCGGCGGCGCGGGCGGCGGCGACGGCGGAGTCGACGCCGCCCGACATGGCGGCGAGGACGCGGAGGGGACGGGTGCGCTGCGGGGTGTCAGTCATAACCCCTCCAGGGTACGGGGAGGCGGGAACCGGAGCGCGCGAGTATGCGTTCACGCTCACATGGGGGCGAAGCACGATTCCACAGGCGCGGCCGGCGGCGGGTCCCGGGACGGGGACCGGCGCATCGGCCGCCGGGCACTGCTCGTCGGCGGCACCGCCGCGGCGGTGGGCACCGCCGTGCTGGCGCGCGACGAGCTGGCGCGCCTGTGGTGGCGGGTGCCGGGGGTGGAGCGGCCCCGCGAGGAGGGCGCGGTCGACTACGCGGCGGCCCGCTGGGTGGCGGCCTCGGACCAGAACTGGCGGCGGGCGGACCGGCCCGACGACTTCGGCGTCGACATGGTGATCGTCCATGTCACCCAGGGCAGCTTCGCGAGCGCGGTGAAGGCGTTCCAGGACCCGTCGCACCGGGCGGCCACGCACTACATCGTGGGGCAGGACGGCCGGGTCACCCAGATGATCCGCGAGCTGGACGTGGCGTACCACGCGGGCAACCGCGACTACAACGAGCGCAGTGTCGGCATCGAGCACGAGGGGTTCGTGGACCGCCCGCAGGACTTCACCGACGCGATGTACGCCGCCTCCGCGCGGCTGACGGCGGGGATCTGCGCGCGGTACGACATACCGCTGGACCGCGAGCACATCATCGGGCACGTGGAGGTCCCGGGCACCGACCACACGGATCCGGGGCCGCACTGGGACTGGGACCGGTACATGGAGCTGGTGCGGCGGGCGGCGACGAGCGCCCCCTCCCCCGGCGCCTCGAAGAGCGCCTGACCCCGGCGTCGGTTAGCTGAGCCCCGCCGCCCGCGCCCGCTCCACCGCCGGGCCGATGGCCTTGGCGAGGGCCTCGACGTCGGCCTCGGTGGAGGTATGGCCGAGGGAGAAGCGCAGGGTGCCGCGGGCCAGGTCGGGGTCGGTGCCGGTGGCCAGCAGGACGTGGCTGGGCTGGGCGACGCCCGCGGTGCAGGCGGAGCCGGTGGAGCACTCGATGCCCTGGGCGTCGAGCAGGAGGAGCAGGGAGTCGCCCTCGCAGCCCGGGAAGGTGAAGTGGGCGTTGGCGGGCAGGCGGCCCTCCGGGGCCGGGTCGCCGCCGAGGATCGCGTCCGGCACCGCCGCGCGGACCGCGTCGACCAGGGCGTCGCGCAGGGCGCCGATCTCCCGGGCGAACCACTCGCGCTGCCCGGCGGCGAGGCGTCCGGCGACCGCGAAGGAGGCGATGGCGGGGACGTCGAGGGTGCCGGAGCGGACGTGGCGTTCCTGGCCGCCGCCGTGCAGGACCGGTACGGGGCTGTACTCACGGCCGAGCAGCAGCGCGCCGATGCCGTAGGGGCCGCCGATCTTGTGGCCGGAAACCGTCATCGCGGCGAGCCCGGAGGCGGCGAAGTCGACCGGGAGCTGACCGATCGCCTGGACCGCGTCGGCGTGCAGCGGCACCTCGAACTCGGCGGCCACGTCGGCGAGTTCACGGACCGGCATGATCGTGCCGATCTCGTTGTTGGCCCACATCACGGTGGCCAGGGCCACGTCGCCGGGGTCGCGGGCGATGGCCTCGCGCAGCGCCTCGGGGTGGACGCGTCCGTGGGCGTCGACCGGCAGGTACTCGACGGTCGCGCCCTCGTGCTCGCCGAGCCAGTGGACGGCGTCGAGGACGGCGTGGTGCTCGACGGGGCTGGCCAGGACCCGGGTGCGGGCCGGGTCGGCGTCCCGGCGGGCCCAGTACAGGCCCTTGACGGCGAGGTTGTCGGCCTCGGTGCCGCCGGCGGTGAGGACCACCTCGCTGGGCCGGGCGCCGAGGGCCTCGGCGAGCGTCTCGCGGGCCTCCTCGACGGTGCGCCGTGCGCGGCGGCCGGACGCGTGGAGGGAGGAGGCGTTGCCGGTGGCGCTCAGGTGCGCGGTGAGTGCCTCGACCGCCTCGGGGAGCATCGGGGTGGTCGCGGCGTGGTCGAGGTAAGCCATGGTGAGCCCGATTCTACGGGGCGCTCCCGCCCGGCCTCAGACCAAGGTTGGCCTCGTCGCCGAGCAGCCGGGACGCGGTGGTGCGGTGGCTCACAGGCTCCAGGACATCGTGTTGTCCGCGGACATGAACGCCGCCAGGACGACCAGGTCGGCGACGCCCAGGCCGAGTCCGAGGCGGGCCCGGCCCCGGCGGGCGGTGCCCCGCCACAGGGCCAGGCTCGCCAGGACGATGGCGATCGGGCCCAGGACGACGTTGAGGACGAGCAGGCCGAGCAGTCCGAGGACGAAGGAGGCGACGGCCATGCCGTC
Organism: Streptomyces rochei; assembly: GCA_002155895.1. Classification (GTDB taxonomy): domain Bacteria; phylum Actinomycetota; class Actinomycetes; order Streptomycetales; family Streptomycetaceae; genus Streptomyces; species Streptomyces rochei. Next base: position 5,311 of record MUMD01000175.1, read on the forward strand.
GGTGTCCCGGATGCCGGTTCGGCGGCCGGCCGGTGCGGTGAGCTGCATGGTGTTCTCCCTGCCGTGCGTCGGTGGACCGTGCGTCAGTGGGCGGAGGTGCTCCGTCGGCGGCCGTGCCGTTCGCGGATCGCGAAGACGCCGAGCCAGACGGCGATGAGGAGGCCGGTGGCGACGGAGAAGGTCAGCGGCGCGTGGGCGACGGTGCCCAGGACCACGCCGAGGAGCAGGAGTGCGGCGACGAGAAACAGCATGGAGCGGATCCCCCAACCTTCGGTGAACGCTTGTAGTTACACTTGTTCACTGACTTCCCAGTCTAGCGCGCTCCACGACTTTTCAATTACAGAGAACAGTTGTTAACTGCATGGCATGAGTCACACCTCCGGCGTTCGCCAGGCCCAGAAGCAGAAGACCCGGCAGGCCCTGCTGGACGCGGCGCTCGTACTGCTGGAGGACCAGAGCCTGAGCAGTCTGGGGCTGCGGGAGGTCACCCGCGCGGTGGGCGTCGCGCCGACCGCCTTCTACCGGCACTTCCGCTCCACGGCGGACCTGGGCGTGGCGCTCGTCGAGGAGGCGCTGGGGAGCCTGCACCCGATGATCCGGGCCACCGTGGCACCGGACGAGGACAGCGCGGAACGCATCGCGCGGGCGGTGGAGTTGATCGCCGGTCATGTGGCCGCCCACCCGGCGCACGTGCGCTTCGTCGCACGGGAACGGCACGGCGGGGTGCGGCCGGTGCGGGACGCCATACGGGAGCAACTGGCGCGCTTCGCCGGGGAGGTGAAGGACGAGCTGGCCAAGGACCCGGTGTCGCGCGGCTGGAGCGAGGCCGACCTGCTGATGCTCGCGGGTCTGTACGTGGACCAGATGCTGGCCACGGCCTCGCTGTTCCTGGAGACGCTGGAGGCTCCGGGGGCGCCGGAGGAGGAGCGCCGGCGCGCGGCGGAGACCGCGGCGCGTCAGATGCGGCTGATCAGCGTCGGCCGCCGGCACTGGCTGGACTGAGGGGCGCCGGCGTCTCCGCCGGCGCCCCTCGGCCGGGCAGGGCCCCGGTCAGCCGAGGCGGACCCGGGCGAGCTGGCGGGACTGGGCGACCAGACGGTCGGCGCTGTCCCAGACCTCGGCGTCCTCCTCCAGGAAGCCGCCGGCGAGGTTGCGGGTGGTGATGGCGACGCGCAGGGGCCCGGGGGCCGGACGGCACCGCACGTGCACGGTCAGCTCGACCGTCGGCACCCAGCCCTTCAGCCCCAGCTCGAAGGCGGTCGGCGGCAGCGCGTCCACCGCGAGGAGCAGCGAGAGGGGATCGGCGTCCCGGCCGTCGGCGAGCCCGAACCAGGCCCGCATCTCGCCCCGACCGGAGGGCTGCCCGAGCGCCCAGCCCAGGGTGGCGGGGTCCAGCTTGAGCATCAGGCGGTCGGTGATGGCCGAGCTGCCGTCGACGGGGGCGGGACCGTCCTCGGCCCCGAAGCACTGGTCCATCGGCGGGAGCGCGGGCGGCTTCGCCGAGGTGCGGACGTCGTCGGGCAGCGCGTCCAGATCGCCGTAGGAGGCGAGGACGCGGATGCGCTCGATCTCGTTGCCCTCGTCGTCGTACTGGAAGAGGGACGCCTGGCCGGTGGAGAGGGTGCGGCCGGTCCGGACGGTCTCGGTGCGCACGACCGCCGGGCCGGGCTGGGACGCGGTGAGGTAGTGCGCGGAGATGGTGAAGGGGTCGCCGTGCGGAAGGGCGTCCCCCAGCGCGCGGCCCAGGACGGCCAGCAGATAGCCGCCGTTGACGGCACTGATGATCGTCCAGCCGGCCGAGAGGTCGATGTCGTAGACGCCGGGGGCGCGCCGGGTGAGGGCGGTGTCCCGGTCGAACTCGCTGTCGCCGATGGTGGCCCGCGTGGCCGCTGCGGAGGCTGCTTCTGGCATGGCTGTACGGTACAACACGCAATTACTAAGCGGTAGCTTTTCTCCAGGTCTCAGGAACGCTCCCGCAGGTACGCCTCCAGTTCGGCGGCGCCCGCGAGCATCGCCCGCCCTCGGGCCGAGACCCGGTCGTGCCACTCCCGCAGGGCGGCCTCCAGCGACTCCAGGGAGCCCGCCCCGCGCACCTGGTCGATCACCGGCGCGATCTGCTCCAGCGGGTACCCGCCCCGCCGGAGCTGGTGGACCAGACGGGCGTCCCGCACCTCGGCCTCGCCGTAGACCCGGTAGCCGGTCAGCGGGTCGCGGTGCGGGCGGACCAGTCCGGCCTGCTCCCACTTGCGCAGCGTCGCGGGCCGGACGCCCAGCTCCCGTGCCAGCGGCCCGATGAACACGCCGCCCCGGCCGGGCCCCCGCGCCCTCATTCCGGACGCCAGGTCGCGCACCGCTCGCTCGACCGCCCCCAGCGTCTGCCGGTCGGTGAGCAGCTGGGCGTGGCTCTCGTCGATGATCCGGAACGCCTCGCCGCGCGCGTCCCGGTTCACGGCCCGCATGATCGAGGCCGCGGTCCGGTGCCCGTGGCCCGGCACCAGGGCCAGGAAGGCGGCGAGGGCCCGCGCGTGCAGCGGGGTGTAGCGGCGGTAGCCGCCGGTGGTGCGGTCGGCGGCCGGGAGGATGCCGGACTCCTCGTAGTTGCGGACGGCCTGGGTGGACAGACCGTGCCCGCGCGCCAGATCGACCGGCCTCAGGTGTCCGTCGCTTTGAGGGTTTCCGGTCCTTGCCGCCATAGGACCAGGAGGTTATCGCGGTCAGGTTTACACCAAAAGTTCAACGATAGCGTTGAAGGTATGCCAATCGACATCAAGGACACCGCCCGTGCCGTCGGGGCGGCCGCCCTCATGGAGCTGCTGCCGGCCCGCCCCCGGGTGCTCGCACTGGGCGAGCCGACCCACGGCGAGGACTCCCTGCTCGAGGTGCGCAACGAACTGTTCCGGCGACTGGTCGAGGAGGAGGGCTACCGGACGATCGCGCTGGAGAGCGACTGCCTGGCCGGACTGGTCGTCGACGACTACGTCTCCCGAGGGGCGGGCACCCTCGACGAGGTCATGGAGCGCGGCTTCAGTCACGGGTTCGGCGCCTCGGCGGCCAACCGGGCCCTCGTACGCTGGATGCGCGCCCACAACGAGGGCCGGCCCGCCTGCGAGCAGGTGCGCTTCGCCGGCTTCGACGGCCCGCTGGAGATCACCCACGCCGCGAGCCCCCGGCAGGCCCTCACCGCCCTCCACCGTGCCCTCGCCGCCCGGGGCGACGCGGACCTCCTCCCCTGCACCGCCGACGACCTCGACCGGCTCCTCGGCACCGACGACCGGTGGACGGACCCCGCGGCGATGACGGACCCGGCCCGGTCCGCCGGCCGCTCGGCCGAGGCCCGCGAGCTGCGCCTGCTCGCCGACGACCTGGTGTCGCTGCTCGACGAGCAGACGCCCCGGCTCCTCGCGTCGGACTCGCGGGACGCCTGGGAGCGCCTGCGCCTGTACGGCCGTACCGCCACCGGCCTGCTGCGCTACCACCACTGGATGGCCGACCCCTCGCCGGCCCGGATGAACCGGCTGCTGGGCCTGCGGGACCGGATGATGGCCGGCAACCTCCTCGCCCTGGCCCGCCGCGGACCGGTGCTGGTGCACGCCCAGAACGCCCATCTCCAGCGGGAGAAGAGCAGCATGCGCATGTGGCAGGGGCCGGTGGAGTGGTGGAGCGCCGGCGCCCTGGTGAGCGCCCGGCTCGGCAGCGAGTACGCCTTCGTGGCCACGGCCCTCGGCACCATCCGGCACCGGGGGGTGGGCACACCCCCGCCCGGGACCCTCGAAGGGCTCCTGCACGCCCTCCCGGACGACCGCTGCCTCGTCGACGCCGCGTCGCTGGCCGCCGCCCTCGGCGACACACCACCCGCTCCGCGCGAGTCCCCGTGGTTCGGCTACGCCTCGCTCGACCCGCGGCACCTGCCCGCGATCGACGCGGTGGTGTTCGTCAGGGACGTCCCCGAGCGGTAGCGCCCTCGGTCCCCTCGACCACCGTCGACCGCCGGTTCCAGGCGCGCGGGGCCCGCCAGTGGAAGCGCAGGGCGAGCAGGCGCAGGACGAAGGCGGTGACCACCGCGAGGCCGCTGGTCACCGGGGTGAGGGCCTCGTAGCGGATGCACACGGCGACCATGGCGGCGCCGACGATCGCCGGGACGGCGTACAGGTCGCGGTCCCAGCGCAGCAGCGAGGGCACCTCGTTGGCGAGCACGTCCCGCAGGACGCCGCCACCGACCGCGGTGGCCAGGCCCAGGCAGGCGGAGGCGGTCAGGCCCAGCCCGTAGTCGTACGCCTTGGTGGTGCCGGCGACGCAGAACAGGCCGAGGCCGGCCGCGTCGAAGACGTTCACGCCGGTCTGCAGGCGCTCCACGTGGGGGTGGAGGAAGAAGACCAGCGCCGTGGCGAACAGCGGGGTCACGAAGTACCCGAGGTCCGTGAAGGCCGCGGGCGGCACGGCCCCGATGACGAGGTCCCGGAACAGCCCCCCGCCCAGCGCGGTGACCTCGGCGAGGACGGCGATGCCGAAGACGTCGAAGTTCTTGCGTACGGCCAGCAGCGCGCCGGAGATGGCGAAGACGAAGATGCCGACCAGGTCGAGCGTGTGCTGGACGGTGGGGGTGAAGAGTTGCTCGTACACCCTGCCATTCTCACCTGCCGCTGAGCCCCCGCCTTGCAAACGAAGGCGGGGGCTCGGCGGCGCGGCAGGGACACCGCGGGGTCACTTCTCCTTGGCGGGAGGCTCCTCGTCGGCGCTCTCGGCACTCTCGGCGCTCTCGGTGCTCTCCGCGTCCCCGGTGCTCTTCTTCGGGGTCCCGGTGCTCTTCTCGCCGTCCTCGGGAGCCGTCTTCACGGACTCCGGGGTCGGCTTCGCGGACTCGGTGCTCCTCTTCCCGGACTCGGCGGCCTTCTCGGCGGCCTCGGTGTCGCCCTCGGCCTCCGGAGCCTCCGCCTGTGCGGCTTCCGTCTCCGCGGCCTCCACCTCCGCGGCCACCGCCGCCGAGGTCCGGGCCGACTCCGCGAGCGCGTCCTCGGCCACCAGCTCCGCCGCCTCCTTGGCGTCGGAGAGCAGGACGACGTCCTGCGGGGCCTGGTCCTCGAAGTTCTCCGGGTGGTGGCAGGCGACCTGCTGTCCGGGACGCAGCTCCTTCAGCGGCGGCTCGGTCGTGGCGCAGATCTGCGTCGCCTTCCAGCACCGGGTGTGGAACCGGCACCCGCTCGGCGGGGAGATCGGCGAGGGCACGTCGCCCTTGAGCAGGATGCGCTCGCTCTTGGCGGCCTTGCGGGCCGGGTCCGGGATCGGGACCGCGGACATCAGGGCCTTGGTGTACGGGTGCATCGGCGACTTGTAGAGCAGGTCGCGGTCGGCCAGCTCCATGATCTTGCCGAGGTACATCACCGCGATCCGGTCCGAGACGTGCCGGACGACGGACAGGTCGTGCGCGATGATCACGTACGTCAGGCCCAGCTCCTGCTGGAGGTCGTCGAGGAGGTTGACGACCTGGGCCTGGATCGACACGTCGAGCGCGGAGACCGGCTCGTCGGCCACGACCAGCTTGGGGTTGAGCGCGAGCGCGCGGGCGATGCCGATGCGCTGGCGCTGACCGCCGGAGAACTCGTGGGGGTAGCGGTTGTAGTGCTCGGGGTTGAGACCGACCACCGACAGCAGCCGCTGGACCTCCTTCTTGATCCCGCCCTCGGGCTCGACGCCCTGGAGCTTGAAGGGGGCGCTGACGATCGTGCCGATGGTGTGGCGCGGGTTCAGCGACGAGTACGGGTCCTGGAAGATCATCTGCACGTCGCGGCGCAGCGGGCGCATGCCGCCGACCCCGAGGTGGGTGATGTCCTTGCCCTCGAACTCGACCTTGCCGGCGGTCGGCTCCAGCAGCCGGGTGATCAGCCGGCCCATGGTCGACTTGCCGCAGCCCGACTCGCCCACGACGCCGAGGGTCTCACCGGAGCGGACCTCGAAGTCGATGCCGTCGACGGCGCGCACCGCGCCGACCTGACGCTGCAGCAGGCCCTTCTTGATCGGGAAGTGCTTCTGCAGCCCGGTCACCTTGAGCAGGGTCTCGCCGCGGGCGGCACCCTCGGTGAGGGTGGCAGTGCCTGCCGAGCCGTCGCTCTGTGCGGGGATGGTCACCGCTTCGTCCTCTGCCTTTGCCTTTGCTTCGTCGCTCACAGCTTCGGCGCAATCTCTTCGGTCCAGATCCGCTCCCGCTGCTCCTGCGACATGTGGCAGGCGGCCCAGTGCTTGCTGCCGACCTCGGTCAGCTCGGGGCGGACCGTGCGGGTGACGTCGTCCTTGGGCACGTCGGCGTACGGACAGCGCGGGTTGAAGGCGCAGCCGGACGGGAGGTTGATCAGGGAGGGCGGGGAGCCCTTGACGGGGATGAGGCGTTCCTGCTGGTCGCGGTCGAGCCGCGGCATCGAGCCGAGCAGACCCCAGGTGTAGGGGTGCCGGGGCTCGTAGAACACCTTCTCCGCGGGGCCCCGCTCGACGCACCGGCCGCCGTACATCACCAGGAGGTCGTCGGCCAGCTCGGCGACGACGCCCAGGTCGTGGGTGATGATGATGACCGCGGAGCCGAACTCCTTCTGCAGGTCCCGGATGAGGTCGAGGATCTGCGCCTGGACGGTCACGTCCAGGGCGGTGGTCGGCTCGTCCGCGATGAGCAGTTCGGGGTTGTTGACCAGCGACATCGCGATCATCGCGCGCTGGCGCATACCGCCGGAGAACTCGTGCGGGTAGCTGTCCACCCGCTTGTCGGGCTGCGGGATGCCGACACGGTCCAGCATCTCCACGGCGCGGCGCTTGGCGGTCTTCTTGTCCACGTCGTGGTGGATGCGGTACGCCTCCACGATCTGCTGCCCGATCGTGTAGTACGGGTGCAGCGCGGACAGCGGGTCCTGGAAGATCATCGCCATCTCCCGGCCGCGCAGCTTGCGCACGTGGTCCGGGTCGGCGGAGAGCAGCTCGGTGCCGTCCAGCCAGATCTCGCCGGAGATCTGGGCCTTGCGCTTGCCGTACTGGCCGGCGGTGTGCAGGCCCATGATGCCGAGCGAGGTCACCGACTTGCCGGAGCCGGACTCGCCGACGATGCCGAGGGTCTTGCCCCGCTCCAGCTGGAAGCTGAGCCCGTCGACGGACTTGACCAGTCCGTCGTCGGTCGGGAAGTGCACCTTGAGGTCGCGTACTTCCAGGAAGGCGCTCGGCGCGGCCGAGGTGCCGGTGGGCTCGCCCACGGCGGCTCCGCTCTTGCTGAGTTCGGTCATGCGAGCCTCACTCGGGGGTCGATCACGGCGTACAGGACGTCCACCACGAGGTTGGCGATCAGCACCGCGAGAGAAGTGATCAGGGTGACGCCCAGGATAAACGGCAGGTCCTGGTTCTGGATCGCGTCCAGGACCTTCTGGCCGAGGCCGGGGAGGCTGAACGTGGTCTCGGTCAGGATCGCGCCGCCCATGAGGGCGCCGAGGTCCATGCCGAGCATGGTGAGCAGCGGGGTCAGCGTCGACCGCATGGCGTGCTTGCGGATGACGACCGGTTCCCTCAGGCCCTTGGCGCGCGCGGTGCGGATGTAGTCCTCGCCGAGGATCTCCATCATGGTGGCCCGGGTGATCCGGGCGTACATCGCGGCGTACAGGAAGGCCAGGGTGACCCAGGGCAGGATCATGCCGCCCAGCCAGCCGGTGAGGCTGTCCTCCAGGGGCACGAACTCGCCGTTGATCCAGCCCAGGCCGTAGGAGAAGATCGCCAGGCTGAGCAGACCGGTGAAGTAGATGGGGAGGGAGACGCCGGCGAGCGCGACGATCATCGCGCCGCGGTCCCACAGGGTGCCCCGCTTGAGGGCGGAGAGCACACCGGCGGCGAGGCCGAAGATCAGCCACAGCACGGCGGCACCGAGAGCGAGGGCCAGGGTCACCGGGAAACGCTCGGTCAGCACCGGCCAGACGGCCTGCTCGGTCTTGAAGGAGTATCCGAAGCACGGCGCGGAGCAGTTGGTCACGTCACCGCCGGAGGCGTAGGTGCGCCCCGCGAAGATGCCCTTGATGAACTCCCATGCCTGGACGACGACCGGGTCGTCGAGGCTCAGCTTCTGCCGCACGGCCTCGACGGCGTCGGGGCCGGCCTGCTTGCCCACGTAGTTCAGGGCGATGTCGACGCCCGCCCACTTGGGGACGAGGAAGAAGATGCAGAAGACCACCAGGATGATGACCACCAGCATCACTGCGGCGGCGAACAGCCGCCTGATGAGGTAAGCGAGCACAGCGTGCGGCCCGCTGCGGACCGCGGGCCCAGGAGATCGTCCCGGGCCCGCGGTCACGCCGCGCCGGCCTTCACCTGCCTTTCGTGCCGTACGGCGGGTGTGCCGGTTACTTCTTCGGGTTCTTCAGGCCGAGGTTGACGAAGTCGTACATACCGCTGTAGCCGTCGGTGGTGTACACGTTCGCCAGGTTGTTCGAGCGCCAGTTGATGAACTTCTCGAAGACGAAGGGCAGGTAGTACGCGCCCTCCATCACCTTGTGGTTGATCTCCGTGGCGATCTTGGCCTTGCCGGCGTCGTCCAGCTCGGTCAGGTAGTCGGCGAACAGGCCGTCGATCTTCTCGTCCTTGATCAGCGCGAAGTTGTTGTTGGCGCTGTCGAGGATGTAGTCGCTGTGCCACAGCGGCAGACCGTAGCCCTGAACGGACGGGAAGTCGGGGCCCCAGCCCATGATGATGACGCCGTAGCCCTTCTTGGCCACGTTGGAGGGGCTGCCGACGACGCTGGCGTACTGCGAGCCGTCGTACTGCTCGATCTCCAGGTCGATGCCGACCTTCTTCAGCGACGCCTGCATCGACTCGGCGGTGGCGACCTCGACCGGCTTGTTGTTCCGGACCGCGATCTTGCTCTTGAAGCCGTTGGGCTTGCCGCAGGCCTTCAGCTCTTCCTTGGCCTTCTCGATGTTGCCCTTCTTGTTCTCACCGGCCATGCCGTACGGGTCGTACTTCTGGCCCTCGGAACCCGGGACGGACGGCGGCAGCATGTTGGTGCCGATGTCGCCGCCGGCGACCGGGCCGCCGCGCGCGGTCTGCAGCGAGACGTGGTCGGCGCCGAAGAGCATCGCCTTGCGGCAGTGGATGTTGTCGAACGGCTTCACGTTCTGCGCGAAGGTCGCGTAGCGGATGTAGCCGGAGACCGGGTTGTCCAGGTTCGCCTTGTGCTCCTTCAGGGCGGTGGTGCGGCCCTGCGGGGACAGACCGGTCTGGGCGAGGTCCAGGTCGTAGTCACCCGCGATGAGACGGGCGTCCAGGTCGTTGGCGTTGGAGAAGAACTTGATCGTGATCTTGTCCGGGTACGCCTTGCGGACCGGGTCCGACTCCTGCTTCCACTCGGTGTTGCGGACCAGGGTCAGGTCCTTGCCGGGGTTGTAGGACTCGAACTTGTACGGGCCCGAGGAGAACGGGCGCAGGCCGTACTTGGACTTGGTGTCCTTGTCCTGGCGGACCGGGGACGCCGAGGTCAGCGCCAGCATCTCCTCGAAGTCCGAGTTGGCCTCGGGCAGCTTGAAGACGATGGTCTTGTCGTCCGGCGTCTCGATCGCCTTCAGACCCAGCTTGTCCTTGGACTTGTCCTTGTAGGGGCCCTGGTACTCGTCCTTGGGGTCGAGCACCTCCTTGAGGTACGTCGGGCCGCCCGACAGCACGTCCTGCGCCCAGACGCGCTCGATGCCGTACTTGACGTCCTTGGAGGTGATCGGCTTGCCGTCCTCCCAGGTGACGCCGTCACGCAGGGTGTACGTGTAGGTCTTGCCGTCGTCGGAGACCTTCGCGAGACCGGTGGCGAGGTCGGGGGTGACCTCGGCGCCCGCCTTGCCCGGCTCCGTCTTGTTCGTGACGAGCTGGCGGCTGTAGTAGCGGGAGAAGTTCCACATGAAGCCGTAGTAGCCGCGCGTGGTGTCCCACGAGTCGGCGTCCTGCGAGCTGGCGAACTTCAGGGTGCCGCCCTTCTTGGCCTCGGAGGCCTGGGCGACCTTGTTGTTGGCCGCGTCGAAGCCCGGCGCGCCGTTCTTCGAGCCGCCGTTGCTGTCGTCTCCGCCGCCGCCGCACGCCGCCGTGGTCAGCAGCGCGGCGACCACTGCGGCAGCGGCCAAAGCCTGCTTGCGCCGCCCTGAGGTGCGTTGGGTAGTCACGATCTCGGATCCTCCGGATTAGATGAGAGACCCCGTGCAGGTGCCACGGGTCGCTTTGCGGTACGGCAGGTCAGCGGGAGCCCTTCGGGTCCAGCGCGTCGCGTACGCCGTCACCGAAGAGGTTGAAGGCAAGAACGGTGATGAAGATCGCCACACCCGGGATCACCATGTACATGGGATCCGACTTGTAGTAGTCGATCGCGCTCGACAGCATCTGCCCCCAGGAGGAGGTGGGCGGCTTGACGCCCACGCCCAGGAAGCTGAGTGCGGCCTCGGTGAGGATGTTGGTCGGGATCATCATCGTGGTGTAGACGATGATCGGCGCGACCAGGTTGGGCAGCAGTTCCTTGAACAGGATGTAGAAGCGTCCGGCACCCAGGGACCGGGCCGCCTCGACGTACTCCCGCTCGCGCATGGACAGGGTCTGGCCGCGGACCACACGGCCGATGTAGGGCCATCCGAAGAAGCCGATGACCAGGATCATCATGAGCAGGCGGACACCGGTGCCGCTGAGGCCCAGCATGCTGTCCGGCATGACCGAGACCAGCGCGATGATGAACAGCAGCTGCGGGAAGGCCAGCAGGCCGTCCATGACCCGGCTGATGAGGGCGTCGACCCAGCCGCCGAAGAAGCCGGCGAGGACACCGAGGACGGTACCGATGATCACGGCCACGATGGCGGACAGGAAGCCGACCAGGAGCGAGATCCGGGCGCCGTGGACGATGCGGGCGAAGATGTCGCGGCCGTTGACGGGCTCGACGCCCAGCCAGTGCTCGCCGCTCATGCCGCCCAGGGAGCCGGTGGGGGTGCCGAACAGCGGGTCGATCAGGTCCTCGTGGAACTCGTTGGGATCCTGGCCGTAGAGCGAGGTGATCAGGGGCGCGAGGATCGCGACCACGATGAGGAAGAGCACGACGATGCCGCCCGTGAGGGCCAGCTTGTCCCGCTTCAGGCGCTCCCAGGCGATGCGGCCGAGGGAGCGCCCCTGAACCGCTTTGGCCTCGGCGCCGGCGACCGCCGCCTCCTCGGCCGCACTCGGGGCCGCTTCCGCGGTCGGCTCGTGCAATGGTGCCGTCATCTGGCAGGGACCCCTCTCAACCGGCGGTAGCCGGCCCGCACTTGCCGCTGTAGCGGCGTGATCAGTCCGTCGTACACAGGGGCGAACAGCCACCCCTTGCTGCGGGAGTCTTCAACGCTTTGGCGATCTGTAGCCAGACTTGGCAGGGAAAGGATGCGCAACCGTGATGCTGTTTGAGGTGTTCCGTTATCCGGACAGTGGGTAACGGCGGCCGGACGCGGACGAGTTGGGACATCTACGGCACAGTGCTGCCAACCGCCTTCGTCTACGCGCGAAGATGTCCTCCCACCGGGAGCGGGGCGGGTCGCGGAACCGTCAGTACCGGCCCTGTGCCGGAGGGTATCCGTACCCGCCCGCGGGCGCCGGGGCGGGGGCGGCACCATGGGCTTCGCGGTCGTAGAACGGACGGGTGCGGGCGCGCAGCCACATGGCGACCGGGTCGTGGGTGTCCGTCATCGCGACCGTCGACACCGGCAGACCTTCCGGG
>MUMD01000176.1 GCA_002155895.1 Streptomyces rochei
CGCAGCCGTCCGTGCCGCGCGCCTCCCTGGACGCCCCGCGCGGCACGGACGGCTGCGCGTTCTCGTCGCTCCAGCTGGGCGTGCGGGGCTGCGGGTTGCCGCCGGGCAGCTCGGCCCGCGGTCCGCCGCGCGGCGGCAGCTGCGGACGACGGCCCTGGTCGGCGTCGCCGTCACCGTTGCCGTTGCCCCGGCGCTTCCCGCGCTGCGCGGGTGCCGAGGGGCCGCGTCCGCCGCCGAACATGTCCTGGCCCTGCGGCGCGTTGCCCTGCGAGGCGCCGCCCTGCGGCGCGTTCATGCCCGCGGCCTGCAGGCCCTGCGGTGCACCGGGTGCCTGTCCGGCACCGGCTCCGGCCGGGGCCTGCCGGTTCTGCCCGCCCGGTCCCGCGGGGGCCTGGGGTCCGCGCGCGCCGCCCGGCGCACCCGGACGGCCGCCCGCGTCACGCCCGGGCAGTGCGGCCCGCGGTCCCTGCCCGGAGGCCAGCCGACCGCCGCCCGGCGCACCGGCGCCGAGGGCACCGCCACCGCCGAAGGCACCGCCGCCCTGGCCGCCGCCGCGCCGGGCCGCCGCGACACCCGCGGCCGCCTGGGCCGCGGCCGGACCGCCGTTGCCGGCGCCCTGCTGGCCGGGCTTGGGCTGCGGCTTGCGGCCGCCCTGGGCGACGTCGACGGGCAGCATGACCAGCGCGGTCGTACCACCGGAGTCGGACGGACGCAGCTGGATGCGGATGCCGTGGCGCTGGGACAGACGGCCGACCACGAACAGACCCATGCGGCGGGAGACGGAGACGTCCACGGTGGGCGGCGAGGCGAGCCGCTCGTTGATCGCGGCGAGGTCCTCGGGGGAGAGGCCGATGCCGGTGTCGTGGATCTCGATCAGCACCCGGCCGTCTGGCAGCGCGTGACCGGTGACCTTGACCTTGGTCTGCGGCGAGGAGAACGAGGTCGCGTTCTCCAGCAGCTCGGCGAGCAGGTGCACGAGGTCGTTGACCACCCGGCCGGCCACTTCGGTGGTCGGCACGGAGGCCAGCTCGATGCGCTCGTACTGCTCCACCTCGGAGGCGGCGGCACGGAGCACGTCGACCAGCGGGACCGGGCGGGTCCACCGGCGGCCGGGCTCCTCACCGGCGAGGACGAGGAGGTTCTCACCGTTACGGCGCATGCGCGTCGCGAGGTGGTCGAGCTTGAAGAGCGAGGACAGCTGGTCCGGGTCGGCCTCGCGGGACTCCAGTTCGGAGATGAGCGAGAGCTGACGCTGGATGAGGCCCTGGGAGCGGCGCGAGAGGTTGGTGAACATCGCGTTGACGTTGCCCCGCAGCAGGGCCTGCTCGGCGGCGAGGCGGACCGCCTCGCGGTGCACGTCGTCGAAGGCCGCGGCCACACGGCCGATCTCGTCCCGGGAGTGCACGCCGACCGACTCCACCGAGGTGTCGACGTCCTGCGGGTCGGTCTCGGAGAGCTGCTTGACCAGCTCGGGCAGGCGGTCCTGGGCGACCTTGGTCGCGGTGTCCTCCAGGCGGCGCAGCGAGCGGATCATGGAGCGGGCCACCACGAAGGCGCCGACCAGGGAGACACCGAGCACCAGCAGGATCACGACACCCGAGATGATCGCCTCGCGCTCGGACTCGCTGCGCAGCTCACGGGCCTGCTGCTCCATGTCCTCCAGCAGCTTCAGCTCGATGTTCTTCATCTGCTGGATCTTGGTGGAGGAGTCGTCCAGCCAGTCCTGGTAGGACCGCTTGTCCAGGCCGCCGAGGGCGTCCTTCTTGGCGAGTGCGCGACCGGCGTAGGCGTCGGAGGACTCGATCACCGGGTTGCCCTCGGAGATCGGCTTGAGGAGTTCCTCGGCACCGTCGCCGTAGATGCTGGTGAAGCTGCGGATCTCGGACTTCTGGCTCTGCAGCGCGGACTCGGCGTAGAGCCGGTCGTTCTCCGCGAGGTCGGCCTTGTCGGTGGTGTTCGCGGGGAGCGCGGCGGCGAGCACGGCGCGCTGGATGGACGCGTACTCCTTGGCCGAGGAGAAGGAGGCCAGGGCGCGCGTGCGCTGGATCATCTCGGGGTTGCTGGTCGCCTCCGCCATGTCCTGCGAGAGGTCGAGCAGGTGGGTGATCAGGCGGTGGTAGGCCTCGACGGTCTGGGTCGAGTTGTCCTCGGCCTGGTAGGCGTTGCTCCGGATGCGCTCGAGGTCGTTCAGGTCGCCGGCGAGGCCGACCAGGCTGTCGCGGACGCCGACGAGGTTGCCGTCCTTGCTGGCGGCGTCGATCGCCTCGGAGCTGTCGAGGAAGTTCTTGCGGGCGCGGTCGGTCCGCTCGCGGTCGCCCTTGACGGTGATCGCGCCGGACGACGAACCGTGCGCCAGCGGACCGGCGGACTGGTCGCGCTCCTCCTGGAGCGCGGCGGCCAGCTCCGTGGCCTGCTTGGTCATCTCCGTCAGCAGCTTCATGTTGTCGAGCTGCTGGATGTCGTCCATCGACTGGCTGATGCGCATCGCGCCCAGCGAGGTGGCCGCGACCACCGGGAGGGCGAGCAGCGACACCAGGCGGGTCGAGATCCGCCAGTTGCGCAGGGCTATTCGCGGGCCCGGGCCGGTCGAGCCCTTGGCCGGCTTGGCGGGCGGCTGCTGGCCGGCCGCGGCGGAGGCCGCCCCCTGGCCGGGGCGTCCGGCGCCGTCCTTGCCGTCGCTCGGCTGCGCCTGGCCCGGGTTCTGGGCGTGCTGGGGCGAGGAGCTGACGGCCTTGGGGCCAGTCCCGCCGTGCTGCGGCTCCGGCTCCGCCGAAGCGCTGCCATCCCTCTTGAAACGTCCCTGCACTAGCGTCGCAACCTCTGGACCAGGCACCCGTCCGCGTCAACGGTCGGGCACGGTGTCGGCGTCATAGGGGCGCCCTGAATACGCCCCCGTGGTGGTCGTGAGTGACCGGCGCTGGTTCCCCCTTCTCGCCGCCGCTCGGCGCTGGTGTGCGCCCCCTGTGCACCGGCTCGATCCCGCAGCGGTCCGTGAGATTCCAGCACAGTGCCGGATCTCCAACAAGGCCCGTGGACCACGCCGTGACAGAGGTGACAGCACGTGAGGGGCGGATCACCGGACGTAGAAAATGATCACCCGCAAAACGGGCGTAAGCCCGCGATTCGCCAGACCCGGGAAGGTGTCCCAGTCGACATGATCAGGAGCGGAATGATGGCTTCAGGTGGGCAATGTCTGTTTCGTCTGGGTGGGGCACCAGCCTGAATTGACCGGTTTGACCCTTGATAAGTGAGCAAACTCACACGCTGATCATGGGCCTCGGTCAAGGAGGCGGGGAATCGCATGTTTAGCCTGACGCTTTACAGAGAAGGCAAAACCGACAACCCGCGCCCTCGCAGGGCTCCTTGCAGCCCCTCCGGCGCCCCGACACGACAGGGTTCCGTACAACCGTGAAGACGACGCTGATGTTCCACAAGATCGCCAACCCGCGACGCACGACGCTGGCCCACCTCGACGGCGCCGACGAACTGCAGACGCCGGAGCTGCCGGAGCACGCCGTCGAGCTCCCCACCCAGACGGCCAACCCCCGCCGCACGATCCTCATGGAGATCCCCGTCGGAGCCTCCGCCGCAGAGTAGTACGCCGGCCGGCCGCGGCACGTTCAGCCGGCCGCACGGAACACCAGGGCGCCCGCGCCACGAACCGCCACCCCGAGAGGGAGGCGGTCATGCGCGAGGCGCCCCCGCCTTGCCGCGTTAGCCTGGAGCGTCAGACTCCAGCCAGCTCAGCGAGGGGCCAAGCAACCCGTGCGCATCGCCAGGTTCTCCATCGACGGGAACGTCGCCTTCGGCGCGGTCGAGGGCGACCAGCCGGACCAGCTCGTCCTCGACATCATCAAGGGCATCCCGTTCGCGGACTTCGAGCTCTCCGGCACCAAGGTGCCCCTGAGCAAGGTGCGGCTGCTGCCGCCGGTCCTGCCCAACAAGGTCGTCGCCTTCGGCCGCAACTACGCCGAGCACGCCCGGGAACTCGGCAACGAGGTGCCCGACGCCCCGTTCGCCTTCTTCAAGCCGTCCACCTCGGTCATCGGCCCCGGCGACGCCATCCAGTACCCCTCCTTCTCCGAGGAACTGCACCACGAGGCCGAGCTCGCCGTCGTCATCGGCCGCATGTGCCGCGAGGTGCCGCGCGAACGCGTCAAGGACGTGATCTTCGGCTACACCTGCGCCAACGACGTCACCGCCCGTGACGTGCAGCGCCGCGAGAAGCAGTGGGCCAGGGCCAAGGGCTTCGACTCCTCCTGCCCGCTGGGCCCCTGGGTCGAGACCGACCTGGACCCGGCCGACCTCACCATTCAGCTGACGGTCAACGGCGGACAGCGCCAGCTCGGCCGCACCAGCGAGATGATCCACTCCATCGAGGACCTGATCGTCAACATCTCCGAGGCCATGACGCTGCTCCCCGGCGACGTGATCCTCACGGGCACCCCGGCTGGGGTCGGCCCCCTCAACGTCGGCGACGAGGTCGCCGTCACCATCGAAGGCATCGGCACTCTCACCAACAAGGTTGTCAAGCGTGGCTAGCGCACCCGGCTCCCCCGTACGCGTCCGTTTCTGTCCGTCCCCCACCGGCAACCCCCACGTGGGTCTGGTCCGCACCGCCCTGTTCAACTGGGCGTTCGCCCGGCACCACCAGGGCACGCTGGTCTTCCGCATCGAGGACACCGACGCGGCCCGCGACTCGGAGGAGTCGTACCAGCAGCTCCTGGACTCGATGCGCTGGCTGGGCTTCGACTGGGACGAGGGCCCCGAGGTCGGCGGCCCGCACGCGCCGTACCGCCAGTCGCAGCGCATGGACGTCTACCGGGACGTCGCCCAGAAGCTCCTGGACGCCGGCCACGCCTACCGCTGCTACTGCTCCCAGGAGGAGCTGGACACCCGCCGCGAGGCCGCCCGCGCCGCCGGCAAGCCCTCGGGCTACGACGGCCACTGCCGCGACCTGAGCGACGCGCAGGTCGAGGAGTACACGGCGCAGGGCCGCGAGCCCATCGTCCGCTTCCGGATGCCCGACGAGGCGATCACCTTCACGGACCTGGTCCGCGGCGAGATCACCTACCTCCCGGAGAACGTCCCGGACTACGGCATCGTCCGCGCCAACGGCGCCCCGCTCTACACGCTGGTCAACCCGGTCGACGACGCCCTGATGGAGATCACCCACGTCCTGCGCGGCGAGGACCTGCTCTCCTCCACCCCCCGCCAGATCGCCCTCTACAAGGCGCTGATCGAGCTGGGCGTCGCCAAGGAGATCCCCGCCTTCGGCCACCTGCCGTACGTCATGGGCGAGGGCAACAAGAAGCTCTCCAAGCGCGACCCGCAGTCGAGCCTGAACCTCTACCGCGAGCGCGGCTTCCTCCCCGAGGGCCTGCTCAACTACCTCTCCCTGCTCGGCTGGTCGCTCTCCGCCGACCAGGACATCTTCACGATCGAGGAGATGGTCGCGGCCTTCGACGTCACCGACGTCCAGCCCAACCCGGCCCGCTTCGACCTGAAGAAGTGCGAGGCGATCAACGCCGACCACATCCGCATGCTCGAGGTGAAGGACTTCACCGAGCGCTGCCGCCCCTGGCTGAAGGCCCCCGTCGCCCCCTGGGCGCCGGAGGACTTCGACGAGGCGAAGTGGCAGGCGATCGCGCCGCACGCGCAGACCCGCCTGAAGGTCCTCTCCGAGATCACCGACAACGTCGACTTCCTGTTCCTGCCGGAGCCGGTCTTCGACGAGGCCAGCTGGACCAAGGCGATGAAGGAGGGCTCGGACGCCCTGCTGCGCACCGCCCGCGAGAAGCTGGACGCGGCCGACTGGACGTCCCCCGAGTCCCTGAAGGAGGCCGTCCTGGCCGCCGGCGAGGCCCACGGCCTCAAGCTCGGCAAGGCCCAGGCCCCCGTCCGCGTCGCCGTCACCGGCCGCACGGTCGGCCTGCCCCTCTTCGAGTCCCTGGAGGTTTTGGGCAAGGAGAAGGCGCTGACCCGCATCGACGCGGCCCTGGCGCGGCTCGCGGCCTGACCGCGCACCGCACCCGCGCCTCAGGGGCGGCTCCCGGACTTCCGGGGCCGCCCCTTCGCCGTACTCCGGACACGACGGGCCCGGCGGCGCTACCGTCGGATCATGAGCATCCGCGCCGTGGTCTGGGATGTGGACGACACCCTCTTCGACTACACCACCGCCGACCGCGAGGGCATGCGCGCCCACCTGATCGCCGAGGGGCTCCTCGCCGGGTACGGGACGGCCGAGGAGGCGCTGGTGCGCTGGCGGGAGATCACCGACCAGCAGTGGGCGCGCTTCTCGGCCGGCGAAGTCGACTTCGTCACACAGCGCCGCGACCGCACCCGGGTCTTCCTCGGCCGCCCCGAGCTGACCGACGCCGAGGCCGACGACTGGTTCCAGCGCTACGTCACGCACTACGAGGCCGCCTGGTCCCTCTTCCCCGACGTCCTGCCGGTCCTGGACGCCCTCGCCGGCACCCACCGGCACGCCGTGCTCTCCAATTCCAGCCTCACCGTCCAGGACCGCAAGCTGCGCGTCCTTGGCGTGCACGACCGTTTCGAGGCCATCCTGTGCGCCGCCGAGCTGGGAATCTCCAAGCCGGAGCCCGGCGCCTTCCTCGCCGCCTGCGACGCCCTGGGCCTCGCCCCGCACGAGGCCGCCTACGTCGGGGACCACCCGGAGATCGACGGCCGCGGGGCCGCCGACGCCGGGCTGCTGTCGGTGTGGATCGACCGCGGCGGCGCGTACGCGACCCTCGACCCGCCCGCCGGACCGCGCCGCATCGCGTCCCTGTCCGAACTCCCGGCGATCCTCGGTGCCGATACTCGTTTTGGAGCCCCGTCCACCTTCAGGTAATGTTCTTCCTGCGCCGCCGGGGAGCGGGCCGAAAGGTCCGGGAACCGAAAGCGCGAAACTAGAACAAGATCCCCCCAGGGGCTTGCGTTCCAGTGGCCTATGGTGTAATTGGCAGCACGACTGATTCTGGTTCAGTTAGTCTTGGTTCGAGTCCAGGTAGGCCAGCTCGCAGAGCTTATCTGCGCCGCGGAGATGATCCGCAAAGCCCCCGTTGTGTAGCGGCCTAGCACGCTGCCCTCTCAAGGCAGTAGCGCCGGTTCGAATCCGGTCGGGGGTACAGATCCTTCCCGCGGGGACGGTCAGGGTAGCTCCCGCCGACCCCGATGCAGGATCGCTAGGGCCCCCGTTGTGTAGCGGCCTAGCACGCCGCCCTCTCAAGGCGGTAGCGCCGGTTCGAATCCGGTCGGGGGTACTGACTGGTCTAAACCACATTGGTCTATGGTGTAATTGGCAGCACGACTGATTCTGGTTCAGTTAGTCTTGGTTCGAGTCCAGGTAGACCAGCTCGGACCTGCGGCGATGCAGTTTCCACGCTCGCAGGATCCACGCCCCCGTTGTGTAGCGGCCTAGCACGCCGCCCTCTCAAGGCGGTAGCGCCGGTTCGAATCCGGTCGGGGGTACATCGAGAAGGCCCTCCGCTTCGGCGGAGGGCCTTCGTCGTGTCCGTCGGCCCGCTCACTCGAAGCCGTGCACCGGCCGGCGCGGGTAAGAGGCCGTCCAGGTGCGGGGCGGCGGTGCGATGTACCAACTCCGCGTACGGCGCGAGCCGGTCGGCGCCCCCGTCACAGCCGGCGCCCAGGCGCCTCGTCCTACTCCGCGGTGGAGAGACCGCTGCGGTTGCTCAGTTGGCGAGTCGCATGTCTTGCGCCCTTCATGGGGGAGCGGCACTGTCCAAGCATGGCTGACACGGGGAACACGGAGAGCACGGAGAACGCGGGGAAACGGACGGGCCGCACGATGCGGCTCACGACCGCGGACGCTCGGGGGGACGTCGTCGTCCTGCTGATCGGGATGCGGATCAACAGGTTCTGGGCGGTGCACCACTGGTTGCCCGTGATGCTGGCGATGTTCCGGATGCTGGCGGAACTGAAGAGGGACCCGGGGCGGGGGCTGCTGTCGCGGGTGCTGCTCACGGCCTCCCCGCGGACGTACTACCTCGTCCAGTACTGGGAGTCGAAGGAGAAGCTGTACGCGTACGCGAGCGCGGCGGACGCGTTCCACCGCGTCGTGTGGGCGCGGGTCAACCGGATGGACCGGGGCGGCAGGGTGCGCGGTCATGTCGGCATCTGGCACGAGGCGTACGTCGTGCCGGAGGGGTCGTACGAGGCGATCTACGGGGACATGCCGGCCTTCGGGCTGGCGGACGCGCACGGTCAGGTGCCGTTGGAGGCCCGGGGGCGGTACGCGAAGGACCGGTTCGCCCACCGGTCGAAGGGGGAGAAGGCCGCCTGAGCGGGCCGTGCCGTCGGCCGATCGCGGAGCAGGGCCGGGCGGCGGGGAGCCGCATGCCGGCGGCGTCCTGTCCACGGGGTGCTTCGGCACGCCCGGCCCCCACCGGGAAGAGCCCGCCGCGGCGTTGAGGCGGGCCCTTCTGGGGTCGCGTACCCGGGCGGCGGTCAGCCCGTGCGGCGCAGGGCCTCGGAGAGGCGGCCGGCGGCGTCGATGACCGCCTGGGCGTGCATGCGGCCCGGGTGGCGGGTCAGGCGCTCGATGGGGCCGGAGACGGAGACGGCGGCCACCACGCGGTTGGAGGGGCCCCGCACGGGCGCGGAGACGGACGCGACGCCCGGCTCGCGCTCGCCGATGGACTGGGCCCAGCCGCGGCGCCGCACGCCGGACAGGGCCGTCGCCGTGAAGCGGGCGCCCTGGAGGCCGCGGTGGAGGCGCTCGGGCTCCTCCCAGGCCATGAGGATCTGCGCCGAGGAACCGGCCTTCATCGTGAGCGTGGAGCCGACCGGGACCGTGTCCCTGAGGCCCGACAGACGCTCGGCCGCGGCGACGCAGATGCGCATGTCGCCCTGGCGGCGGTAGAGCTGGGCGCTCTCGCCCGTCACGTCACGCAGGTGAGTGAGGACCGGGCCCGCCGTGGCGAGCAGGCGGTCCTCGCCGGCCGCCGCGGCCAGCTCGGCCAGGCGCGGGCCGAGAATGAAACGGCCCTGCATGTCACGCGCCACCATGCGGTGGTGTTCCAGCGCCACGGCCAGGCGGTGGGCCGTGGGTCGTGCCAGTCCGGTCGCCGCGACCAGTCCCGCGAGGGTGGCCGGGCCGGACTCCAGAGCGCTCAGGACGAGGGCCGCCTTGTCCAGAACGCCGACGCCGCTACTGTTGTCCATGCAACGATACTCCCGTCTCACTCTGTGAAACGCAAGTTCAATTTTCCGTGGAACCCGCCACTCTTGGTGGCAGGAAGTCACAGCGGCCCGTGACCAAAGGGCCTGGTGGCGGTCGCCCGGAAACACAGGGGTGCGGGCGCCGCTTCCCCAAGATCTCTAGTTGGGCCGTCGCGTTGCCGTCGGCCGGAGGGAAAGCGATGGGTAGGACACTCGCGGAGAAGGTCTGGGACGACCACGTCGTCCGGCGCGCCGAGGGCGAGCCCGACCTCCTCTTCATCGATCTGCACCTGCTGCACGAGGTGACCAGCCCCCAGGCCTTCGACGGCCTCCGCAAGAGCGGCCGCCCCGTGCGCCGGCTCGACCTGACCATCGCCACCGAGGACCACAACACCCCGACCCTCGACATCGACAAGCCCATCGCGGACCCGGTCTCCCGGGCCCAGCTGGAGACGCTGCGCAAGAACTGCGCGGACTTCGGCGTCCGGCTGCACCCGCTGGGCGACGTCGAGCAGGGCGTCGTGCACGTGGTCGGCCCGCAGCTGGGCCTGACCCAGCCCGGCACCACCGTGGTCTGCGGCGACTCGCACACCTCCACGCACGGTGCCTTCGGCGCGCTGGCGTTCGGCATCGGCACCTCCCAGGTCGAGCACGTGCTGGCCACCCAGACGCTGCCCATGGCCCGCCCGAAGACCATGGCGATCACCGTCAACGGCGAACTGCCCGAGGGTGTCACGGCCAAGGACCTGATCCTCGCGATCATCGCCAGGATCGGCACCGGCGGCGGCCAGGGCTACATCCTGGAGTACCGGGGCGAGGCCATCGAGAAGCTCTCGATGGAGGCCCGCATGACCATCTGCAACATGTCCATCGAGGCCGGTGCCCGCGCGGGCATGATCGCCCCCGACGAGACCACCTTCGCCTACCTCCGGGGCCGCCCGCACGCCCCCGAGGGCGCCGACTGGGACGCGGCGGTGGAGTACTGGAAGACGCTGCGTACCGACGACGACGCCGAGTTCGACGCCGAGGTCGTCATCGAGGCCGCCGAGCTGTCGCCGTTCGTCACCTGGGGCACCAACCCGGGCCAGGGCGCGCCGCTGTCCGCCGCCGTCCCCGACCCGGCTTCGTACGAAGACGCCTCGGAGCGCTTCGCCGCCGAAAAGGCCCTGGAGTACATGGGGTTGGAGGCCGGCCAGCCGCTGCGCTCCATCAAGGTGGACACCGTCTTCGTAGGTTCCTGCACCAACGGCCGCATCGAGGACCTGCGCGCCGCCGCCGAGATCGTCAAGGACCGCAAAGTCGCCGACGGCGTACGCATGCTGGTCGTCCCCGGCTCGGCGCGGGTGGGTCTGCAGGCCGTCTCCGAGGGCCTGGACGTGGTCTTCAAGGAGGCCGGCGCCGAATGGCGGCACGCGGGCTGCTCGATGTGCCTGGGCATGAACCCGGACCAGCTGGCCCCGGGTGAGCGCTCCGCGTCCACCTCCAACCGCAACTTCGAGGGACGGCAGGGCAAGGGCGGCCGCACCCACCTGGTGTCGCCGCAGGTCGCGGCCGCGACGGCCGTGCTGGGCCATCTGGCCTCCCCGGCCGACCTGTCCGCCGCCGACGCCCCCACGCCCGCTGGAGTCTGAGAGTCATGGAAGCATTCACCACCCACACCGGCCGGGCCGTCCCGCTGCGCCGCTCCAACGTCGACACCGACCAGATCATCCCCGCCCACTGGCTCAAGAAGGTGACGCGGGACGGGTTCGAGGACGGGCTGTTCGAGGCCTGGCGCAAGGACCCGGAGTTCGTGCTCAACCGGCCCGAGCGCGAGGGCGCCACGGTCCTGGTCGCCGGCCCCGACTTCGGCACCGGCTCCTCCCGTGAGCACGCCGTCTGGGCGCTGCAGAACTACGGCTTCAAGGCCGTGATCTCCTCCCGCTTCGCCGACATCTTCCGCGGCAACTCGCTGAAGAACGGGCTGCTCACGGTGGTCCTGGACCAGAAGATCGTCGACGCGCTGTGGGAGCTGTCGGAGAGCGACCCGCGGGCCGAGGTCACGGTCGACCTGGAGGCCCGCGAGGTGCGCGCGCAGGGCATCACCGCCTCCTTCGAGCTGGACGAGAACTCCCGTTGGCGGCTGCTGAACGGGCTGGACGACATCTCGATCACCCTCCAGAACGAGGCGGACATCGCCGCGTACGAGGCGAAGCGCCCGTCGTTCAAGCCGCAGACCCTCCAGGTCTGACACCGGAGCCTCCTCCGAGGCCCCGGCAAGGTCGAGTTTCGGCCACCCGACACCCCGGCTGTACCCCCGATCGGCCCGATCGGGGGTACAGCCTTTTCTGCGTCCGCAGGACGGTGCCTCTCACGGCCCGGGCGGCCAACGTCCCACGTTAGAGGCGTGGTTGGCGGGGTACCGGTGTCGTGGAGGCGCGTCTTCCGGGTGGGTTCGAAAGGCCGGTCGAGGCGGCAGTTGCCCCCTGCGCAGGCGACAACTCGCCCCAGATGGCACAATCTGTGCATGGAACACGACGGCCAACTCCAGCTCTATGCGGCGGTCGCGTCCCGGCTCAAGGAAGCGCACACAAGAGTGCGCGCACTGCAAGTCCCGGAGGGCGTACGGATGGCGCTGACCCGGAAGCTGCTGGTCATTACGGCCGCGGCCAAACACGATCTCGCCGGTGCGGAACGGCGCCTGGAGCGGTTCAACGCGGACCTCGACGAGGGTCGGTTCCCCGAAGAGGACGGCTGAGCAGGCCGGGGCGGCCCGAGTCCGTTGCGGCACAAGGGTGATTAGCCCGTTTCGTGTTTGATTTGCGGTATATATCTGCCTAACGTGCGAAAAAGCTTGAACACATTCGTTCTGGCGATGTCTCCGAAGGGGAAGACGTGAACAAGGCGCAGCTCGTAGAAGCGATTGCCGACAAGCTGGGCGGTCGCCAGCAGGCCGCCGACGCCGTCGACGCGGTCCTGGACGCCCTGGTCCGCGCGGTGGTCGCGGGCGACCGGGTCTCGGTCACCGGATTCGGTTCCTTCGAGAAGGTCGACCGCCCGGCCCGTTACGCCCGCAACCCCCAGACGGGCGAGCGGGTTCGGGTCAAGAAGACGTCCGTGCCGCGCTTCCGCGCGGGCCAGGGCTTCAAGGACCTGGTGAGCGGCTCGAAGAAGCTCCCGAAGAACGACATCGCGGTCAAGAAGGCCCCGAAGGGCAGCCTCTCCGGCCCGCCGCCCACCATCTCCAAGGCCGCGGGCAAGAAGGCCGCCGCCAAGAAGGCCACGGGCGCCGCGAAGAAGACCACGGGCGCGGCCAAGAAGACGACCGCGGCGGCGAAGAAGACGACCGCGAAGAAGACCACCGGGGCGGCGAAGACCACGACGGCGGCGAAGAAGGCCCCCGCCAAGAAGTCCACCGCCAAGACCACGGCGGCGGCGAAGAAGACCACGGCCAAGAAGGCCCCCGCGAAGAAGGCGACGGCGACGAAGGCCCCGGCCAAGAAGTCGACCGCCCGCAAGACCACCGCCAAGAAGGCCACCGCCCGCAAGAAGTAGCGGCACCGCACGAAGCGGCGGCACCACGGAACGCAGCGGCACCGCGCAACGCAGCGGCACGCGGCAGGTCGCAGGGCACTCACGCGCCGGGCCGGACTCCCTCTCGGAGTCCGGCCCGCGGCGTGTGCGCACCCGGCCCGGGCACCCGGCCGGTCAGAAGGTCTGCAACGTCACCAGCGTGATCCGCCGCTCCGCGCCCGACCCCTCGGTCTCGATCCGCACCCGCTGCCCGGGCCGCAGCAGCCTCAGGCCCCCCGCGTCGAACGCCGCCGCGTCGAAGGGCACGGGCGTGCCGTCGTCGAGCAGCACCTGCCCGCTGCGCTTTTCCGGGTCGTACGTGTATGCGGTCGCCTGCATGCCGGAAGCCTACTGCCCGGCGATCAGCAACCGCGCCGCCACCGCGGCCGTCCGGGGCCCCACCCCCAGCGTCAGCGCGGCGCGCAGATCGCCCCCGGTGTCGACGTCCTGCCGTACGGAATCCACCTCGTCGAGACGGAGTTCCACCGCGCCGGACGCCCGGTGGCGGGCCCGGGAATCCGCCCCGAAAGCGGGAGCCAATTCCCGGCCCGGCATCGCGGCCAGCAGCGTCGTGCCGATTCCGGCCGCGTCCGCGAGAAAAGCGCGCGGGAATTCGGTGGCCGCCGCCAGGACCCGCGTCAATTCGGCCGGCCGCAGTGCGGGAAGATCGGCGTTGAGCGCGGCCACCGGAAGGGCGGGACGGCCCGCCCGCACCACGGCCGCCCCGTGCGCCAGGGCGGCGTTCAGACCCCCGCCCGGCTCGTCCGCGACGACCCCGGCGCCCAGTCCGGCCAGCTCCCGCCCTGCCCGGGCGTCGTCCGTGACGACTGCCACATCCGCCACCTCCGGGCAGGCCAGCGCCGCCGCCACGGTGTCCTGTGCGAACGCCAGCGCGAGACCCGGCCGCACCCCGTCGTGCGCGGTGTCCGCCAGCCTGCTCTTGGCCCGGGCGAGGGGCTTCACGGGTACGACCAAGGTCCACTGCACGAGCGTTCCGTCCTTCTCTCGTCGTCGCCATTGTCACCTGGGAGATCCGCCGGTTCACTCGCCGGGGCGTACGGTGTTCTCGACAGACGGGCGGCCCGGGGCGACACTTGTCCGGCCCCAGGCCCTGGAGGAAAGGTGTCAGCGTGCCCCGCCGCAGAATCGGCTTCTGGTACCGCTTCGCCGCGGTGATCTGCAAACCGCCGCTCGTGGTTCTGATCAAGCGGGACTGGCGGGGAATGGAGAACATTCCGGCCGATGGCGGATTTATCACCGCCGTGAACCACAATTCGCACGTCGACCCCTTCGCGTACGCGCACTACCAGTACAACACCGGGCGGGTCCCGCGATTCCTGGCGAAGAGCGGTCTTTTCAAGAAAGGATTCGTCGGTGCCGCGATGCGGGGCACCGGACAGATCCCCGTCTACCGCGAGAGCACGGACGCGCTCAGCGCCTTCCGGGCCGCGATCGACGCCGTGGAGCGCGGCGAGTGCGTCGCCTTCTACCCGGAGGGCACCCTCACCCGCGACCCGGACGGCTGGCCGATGACAGCCAAGACCGGTGCCGCGCGCGTCGCCCTGCAGACCAAGTGCCCGGTGATCCCGGTCGCCCAGTGGGGCTGCAACGAACTGCTGCCGCCCTACGCCAAGAAGCCCCACCTCCTCCCGCGCAAGACCCACCACGTGCTGGCGGGCCCGCCGGTCGACCTGTCACGGTTCTACGACAAGGAGATGACCGCGGAGGTGCTGAAGGAGGCCACCGAGGTGATCATGGCCGCCGTCACCCGCCAGCTGGAGGAGATCCGCGGCGAGAAGGCCCCCGCGACGCCCTACGACCCGCGCCGCGAGCGGATCGAGCAGCGCCGCCGCACCCAGGCCCAGACCCGGCGCGGCGAACGGGCGTCGGACGGGCAGCACGACGAGCAGCCGCAGCAGGCGGAAGGGCAGAGCACGTGAGCGACCCCGTCAAGGCGGCCGTCTTCGGCACCGGGTCCTGGGGCACGGCCTTCGGCATGGTCCTCGCCGACGCCGGCTGCGACGTCACCCTCTGGGGGCGCCGCGCCGAACTCGCCGACGCCGTCAACTCCACCCGGACCAACCCGGACTACCTCCCGGGCGTGGAACTCCCCGCCAACCTGCGGGCCACCACCGACGCCGCCGAGGCCGCGCGGGGCGCGGACTTCACCGTCCTCGCGGTGCCCTCCCAGACCCTGCGCGCGGGCCTCGCCGACTGGACGCCGCTGCTGGCGCCCGGCACGGTCCTGGTGTCGCTGATGAAGGGCGTCGAACTCGGCTCCGCGATGCGGATGAGCGAGGTGATCGAGGACGTCGCCAAGGTCGGCCCCGAGCGCATCGCCGTGGTCACCGGCCCCAACCTGGCCCGCGAGATCGCCGCCCGCATGCCGGCCGCCGCCGTGGTCGCCTGCCCCGACGAATCGGTCGCCCAGCGCCTCCAGACCGCCTGCCACACGCCCTACTTCCGCCCGTACACCAACACCGACGTCATCGGCTGCGAGCTGGGCGGCGCCGTGAAGAACGTGATCGGGCTGGCCGTCGGCATCGCGGACGGCATGGGCCTGGGCGACAACGCCAAGGGCTCCCTGATCACCCGCGGCCTCGCCGAGACCACCCGCCTCGGCGTCGCGCTGGGCGCCGACCCGCTGACCTTCTCGGGCCTGGCCGGCCTCGGCGACCTGGTGGCGACCTGCTCCTCGCCGCTGTCCCGCAACCACACCTTCGGCACCAACCTCGGCAAGGGCATGACCCTCCAGGAGACCATCGCGGTCACCAAGCAGACCGCCGAGGGCGTCAAGTCCTGCCAGTCGGTGCTGGATCTGGCCCGCAGGTACGGCGTCGACATGCCGATCACCGAGACCGTCGTCGCGATCGTCCACGAGGGCAAGGCCCCGATGGTGGCGGTGAAGGAGCTGATGTCGCGCAGCGCGAAGCCGGAACGACGCTGAGCGACACCCGACCGGAATCCCGCCCGGCGCCCGGGTCACGCCCGCGCCACGCGGCCCCGCCGACGCTGTCTCGCGGCACCGGGGGCGGGTACTCTCAACGCGATATGAGCACCGAGAACCTCCCCCAGAGCCCCGAGCAGAGTCCGGAGCAGCCCCCTCGCAAGCCGCGCGTGGCCGTCGTGTTCGGCGGACGCAGCTCCGAACACGGGATCTCCGTGGTCACCGCCGGCGCCGTCCTCGCGGCCATCGACCGGACGAAGTACGACGTCCTGCCGATCGGCATCACCCGGGACGGCCGGTGGGCCCTGACCGCCGACGAACCGGAACGCATGGCGATCACCGACCGCCGTACGCCCGACGTCGACGAACTGGCCGAGTCGACCGAGGGCGGCGTGGTGCTCCCCGTCGACCCCGCCAACCGCGAGGTCGTCTACAGCGAACCCGGTTCGGTGCCCAAGGCGCTGGGCGAGGTCGACGTCGTCTTCCCCGTGCTGCACGGCCCCTACGGCGAGGACGGCACCCTCCAGGGCCTGCTGGAGCTGTCCGGCGTGCCCTACGTCGGCTCGGGCGTGCTCGCCTCGGCCGTCGGCCAGGACAAGGAGTACATGAAGGCGGTGTTCACCTCCTACGGGCTGAAGGTCGGCCCGTACGTGGTGATCCGCCCCCGCGAGTGGGAGCAGGACCGTTCCGGCGCCCGCGCGAAGATCGTCGACTTCGCCGGCGAGCACGGCTGGCCGCTGTTCGTGAAGCCCGCCCGCGCGGGCTCCTCGATCGGCATCACCAAGGTCGACGACCTCGCCGGCCTCGACGAGGCGATCGAGGAGGCCCGGCGCCACGACCCGAAGATCCTGGTCGAGGCGGCGCTGCGCGGCCGGGAGATCGAGTGCGGGGTGCTGGAGTTCGAGGACGGCCCCCGGGCCTCCGTCCCGGCCGAGATCCCGCCGCCCTCGGAGCACGCGTACTACGACTTCGAGGCCAAGTACATCGACTCCACGCCCGGGATCGTCCCCGCCCCGCTCACGGACGAGCAGACCGCCGAGGTCCGCCGGCTCGCGGTCGAGGCGTTCGACGCGGCCTCCTGCGAGGGGCTGGTGCGCGCGGACTTCTTCCTCACCGAGGACGACGAGTTCGTGATCAACGAGATCAACACCATGCCGGGCTTCACACCGATCTCCATGTACCCACAGATGTGGCAGGCGACCGGCGTCGCCTACCCGGAGCTGGTGGACCGGCTGGTCCAGGCGGCGCTGCGGCGCTCCACGGGACTGCGCTGACGCTCCCGCCCGCGACCACCGAGAAGGCGGCCCCCTCGGGGGCCGCCTTCTCGCAGTATGATCAGCGGGTTTCCCAGCCCGCCGCCCGCGGGCGGCAGTGTCCGGTCCGCGTTCCGCCACAACTCGGTGACCGACGCGCCCGGGCCGGGAAGCGCGGGAACCGCCGCCGACTCGCCGTCGTCTGCCGAGGAACAGCCCGCGACGGCGATCGACAGGCGAGACCGAGCGGGGGAGGGGCTAGAGATGAACGACCGGACAGGTCAGGGTGCGGGTGATGCCGTCCACCTGCTGGACCTTGGCGACCACCATGCGACCCAGCTCGTCGACGGTGTCGGACTGGGCGCGGACGATGACGTCATAGGGTCCTGTCACGTCCTCGGCCTGGATCACTCCAGGGATCTTGCTGATGGTCTCGGCGACGGTCGACGCCTTGCCGACCTCCGTCTGGATCAGGATGTACGCCTGTACCACGGAACCTCCAGAGCGGCCACGAGGATCATGTGGGGAAAAGGAACGCCACGGTATCGCGTCGCCGCTCCCCGCGGGGAGACCCGCGGGGGACGGGCCGTTCGCGCCGGGGTGCCGCGATGACACGAGTTGACGAGCACGCCACCGCGTGGCGACGGTCATTTCGACCGTAACGAGGACAGAGATGACGCGCGACCGGGCACGGACAGGGACAGAAGGGGAGTCAAGGCAATGAAGGGCACTGTTGGTGAGCTCGGGGAGTTCGGGCTCATCAGGGAGCTCACCTCCCGTCTCACCACCACCCCGGCGGTCCGGGTGGGTCCCGGCGACGACGCCGCGGTGGTGGCCGCGCCCGACCGCCGGGTCGTGGCCAGCACCGACATCCTCGTCGAGGGGCGGCACTTCCGCCGCGACTGGTCCACCGCGTACGACGTGGGCCGCAAGGCCGCGGCGCAGAACCTGGCCGACATCGCGGCCATGGGCGCGGTGCCGACCGCGCTGCTGCTCGGGCTGGTCGTCCCCGCCGAACTGCCGGTGACCTGGCCGACCGAGCTGATGGACGGGCTGCGCGACGAGTGCCAGGTCGCGGGCGCTTCCGTGGTCGGCGGCGACGTCGTACGCGGCGACACCATCACCGTCTCCATCACGGCGCTCGGCGACCTGCGCAACCAGGAGCCCGTCACCCGGGGCGGCGCCCAGCCCGGCGACCTCGTCGCGGTGACCGGCTGGCTCGGCTGGTCCGCGGCCGGCTTCGCCGTCCTCTCCCGGGGCTTCCGCTCGCCGCGCGCCTTCGTGGAGGCCCACCGCCGCCCGGAGCCGCCGTACCACGCGGGTCCGGCCGCCGCGGGCCTCGGCGCCACCGCCATGTGCGACGTGAGCGACGGACTCATCGCCGACCTGGGCCACATCGCGGAGGCCAGCAAGGTCCGGATCGACATCCGCTCCGGCCAGATCGACATCCCGACCCAGATGAACGACATCGGTCAGGCCGTCGGTGTCGACCCCATGCAGTGGGTGCTCACCGGCGGCGAGGACCACGCGATCGTGGCGACCTTCCCGCCGGACGTGAAGCTGCCCGCCCGCTGGAAGGTCATCGGCGAGGTCCTCAACCCCTCCGCGCTGCCCCAGGTGACCGTCGACGGGGCGCCCTGGACCAGCAAGGGCGGCTGGGACCACTTCGGCGGGGAGGTCGAGGCATGAGGGGCGACCGAGGCATGACAGGCGAGCGGGGCATGAGGGGCGACCGAGGCATGAGCGAGCGGGGGGCGAACCTGCCGAACGTCCTCACCGTGGCCGGCTCCGACTCCGGCGGCGGCGCCGGCATCCAGGCCGACCTCAAGACGATGCTCGCCCTCGGCACCCACGGCATGAGCGTGCTCACCGCGGTCACCGCGCAGAACTCGCTCGGCGTGCAGGGCGCCTGGGAGCTGCCCGTGGAGGCGGTGCGGGCCCAGTACCGCAGCGTCGTCGATGACATCGGCGTCCAGGCCGTCAAGACCGGGATGCTGTCCTCCGCGGAACTGGTCGAGACGGTCGCCGAGTTGATCGCCGGCACCGACGCCCCCGCCGTCGTCGACCCGGTCGGCGTCTCCAAGCACGGGGACGCGCTGCTCGCCGCCTCCGCGCTGGACTCGGTCCGCACCAAGCTGCTCCCGGTCGCCACCGTCGCCACCCCCAACCTCGACGAGGTCGCCCAACTCACCGGCGTACGCGTCGAGACGGAGACCGATCTGCGCCGTGCCGCGGCGGCCGTGCTGGAGTACGGGCCGCGCTGGGTGCTGATCAAGGGCGGCCACCTGGCGGGCGACGCCGTCGACCTGCTCACCGACGGCGGTGAGGAACACTGGCTGCGCGCCCCGCGCCTCGACAACCGGCACACCCACGGCACCGGCTGCACCCTCGCCTCGGCCGTCGCCTGCGGGCTGGCCCAGGGGCAGCCGGTGCCCGAGGCGGTCGCGGCGGCCAAGGAGTACGTCACCGGGGCGATACGGGCCGGGTTCGCGCTCGGCGGCGGTATCGGGCCCGTGGATCACGGCTGGGCGCTCAGGCGGGGTACCGCCTGAGCGCGGGGGAGGTGGCCGCCTCCTCCATGACGCCGGAGGGCCGGGCAGGGAGGAAAGCCCGGCCAAAGGCGAAAAGCCGGCCCACCAGAGGTGGGCCGGCTTCGTGCAGCGGACCAGGCTGTGGCCGCGCGCTCAGCTGACGCGTCAGCGCGAGACCTTGCCGGCCTTGATGCACGAGGTGCAAGCGTTCACGCGCTTCGGCGTCCCGCCGACCACGGTACGCACACGCTGGATGTTGGGGTTCCAGCGACGGGACGTACGGCGGTGCGAGTGCGAGATGTTGTTGCCGAAGCCCGGCCCCTTGCCGCAGACGTCGCAGTTGGCAGCCACGGGTCACTCCAAAGACTTCAGATGCACTTACGGTTGATCCCGGCATGCCGGGAT
>MUMD01000177.1 GCA_002155895.1 Streptomyces rochei
CGCCCAGCTCGTCGAGCTGCTGGCGCACCCGGTGGGCGACCAGCAGCAGGTCGCCGGAGTCGATGCGCACGGCGCCCAGTTCGGGCCCGGCGATCTCCACGGCGGTGCGGACGGCCTCGGCGACGTCGTAGGTGTCCACGAGCAGCGTGGTGTCCCGGCCCAGCGCGTTCACCTGGGCCTGGAAGGCGTCCCGCTCGTTGTCGTGGAGCAGGGTGAAGGCGTGGGCCGAGGTGCCGACGGTGGGGATGTTGTAGCGGAAGCCGGCGGCCAGGTCGGAGGTGGTCGCGAAGCCGCCGACGTAGGCGGAGCGGGCGGCGGCGACGGCGGCCAGCTCGTGGGTGCGCCGGGCACCCATCTCGATCAGCGGGCGGTCCCCGGCGGCCGAGGCCATCCGGGAGGCGGCGGCGGCGATCGCCGAGTCGTGGTTGAGGATGGAGAGGATCACCGTCTCCAGCAGCACGCACTCGCCGAAGGTCCCCTCGACCCGCATGATCGGCGAGCCCGGGAAGTACACCTCGCCCTCGGGGTAGCCCCAGATGTCGCCGCTGAAGCGGTACCCGGCGAGCCAGTCCAGGGTCTCCTCGTCGACGATGTCCCGCTCGCGCAGGAAGCGCAGGACGCCCGCGTCGAAGCGGAAGTTCTCCACCGCGTCCAGCACCCGGCCGGTGCCCGCCACGACGCCGTAGCGCCGGCCGTCGGGCAGCCGCCGCGTGAAGACCTCGAACACGCTGCGCCGCTCGGCCGTGCCCGCCTTCAGGGCGGCCCGCAGCATCGTCAGCTCGTACTGGTCCGTGAAGAGCGCCGTCGACGGGACGTCCACCGGCAGCCCAAGGTCCGCTGTGTTCATGCCGAGGATGCTACCCCCATTTCGTCACTCTGACGATTTATGGTCGCGTGGCGCCCGCCACAGGCCCGTTTGTGCGGGTGCCCCCCTGTGGTGGCAGCATGGGCCATGTGACGGCAGCCGCACCCATGGAGATCGAGAAGACCGAGTCGGCGGAGGAGGTCTTCGCCGTACCCGAGCCCGACGTGCCCTGGGTGACGATCGTGCACAACGACCCCGTCAACCTCATGAGCTACGTGACCTACGTCTTCCAGTCCTACTTCGGCTACTCGAAGGACAAGGCGACCAAGCTCATGCTCGACGTCCACCACAAGGGCCGGGCGGTGGTCTCCAGCGGCACGCGCGAGGAGATGGAGCGGGACGTCCAGGCCATGCACGGCTACGGTCTGTGGGCCACCCTCCAGCAGGACCGGAAATGACCCACGCCCGCCCGCAGGACGGAAGTAGCTGAATCACCTCCATGCCAGGACAGTTCGAACCGCTCCCCGGCGGCGGCGCGGCCGTCGCCCTCGACGACGTCGAGATCTCCATCATCCGGTCCCTGGCCGTGCAGCTCCTGGAGCTGATCGGCCCCGGGCCCGCCGAGGACGCCTCCGACGACCCGCTCGCCGAGCTCTTCGCCGAGGGCCCGAGCGAACCGCCCTCCGACCCCGTGCTGCGGCGCCTGTTCCCGGACGCCTACGGCGACCCCGGCTCCGCCCCGCAGGCCGCCGAGGCCGAGGAGCAGCGGGCGTACTCCGCCGAGTTCCGCCGCTACACCGAGAACGACCTGCGGGCCGGCAAGCGGGAGAACGCGCTCGCCGTGATCCGCTCCCTGGACGCCCTCTCCTCGGCGTCGGCGGGCGAGGACGGGGCGGTGCTGAAGCTGTCGCCCGGGGAGTCCCAGCAGTGGCTGCGGGCCCTGAACGACCTGCGGCTGGCGATCGGCTCCCGGCTGGAGATCACCGACGAGGACGACACCGACCTGCTCTACCGGCTCCCGGACGAGGATCCGCGCAAGCCGATGGTGATGGCGTACCTGTGGCTCGGCGGGCTCCAGGAGTCGCTGGTCGCGACGCTCCTGCCCTGAACCGGGCGCCCCGGGACCGGACGCCCGCGAGCCGGACGCCCGCGAGCCGGGCGTCCATCCCCTGAACCAGCCATTCCGGTTACTCTCCGTGTCCGCTCAGCGGAGCCTCAAATCCGGATAACGATCCCGTCAAACCGGCGCCCCTGTTTGCCACTCAAGGGCGTCTTTTGTCCGCTTCTGCCTGTGCGACACCTCACAGGGCGCCTCTGTGATCGG
Organism: Streptomyces rochei; assembly: GCA_002155895.1. GTDB lineage: Bacteria > Actinomycetota > Actinomycetes > Streptomycetales > Streptomycetaceae > Streptomyces > Streptomyces rochei. The sequence continues at coordinate 2,130 of MUMD01000177.1, forward strand.
CGTCGCGGTCGTGGTAAATCTTCACGACCGCCCGGCGAACACCACCCGAATGTTCGGCCGGGTGCGCCACCGAGCCGGCGGACCGCCGGCCAGGCACAGAGCGGGACGTGAGGCCCGCTCGGCTCCATCATCCGGGGGGATCGAGACCCGATCCGAGGCCGACGAAAGGCCCGGGTCGGCATGGAGAAAGGCGCACCACACATGACCTCTGCGCAGGTCGACACGGAGAAAGCACCTGAAGAGGGCTACGAGCGCGGGCTCAACAGCCGTCAGGTCCAGATGATCGCGATCGGCGGCGCCATCGGCGTCGGTCTCTTCCTGGGCGCCGGGGCCAACATCGCCAAGGCCGGGCCCAGCATCATTCTCATGTACGCCCTCGCGGGCGTGATCATCTTCTTCATCATGCGGGCGCTCGGCGAGCTGCTCCTCTACCGTCCCGTCTCCGGCTCCTTCGCCGAGTACTCGCGCGAGTTCCTCGGCCCCTTCTTCGGTTACTTCACCGGCTGGACCTACTGGCTGATGTGGGTGGTCACCGGCATGGCGGAACTCACCGCCGCCGCCATCTACATCCACTACTGGTTCCCGGACATCCCGCAATGGGTCTCGGCCCTGGTCTTCCTGCTCCTCCTCTTCGTCGCCAACCTGATCTCGGTGAAGCTCTTCGGCGAGATCGAGTTCTGGTTCTCCATGGTCAAGGTCACCGCCATCATCGGCATGATCGTGATCGGCATCGGCGTCCTCACCCTGGGCTTCAGCCAGGCCGGCGACACCGCCAGCGTCTCCAACCTGTGGGAGTTCGACGGCTTCTTCCCCAAGGGCATCGGCTCGTCCCTGATGACCCTCCAGGGCGTCATGTTCGCCTACCTCGCCGTCGAGCTGGTCGGCGTGACCGCCGGTGAGTCGGAGAATCCGGAGAAGACCCTCCCCAAGGCGATCAACACCCTGCCCTGGCGCATCGCCCTCTTCTACGTCGGCGCCCTCACCGTCATCCTGGCGGTGGTCAAGTGGACCGAGTTCGCCGAGGGCGTCAGCCCCTTCGTGGAGGCCTTCGCCGTCATCGGCATCCCGGCCGGCGCCGGCATCGTCAACTTCGTGGTGCTCACCGCCGCCCTGTCCTCCTGCAACTCCGGCATGTACTCCACGGGCCGCATGCTGCGCACCCTCGCGGACAACGGCGAGGCCCCCGGCGTCTTCAAGCGGCTGTCGTCCACCAAGACCCCGGCCATCGGCATCGGCGTCTCCGTGATCTTCATGGGCATCGGCGTGGTCCTCAACTACACCGTCCCGGAGAAGGCGTTCGGCTACGTCACCTCCGTCGCCACCGCCGCGGGCATCTGGACCTGGCTGATGATCCTGGTCAGCCACGTCATGTACCGGCGCAAGGTCGTCGCGGGCCGCCTGCCCGCCTCCTCCTTCCCGGCGCCGGGCGGCTCGGTGTGCTCGTACATCGCGATCGCCTTCCTCCTCTTCGTCACCTGCCTGATCGCCTACGACGCCGACGCCCGCGTCTGCCTGTACGTGATGGCCGGCTGGGCCGTCGCCCTCGGCATCGGCTGGGCGGTGCTCAAGAGCCGCAACCCCGAGGTCACCGAGCGCCGCGGCGAGCCGGACGCGGACGAGCTCGAGAAGATCGTCTGACCTGCGCGTTCGCGCGCATCCGGGACGTCCGGTCACCGAGGATGCTCGTGGCATCCTCACCGGCCGCCGCTCAGGGCGTCCAGCATGCGGGCCGCTCCGTACCACTCTCCGGTACGGGGCGGCCCGTCTGCTTATCCTGGGCCGCATGCTGACCATCACCCAGGCCCTGTACGACCAGATCGTCGCCCACGCACGCGCCGACCACCCCGACGAGGCGTGCGGCGTGGTGGCCGGACCCGTGGGCGAGGGCCGCCCCGAGCGGTTCATCCCGATGCTCAACGCCGCCCGCTCGCCCACGTTCTACGAGTTCGACTCGCAGGACCTGCTCAAGCTCTACCGCGAGATGGACGACCGCGACGAGGAGCCCGTGGTCATCTACCACTCCCACACGGCCACCGAGGCCTACCCCTCCCGCACCGACATCACCTACGCCAACGAGCCCGGTGCCCACTACGTCCTGGTCTCCACCGCCGACACCGACGGGGCCGGGGACTTCCAGTTCCGCTCGTTCCGCATTCTGGACGGAGAGGTGACGGAGGAGGAGGTCAAGGTGGTCGACGCGTACTGAGCCACCGCACGTATCGCATCGCGGATGAGAGACGTCCAGCAGGTGAGATCACACTCCGGAATCCGGACCGGGAATCGATACGATGAGCCCATGGTTCTTCTCGACGTGAGCGACAAGGCGCCGGGCACGCTGCTCGTGGCGCGGCTGCACGTCGACCTGTGCAGGCTGAACAGCGCCATCTGTTGATCTTCGGCTGCCGCCGTACGGCCGTCGGCCGCGGCGGGCTGCCGCGTGCCACCGCGCGCCTCACCGAACCCACGACACCTTCCGACAGGAGCCCTCAGCCATGGCCATCGAGGTCCGCATCCCGACCATCCTCCGCCAGTACACCGACGGTCAGAAGGCGGTGGAGGGCTCCGGGGAGACCCTCGCCCAGCTCTTCGCCGACCTCGAGACCCGGCACGCGGGCATCCAGGCCCGGATCGTGGACGGGGAGCAGCTGCGCCGCTTCGTCAACGTCTACCTGAACGACGAGGACGTCCGCTTCCTCGACGGCATCGACACCAAGCTGTCCGACGGCGACAGCATCACGATCCTGCCGGCCGTCGCCGGCGGTATGGCCTGATCGGGATGCGGTACGACTCCCCGCTGGCCGCGGTGGGCAACACCCCCCTGGTGCGCCTGCCGCGGCTCTCGCCGTCCGACGACGTCCGCATCTGGGCCAAGCTGGAGGACCGCAACCCGACCGGCTCGATCAAGGACCGCCCCGCGCTCCACATGATCGAACAGGCCGAGAAGGACGGCCGGCTCACCCCGGGCTGCACGATCCTCGAGCCGACCAGCGGCAACACCGGCATCTCGCTGGCCATGGCCGCCAGGCTCAAGGGCTACCGCATCGTCTGCGTGATGCCGGAGAACACCTCCCAGGAGCGCCGCGACCTGCTCGCCATGTGGGGCGCGGAGATCATCTCCTCCCCGGCCGCGGGCGGCTCCAACACCGCCGTGCGGGTCGCCAAGGAACTCTCCGCCGAGCACCCCGACTGGGTGATGCTCTACCAGTACGGCAACCCGGACAACGCCGGCGCCCACTACGCCACGACGGGCCCGGAGATCCTGGCCGACCTGCCCTCGATCACCCACTTCGTGGCGGGCCTCGGCACCACCGGCACGCTGATGGGCGTCGGCCGCTACCTGCGCGAGCACAAGCCCGAGGTGAAGATCGTCGCCGCCGAACCGCGCTACGACGACCTGGTCTACGGCCTGCGCAACCTCGACGAGGGCTTCGTCCCCGAGCTGTACGACGCCTCCGTGCTGACCACCCGCTTCTCGGTCGGCTCGGCGGACGCCGTGACCCGCACCCGGGAACTCCTCCAGCAGGAGGGCATCTTCGCGGGCGTCTCCACCGGTGCCGCCCTGCACGCCGCGATCGGCGTCGGCAAGAAAGCGGTGAAGGCCGGCGAGAGCGCCGACATCGTGTTCGTCGTCGCCGACGGCGGCTGGAAGTACCTCTCCACCGGCGTCTACACGGCGGCCACCACCGAAGAGGCCATCGACACCCTCCAGGGCCAGCTCTGGGCCTGAACGCCGCTCACCGGGCGAGGTGACGCACCTGGTCCCACAGGGCCGGGTCCACCTCGCCCACCCGGCGCCGGAAGTCCCGTACCGGCACCTGCCGCAGCTCGTCCGTCTCCAGGAAGCTCGTCCGGCCCCGCGCGTCCCCCACCGAGCCCGGCGGCAGCGTGATCACCCCGGCCCGCTCCTCCCGGTACCGGCTGGTGATCTTCGCGACCAGCGCCCGGCGCCCGTGCACCGCGATCACCAGGCACGGCCGGTCCTTCGCGCCGTCCGTGTCCTCGTACGGGACGTTCGCCCACCAGATCTCCGCCGGTCGCGGCCGGGCCGCCCTGCCCCGCGGACCCGTGGGCCGTCCCGGCGGACGGGTGCGGCCACCCGGCCGCGGCGGCCGCCGCCCCCGCCCCCAGCCGTCGACGACCACGGCGACGAGCGCGAGCAGCACCAGCGCCGCGAAGGCGAGCCACCAGGACGTGTCCATACCGACGACGGTACCGGCGCACACGCCCACCGCGCGCCCCCCCACTGGCCCCGTACGCCCGTGGTCCAGCCGAACCGGTGACACCACAGGTGAGTTCGCCCACAACGGCCCCTGGCGGAGGAGCGACCAAAGGTTTTGCGCCTTACGCTCGACAAACCGCACGACCCCCGTCTCTCCACACGCGCCAGCGGAGGTTTCTGCTTCATGAAGCTCACCGTCGTCGGCTGCTCGGGGTCGTTCCCGTCCGCGGAATCGGCCTGCTCGAGCTACCTCGTCGAGGCCGACGGCTTCCGGCTGCTCCTCGACATGGGCAACGGCGCCCTGGGCGAGCTGCAGCGCCACTGCGGTCTCTACGACCTCGACGCGATCTTCCTCAGCCACCTGCACGCCGACCACTGCATCGACATGTGCGCCTACTTCGTGGCGCGCTACTACCGGCACGACGGCGGCCGCTGCTCCCCCCTCCCGGTCTACGGACCCGAGGGCACCGAGCACCGGCTCACCACCGCCTACGCCGACACCCCCTCGGCCTCCTCCATGAGCGAGGTCTTCGACTTCCACACGGTCAAACCGGGCACCTTCGAGATCGGCCCGTTCACCGTGCACACCGACCGCGTCGCCCATCCCGTCGAGGCGTACGGCATCCGCGTCGAGCACGGCGGCCGGTCGCTGACCTACTCCGGGGACACGGGCGTCACCGCCGCGCTGGACGAACTCGCCCGCGACGCCGACCTGTTCCTGTGCGAGGCCGCGTTCACGCACGGCAAGGAGAACATCCCCGACCTGCACCTCAACGGCCGCGAGGCGGGCCAGACGGCCGCCCGCGCCGGCGCCCGGCGCCTGGTCCTCACCCACATCCCGCCGTGGACCGACCCCCGGGTCAACCTCGCCGACGCGCGCGAGGTCTACGACGGGCCGGTGGAGGTGGCGACGGCCGGGACGGTGTACGAGGTCTGAGCCCGGCACGGGACATCCGCGCCCGGCACGGCATCCACGCCGGGCACGGCATCCACGCCGGGCACGGCATCCGCGCCCGGCACGGCGAAGGCCCCGGAACCTGCACGGTTCCGGGGCCTTCGTCATGCTGTACGGGGAGGGCTCACGCCTTCGTGAGGTCCTCGACCTCCTCCTCGGGCTCGCGGCCCGGGGTCTTCAGGTCGAACTTGATGATCGCGAAGCGGAACGTGACGTAGTAGATCACCGCGAAGACCAGACCGATCGGGATGATCAGCCATGGCTTGGTGGCCAGGTGCCAGTTCAGCGCGTAGTCGATGAAGCCGGCCGAGAAGTTGAAGCCCGCGTGCACGCCCAGGCCCCAGGTGACCGCCATCGAGACGGCGGTGAGCACCGCGTGCAGGACGTACAGGACCGGCGCGATGAACATGAACGAGAACTCGATCGGCTCGGTCACACCGGTCACGAACGAGGTCGCGGCCAGCGAGACCATCATGCCGAGGACGGCCTTGCGGCGCTCCGGGCGGGCGCAGTGCGCGATGGCGATCGCGGCGGCCGGCAGACCGAACATCATGATCGGGAAGAAGCCGGACTGGAAGATGCCGGCGTTCGGGTCGCCGGCCAGGAAGCGGGTGATGTCGCCGTGCACGACCTCACCGGCGGAGTTGGTGAAGTCACCGAGCTGGAACCAGGCCACCGTGTTCACGAACTGGTGCATGCCGACCGGGATCAGCGCGCGGTTCACACCGCCGAAGAGGGCCGCACCGCCGGCGCCCAGGCCGGTCATCCACTCGCCGAAGTTGGAGATGCCCTCACCGATGGGCTCCCAGACCAGACCGAAGAAGACGCCCACGACGATGCCGACGAAGGCCATGATGATCGGCACCAGTCGGCGGCCGTTGAAGAAGCCGAGCCAGTCCACCAGCTTCTTGCGGTGGTACCGCTGCCACAGCACGGCGGCGAGCAGACCCATGATGATGCCGCCGAGCACCCCGGGGTCGTTGTAGGTCGCGGCCACGTCCTCGCCGTTCTTGACCACCGCCTCGGTGACCGGGAACGCCTCCAGGACCTTGCTGTAGACGAGGAAGCCGACCACCGCGGCCAGCGCGGTCGAACCGTCCGCCTTCTTGGCGAAGCCGATGGCCACGCCTATGCAGAACAGGATCGGCAGCGAGCCGGTGAGGGCACCGCCCGCGTTGTTGAAGACGGCGGCGACCTTGTCCCAGCCGAGGCCGTCCTTGCCGAAGATGTCGTCCTGGCCGAGCCGGACCATGATGCCCGCCGCCGGCAGCACGGCGATCGGGAGCTGCAGGCTGCGGCCGACCTTCTGCAGACCCTGGAAAAGACCAGATCCCCGCTTCTTTGCGGGGGCCGCCTTGTCGGTGGCGGTGCTCATACTTCCTCCATCGGGTGGTGGTCTACACCACTCAGTGGTGTAGACCTGTTGTAGCACGATGAAGGCGGCGTAAGGAACCCGTAATTCCGCTACCGGAGCGCTACGCGCAGTGCCCGTCCGGACGCCCAGGTCACGGGTCCGCGAAGGCGCGCCGAAGGCCCCCGGACCAAGGGTCCGAGGGCCTTCGCGAGACCACCCCCAAAGGGTACGTGAGGGTGCGTGAGGTCTACACCTTGGTGACGTCCTCCACCTCGTCCTCCGGCTCCCGACCCGGCGTCTTCAGGTCGAACTTCGTGATCGCGAAGCGGAAGACCGCGTAGTAGACGACCGCGAAGACCAGACCGATCGGAATGATCAGCCACGGCTTGGTCGCCAGGTTCCAGTTGATGACGTAGTCGATCAGTCCCGCCGAGAAGCTGAACCCGTCCTTCACGCCCAGCCCCCACGTCACCGCCATCGACACACCCGTCAGCACCGCGTGCACCGCGTACAGCGCCGGAGCGATGAAGAGGAACGAGTACTCCAGCGGCTCCGTGATCCCCGTCACGAACGACGTCAGCCCCACCGACAGCATCAGGCCGCCCACCTCCTTGCGGCGGTGCGGCTTCGCGCAGTGCGTGATCGCCAGCGCCGCCGCCGGCAGCGCGAACATCATGATCGGGAAGAAGCCCGTGGTGAACTGCCCCGCGTTCGGGTCGCCCGCCAGGAACATGTTGATGTCACCGTGCACCACCGTGCCGTCCGGCTTGGTGTACGAACCGAACTGGAACCACATCGGCACGTTCAGGAACTGGTGCAGGCCGATCACCAGCAACGCCCGGTTCGCCAGCCCGAACACACCCGCGCCCCACGCGCCCAGCCCCGTCAGCCAGTCGCTGAAGCTCTCCAGCGCGTCACCGATCGGCGGCCACACCCACAGGCACAGCGCCGCGAACGCGATCGCCACGAAGGCCATGATGATCGGCACCAGCCGGCGGCCGTTGAAGAAGCCGAGCCAGTCCACCAGCTTCGTGCGGTGGAAGCGCTGCCAGAAGTACGCCGCCAGCAGCCCCATCACGATGCCGCCGAAGACCCCCGGATTCTGGTAGGTGAACGCCGTCACCGTCCCCGAACCGTCCGTCAGCTGACAGCCGATCTGCGGAACCGCCTCTGAACCCTCCGGACAGTCCTCCGGGAACTGCCGCAGCACGTTCCAGTAGACGAGGAACCCCGCCACCGCCGCCAGCGCCGTCGAGCCGTCCGCCTTCTTCGCCATCCCGATGGCCACGCCCACGCAGAACAGCAGCGGCAGCCCCAGCGAACCGTCCAGCAGCGCGCCGCCCGCGCCGGTCATCACCTTCGAGACGTTCGTCCACCCCAGACCGTCGTCCCCGAAGACGTCCGGTTGCCCCAGGCGGTTGAGAATGCCGGCGGCGGGCAGGACCGCGATGGGCAGCTGCAGGCTGCGGCCCATCTTCTGCAGGCCCTGGAACGCCTTGTTCCAGCGGGCACGAGCGGGACTGACCGTGCGGTCGGCACTCATCCGGTCTCCATCCGGTCGCCGGTACACTGGTGTAGACCAGTTGACAGACGGCTCCGCCGCCGTGACGCCATCATTCGGCACCAGCCCCCCGATGGCTCGCGAAGATGGGCCAACTGTGGGTTACTGCGACAAAGCGGTCCGGATCAGGGAGAAGAACATGGCCAGCAAGGCTGAGAAGATCGTCGCCGGCCTCGGCGGCATCGACAACATCGACGAGATCGAAGGCTGCATCACCCGCCTCCGCACCGAGGTCAACGACCCCGACCTGGTCAACGAAGCCGCCCTGAAGGCCGCCGGCGCCCACGGCGTCGTCAAGATGGGCACCGCCATCCAGGTCGTCATCGGCACCGACGCCGACCCGATCGCCGCGGAGATCGAAGACATGATGTAAGCGCCCGGAGCACACCGAGCGCGCCGGTTGCCGAAACCGGAGCGCACCGGGCGCACCGGTTGCCGAAAAGCGACCCCAGGGGCCCCTCCCGCCACCGACCACGGGAAGGGCCCCTCCGCATGCCCCGCTAGGCTCACCCGCATGTCACGCATCGACGGCCGCACCCCCCAGCAGCTCCGCCCCGTCACCATCGAACGCGGCTGGAGCAAGCACGCCGAAGGCTCCGTCCTCGTCTCCTTCGGCGACACCAAGGTCCTCTGCAACGCCTCCGTCACCGAAGGCGTCCCCCGCTGGCGCAAGGGCAGCGGCGAAGGCTGGGTCACCGCCGAATACGCCATGCTTCCCCGCGCCACCAACACCCGCGGCGACCGCGAGTCCGTCAAGGGCCGCATCGGCGGCCGCACCCACGAGATCAGCCGCCTCATCGGCCGCTCGCTGCGCGCCGTCATCGACTACAAGGCGCTCGGCGAGAACACCATCGTCCTGGACTGCGACGTCCTCCAGGCCGACGGCGGCACCCGCACCGCCGCCATCACCGGCGCCTACGTCGCCCTCGCCGACGCCATCGGCTGGGCCCAGCACACCAAGAAGCTGATCAAGCCCAGCCGCAAGCCGCTGACCGGCACCGTCTCCGCCGTCTCCGTCGGCATCGTCGCCGGCACCCCCCTGCTCGACCTCTGCTACGAGGAGGACGTCCGCGCCGACACCGACATGAACGTCGTCTGCACCGGCGACGGACGCTTCGTGGAGGTGCAGGGCACCGCCGAGGCCGAGCCCTTCGCCCGCGACGAACTCAACGCCCTCCTCGACCTCGCCGCCGCCGGCTGCACGGAACTGGCCGAGCTCCAGCGCAAGGCGCTTGATACGGTCCTCGGAAAGTAAAGGGCAAGCCAAGAGCGCGCCAAGGAAGACGGCCGGGAGACGCAACTCGGCCGCCCGCCACGGCGTCACTAGCAGGAGAAGCGGCAGCACAGCAGTTCTACGGGCGTACAGCCGAGGCCGGTTGTACGCCCGCCGCCGCACCGACCGCAGACGGGCCGCCCGGCCCTGTCCCAAGGGGAGGACCGAGACCCATGGCCGCGAGCCGCCACCGCCGCCTTCGCCGCACCACCGTCACCGCCGCAGCCGTGGCGACCTTCGCCCTGACGGCCGGCCTGACCACCGCATGCGACGCCGTCGACAAGGCACTCGACTGCGTCCAGACCGCCGACGCCATCGCCGACAGCGTCACCGCCTTGCAGCAGGCCGTGGAGAACGCGTCCAACGACCCGACGCAACTCGAGGAGTCCCTCAACTCCATAGACAAGAACCTCGACAAGATCGGCGACCAGACCGACAACGCCGACGTCGACAAGGCCGTCGACGACCTCGGCAAGGCCGTCGACAACGTCCGCACCTCCGTCGAGAACGGCGACAACACCCCCGACCTCAGCCCCGTCACCGACGCGGCCGGCGAGCTGACCAAGGTCTGCACGCCGTAGGGACGGCCGGGCGGGGACGGGCTCAGGGGTCCGGAATACTGGACCCCATGACCCGCCTGATCCTCGCCACCCGCAACGCCGGAAAGATCACCGAACTCAGGGCCATCCTCGCCGACGCGGGCCTGCCCCACGAACTCGTCGGCGCGGACGCCTTCCCGGAGATCCCCGACGTCAAGGAGACCGGCGTCACCTTCGCCGAGAATGCCCTCCTGAAGGCCCACGCCCTCGCCCGGGCCACCGGCCTGCCCGCCGTCGCCGACGACTCCGGCCTCTGCGTCGACGTCCTGAACGGCGCCCCGGGCATCTTCTCCGCCCGCTGGGCCGGCCGCCACGGCGACGACAAGGCCAACCTCGACCTCCTCCTCGCCCAGATCGGCGACATCGCCGACGAACACCGGGGCGCCCACTTCGCCTGCGCGGCCGCCCTGGCCCTGCCCGACGGCACGGAACGGGTCGTCGAGGGCCGGCTCCGGGGCACCCTCCGCCACACCCCCGCCGGCACGGGCGGCTTCGGCTACGACCCGATCCTCCAGCCGGACGGCGAGACGAGGACGTGTGCCGAACTGACGGCGGACGAGAAAAACGCGATCAGCCACCGCGGCAAGGCCTTCCGAGCCCTGGTACCGGCGATCCGAGAACTGCTCGGCTGACTCAAGAATGAGGGCCCTGTACCTACGACTCAGGTACAGGGCCCTGTGCGCCCGGTCGGATTCGAACCGACAAACACAACCACCTAAAGATTGCCGCTCGGCCAGTTGGCGTACGGGCGCCCGGCCGGGCCTACTTTACTGGGCGCAGTATGCCGCTGTCGGCCGCCTCGGCACCAGGTGGCGCCGGCGGCGTGACAGTTGGGGCACAGCAGCCGCAGGTTCTCCCGTCGATCGTCGCTCCAGTCCCCGTTGACGTGGTCCACTTCCAGCGTCATGGGCCGGCCGAGCCACTCGGGTCCCGTACCGCACTCGTCGCAGCTGTCGGGTACGCCGACCGCGCGGAGCGCCCGACGCAGCAACGCGGTCCTCGTGCGGCGTTCGCCCCCGTGCTTGACCAAGATGTCATCGGGCTGCCTGAGCGGTGTGGCCGTGCTGGGCTTGCCCCGCCGGTGCGCCTGCCCCAGGAAGTGCGCTGTCGAGAGATCGTCTTCAGCGATCCATCGACGCAAGAGGGCCCGCTGTGCACCGCTGTCGTGACGTCCCAGCCGACGGAGCACACCGGCGATCGGTACGCCTTCGGCGACCGCGGCACGCAGTTCCACGGCAGAGGGCCGGGCCCGGCTGCCGGCCGGGGCGAAATGCGAGATCTCGATGCCGTAGTGGGCGAACCTCTTTGCCAGATACCTCCGCAGATCGCCGGACGGCTGGGCGCCGATGAAGTGGATCACCTCGTCGAGGGTGGTGCACTGCTCGGCTGCCTCCGCGAGTCGGTCACGCGTGTAACGTACGCCGCTGCTCATCGGCGTGCCCGCCCCTTGCCACGTCCTCGGTAAGTGTCCGTGATCGAGTGACAGTTCGGGCACAGGAGCCGAAGGTTCTCGATGCGGTTGTTGCGCCAGTCGCCGTCGACGTGGTCGACCTCCAAGGGGATCGGGCGTCCGTGCCAGAGGCCGTCATTACCGCAGAGAGCACACTGCCCGGGTGCGCCCACGGCTGCCATCGCCCACTTGAGCCGATCGCTGGGGATACGCCTCGCCACGGCGGGCGACTGCTCGATGAGCAAGCCCTCAGGCGTCCGGGGGCGCCTGGGCTGCCCCTTCCGGGTCGGCATCCGGAAGTGCGAGATGTCGATGCCGTAGGTCTTGATGCGGCGGCTGATGTGCGTGTGGTGCCCGCCGACCACCTCCAGTCCGAGATGTCGGAGCACCTCGCACATGTTCGTCGAAGCTGTGACTGCCTCCTGGAGAACCTCTCGGGTCCACTTCACCCCCTCACGCTGGAAGTGGGAGGTGTCGACCCCCAGCCTCTTCATCCGCGCCAGGACATACCGCCGCGTCGAACTCTTCGGGTTCACCCCCAGCCGCACCAACGCATCCGACAGCGTCCGCGCCCCCCGAGCCGCTTCCTCCAGCCGCTCCCTGCTGTACGCGCTGGCCCTCATCGGTTCCCCTCCGTCCCCGGCCACGCGTTCGCAGCCTCGTACGGAGCAACGAACCGTTTATCGGACAGTCACGCACGAAATACGGAAGGGCCCGTACCGGAAGGGTTCGGTACGGGCCCTGTGGAGAGGGGGTCAGATCCCCAAGTCCTTGATGATCTTGGCCACGTGGCCCGTCGCGCGGACGTTGTAGAGGGCCCGTTCGACCTTGCCCTCCTCGTCCACCACGATCGTGGAGCGGATGACGCCCATGTAGGTCTTGCCGTAGTTCTTCTTCTCGCCGAAGGCGCCGTAGGCGTCGAGGACCTTCTTGTCCGGGTCGGCGAGGAGGGTGACCTTCAGGGACTCCGTGTCGCGGAACTTGGCCAGCTTCTCCGGCTTGTCCGGCGAGATGCCGAGCACGTCGTACCCGGCGCCGGCCAGCAGCTCCAGGTTGTCCGTGAAGTCGCACGCCTGCTTGGTGCAGCCGGGGGTAAGCGCGGCAGGGTAGAAATAGACGATGACCTTGCGGCCCTTGTGGTCCGACAGGGACACCTCGTTGCCGTCGGCGTCCGGGAGGGTGAAGGCGGGGGCAGGGTCCCCGGGCTGGAGTCGCTCGCTCATCGATCCAGCGTAACGGGGGGTCCTGACAGTGCGGAGAAGCGAGTAGCTGACAGACTGTCCGGGACAGTGTCGGAAGACTTCGGAGGCGTACGGTGGCGGACACGTCGGACAGCAGAACCCCGGCGCAGATCGAGGCGGACATCAAGCGCCGTCGCGAGGTGCTGGCCGAGACGCTCGACGAGATCGGTATGCGGGTCCACCCGAAGACGATCATGGACGACGCGAAGGCCAAGGTCGCCTCGAGCGTCGACCACACCCTCGGACGGGCGTACGTCGGGGTGAATCGTGTGGTCAGCGACGTGAAGTCGCAGTTCGTGGACGCGGACGGCGCGCCGCGGATGGAGCGGATCGTGCCCGTCGCCCTGGTGGTGGTCGGGGTCGTGGGGCTGCTCGCGGTGGGCGGTACCCGGCGGCGTGGGCGCTGAGCGGCGGCAGGTAGGTTGCAGGGCGTGAGCGCCAAGAGAAACGAGCACCCGCAGGACGACAAGCTGCCCATCCGGATGCTGCACGACCGCGTCCTCGTGCGGCAGGACACCGGTGAGGGCGAGCGCCGTTCCGGGGGCGGCATCCTGATCCCCGCCACGGCCGCCGTCGGCAAGCGGCTGGCCTGGGCCGAGGTCGTCGCGGTGGGGCAGAACGTGCGGACCGTGGAGCCGGGCGACCGGGTGCTGTACGACCCGGAGGACCGGGCGGAGGTCGAGGTCCGGGGCGTGGGGTACGTGCTCATGCGCGAGCGCGACCTGCACGCCGTGGCCGCGGACCGGTTCGAGGGGTCGGAGGACTCCACCGGGCTGTATCTCTGAATCGGGGGCCGCTACGGCCGGAAGGGGCTGGTGATCAAGGTCACCAGCCCCTTTCTCCTGTCTTTGCTACCTTGGGAAGCACCCCGACGAGACGCGCCGTACCGGGTTGAAGGAAAAGACGACGCACCACCGTTCAGTTCGTTCACGGAGGTGCCTGTCATGGCGTGGGTTCTGCTCGTCGTCGCCGGTCTGCTCGAGGTCGGCTGGTCGATCGGGATGAAGTACACCGACGGTTTCACGCGGCTGTGGCCGAGTGTGTTCACCGGCGCGGGGATCGTCGCCAGCATGATGCTGCTGTCCTACGCGGCGCGGACGCTGCCCATCGGAACCGCCTACGGCGTGTGGGTGGGCATCGGCGCGGCCGGTGCGGCGGTGCTCGGCATGGTGGTGCTGGGGGAGCCGGCGACCGCCGCCCGGATCTTCTTCATCTGTCTGCTGCTGGTGGCCGTGGTGGGGCTGAAGGCGACCTCGGGTCACTGACGCCCGCCGGCCCTCCGGTCACCGGCCCCGCTCACTGTCTCTCGCGCCCGGGGCCGGTGGGGAGTCCGGCGATCGTCCCGGTCTCGGGGTCCCCGCCGCCCGCGCCGGTGGTGTCGCCGCCGTCGTCGCCCTCGGTGGTGCCGCCGTTCGCGGAGTCGTCCCCGCCGTCCGCGCCGCCCGTGGGGCCGGGTTCGGTGCTGGCGCCGCCCGTGGTGGGGCCGCCGGTGGACGTGCCGCCGTCCTGGCCGGTGTCGTCCGACGGGGTGCCGGCGGACCCGCCCGGGGTCTCGGTGCCGCTGTCCTCGTCACCGGACTCGTCCTCCGGGGCGCCGGTGCCGCTCTCGTCGCCGCTGCCCGGTTCGTCGGAGGAGCCGGCGGACGGAGGGGCGGTGACGTCGGCGCCGGTCTGGAGCTGGAGGTCGAAGTCGGTGACGGGTTCGCCCTCCAGGGCGTCGCGGGTGTACTGGCCCCAGATCTCGGCGGGTGCGCCGCCGCCGTTGATGCGGGGCAGGCCCATCGCGCCGTAGAGGGACTTGTGGGCGGCGGTCTCGGGGTCCTGGCCCATGACCGCGACGACTGTGGCCAGCTCCGGGGTGTAGCCGGCGAACCAGGCGGCGGTGTCCTCCTCGGCGGTGCCGGTCTTGCCGGCGGCGGGGCGGCCCGCGGCCTGGGCGGCGGTGGCGGTGCCGTTCTGGACGACGCTGCGCAGCACGGAGGTGGTGGTGTCGGCGGCTTCGCGGCTCACGGCCTGGCGCTCGCGCCGCTCGGGCAGGTCGACCTCGTGCTTGCCGTCCTTCATGACCTTCTCGACCAGGGTGTACGTGCCGTGCCTGCCGTGGTTGGCGAGGGTGGCGTACGCCTCGGCCATGTCGAGGGGGCTGGCGGTGGCCACGCCGAGGGCGATGGAGGGCGACGGGGTCAGCTCGGGGGTGTTCTTGGACAGGCCGAGGTCGATCGCGGTCTGCATGACCTTGTCGGAGCCGACGTCCACGGCCATCTGGGCGTACACGGCGTTCACCGACTTGTCGGTGGCCTCGCGCACGGTGATGTCGCCGTAGTCGTGGTGGTCCTCGTTCTCGGGGGCGTAGCGGCCGCCGCTCCAGCCCTGGACGGGGCGTTCGCTGGTGCCGTCGTAGATCGTGTTCGGGTTGATCACGCGGCCGTCCTGCGTCTCGGAGTGGTTCTCGACGGCGGAGGTGAACACGAAGGGCTTGAAGGTGGAGCCGACCTGGAAGTCGCGGCGGGTCGCGTTGGGCGTGTACTGCTTGACGTAGTCGATGCCGTTGTACATCGCGACGACCTTGCCGGTCTCGGGGTCGACGGAGGCGCCGCCGGCCCGGACGTAGGTGTCGACCTTGCGTTCCTTCTTGTCCAGCTGGGACATGAGCTTGTCGTCGACGGCCTTCACGAAGGCGTCCTGCTTGTCCTTCTGGAGGGTCGTGGTGATGCGGTAGCCGCCGCGGTCGAGTTCCTCCTCGTCGACGATCTCGTTGCTGATCAGGTAGTCCTTGACGATGTTGACGATGTAGCCGCGCTGTCCGGACATGCCGGTGGAGACCGTGGACTCCCGGGGCGCGGGGAACTTCTGGGCGGCGCGTTCGGACTGGGTGAGCCAGCCCTTCTTGACCATGCCGTCGAGGACGTAGTTCCAGCGGGCCTCGGCGGCGGGCCGGTTCTCGGGGTGGGCGACGACGTCGTACTGGCTGGGCGCGTTGAGCAGCGAGGCGAGGTAGGCGCCCTGGCCGGCGGTGAGGTCCTTGGCGTCGATGCCGTAGTAGGCCTGGGCGGCGGCCTGGATGCCGTAGGCGCCGCGGCCGAAGAAGCTGGTGTTGAGGTAGCCCTCGAGGATCTCGTTCTTGCTCTTCTCGCGGTCGAGCTTGATCGAGATGAAGAACTCCTTCACCTTGCGGGTGACGGTCTGTTCCTGGGCCAGGTAGTAGTTCTTGACGTACTGCTGGGTGATGGTGGAGCCGGACTGCTTGCCCTTGCCGGTGGCGGTGTTCCAGCCGGCCCGGACCATGGCCATGGGGTCGATGGCGGACTCGGTGTAGAAGTCGCGGTCCTCGGCGGCCAGGACGGCGTGCTGGGCGTCCTTGGAGATGCGGGCCAGGCCGACGCTCTCGCGGTTGACCTCGCCGTCGCGGGCGATGACGCTGCCGTCGGCGTACAGGTAGACGTTGGCCTGCTTGGTGGCGAGGGCGTTGGCGGCGGGGATCTGGACCAGGGAGTAGCCGAGGAAGAAGCCGCCGACCAGCAGCAGGACGCCGACGAGGAAGGTGCCGAGCACCATGCGCCAGGTCGGGATCAGCCGGCCCCAGCCGGTCCGCTTGGGCCGCTTGGGCTTCTTCTGCTTGCCCGAGCCCTCCGGCCCCGCGGTCTGAGCGGCGCCGGCCGCCAGTGACTCTCTCGATGCCCAGCCCGGGGTCGGCTGCTGCGGCTGCGGCTCGTCACTCATCTCGTGCACGGACTCCTGTTTCACGTCGTACGGTTTTCGCATCGTACGTTTTTCGCGTGGTCGTGGTCTTCGCGTCGTACGGTCTGGTCTCGTACGCCCTTGTGCGTCTTCGCGCCCTCTGGGGCCTCTGCGTCGCCCGAGGTCCTCTGAAGAAGACTCTCGCACCGCCCGTTCCGTTCCCGCTCGACGGACACCCGTGAAATTCCGTGGCACGGGCTCCCGCCGTCGCACTAGGCTCCTGCGCTTCGGTGCCGGTCGGAGCGGGAGGGCTGTGGGCGTGGGCTCGGGGCGGTTGTACGCCGCCGTCGCGGCGGGCGGATTCCGACGTTACGCGACGTATCGGGCGGCCACCGCCGCCGGGGTGTTCACCAACACGGTCTTCGGGCTGATCCTCGTGTACACCTACCTGGCGCTGTGGGACGAGAAGCCGCAGCTCGGGGGCTACGACCAGGCGCAGGCCGTGACGTTCGTGTGGCTGGGGCAGGCGCTGCTGGCGGCGCTCGCGATCGGCGGCGGCGGGTTCGAGGACGAGCTGATGGACCGCATCCGAACGGGTGACATCGCGGTGGATCTGTACCGGCCGGCCGATCTGCAGCTGTGGTGGCTGGCGGCGGACGCGGGGCGGGCGGTGTTCCAGTTGCTGGGGCGCGGGGTGGTGCCGTTCGCGTTCGGGTCGCTGTTCTTCCCGGTGGCGCTGCCGCGGGAGGTGTCCACGTGGGCGGCCTTCCTGGTGGCGGTGGGGCTGGGGGCGCTGGTGAGCTTCGCGCTGCGCTATCTGGTGGCGCTGTCGGCGTTCTGGCTGATGGACGGCTCGGGGGTGCTGCACATGGCGTGGATCGCGGGGCTGTTCTGCTCGGGGATGCTGCTGCCGCTGAACGTGTTCCCCGGTGCGCTGGGCGAAGTCGTACGGGCGCTGCCGTGGTCGTCGCTGCTGCAGGCGCCGGCGGACGTGCTGCTGGGGGAGGCGGCGCCGCTGGGGACCTTCGTCTTCCAGGCGGCGTGGGCGGTGGCGCTGCTGGCGCTGGGGCGGCTGGTGCAGTCGGCGGCGACGCGACGGGTGGTGGTGCAGGGTGGCTGAGACGGTCGGGAAGAGGGGCGCGGCCGTCAGGACGGAGCCGCGCGGGCGGGTCGTCGAGGGGCTGCGGACGTACCGGCTGATCGCGGCGATGTGGATCAGGTCGACGATGGCGTACCGGACGTCGTTCGCGCTGACGACGTTCGGGAACTTCGCCATGACCGCGCTGGACTTCGTGGCGATCCTGCTGATGTTCTCCCGGGTCGACGCGCTGGGCGGCTGGTCGCTGGGTGAGGTGGCGTTGCTGTACGGGTTGTCGGGGGTCTCCTTCGGGCTGGCCGACCTGGCGATCGGGTCGATGGACCGGCTGGGGCGCCGGGTGCGGGACGGCACGCTGGACACGCTGCTGGTGCGTCCGGCGCCGGTGCTGGCGCAGGTGGCGGCGGACCGGTTCGCGCTGCGGCGGCTGGGGCGGGTGGTGCAGGGGCTGCTGGTGCTGGGGTACGCGCTGGTGGTCCTGGACGTCGACTGGACGGCGGCGAAGCTGCTGCTGATGCCGGTGATGCTGCTCGGCGGGGCGGGGATCTTCGCGGCGGTGTTCGTGGCGGCGGGGGCGTTCCAGTTCGTGGCGCAGGACGCGTCGGAGGTGGCGAACGCCTTCACCTACGGCGGTACGACGATGCTCCAGTACCCGCCGACGGTGTTCGCGCTGGACCTCGTGCGGGGGGTGACCTTCCTGGTGCCGCTGGCCTTCGTCAACTGGCTGCCGGCGTCCTTCGTGCTGGACCGGCCCTACCCGCTGGACCTGCCCGGCTGGACGGCGTTCACGACACCGCTGGTGGCCGTGGCCTGCGGGGCGTTGGCGGGGCTGGCGTGGCGGGCGGGACTTCGTTCGTACCGGAGCACAGGGAGCTGAGGGAGCTGAGGGAGATGGGCGGGACGGGGACGACGGCCGGGGCGGACAC
>MUMD01000178.1:0-169 GCA_002155895.1 Streptomyces rochei
GAGGGGCGGCTACGGACGCCCGGGGCCTGCGTCTGTGCGGCGAGCACCTCGCCGCGCGGGGCGCCGGCCCCGCTCCCCCGCCGGCCCCGCCGACCGAAGCCGTTCCGGAGCACTCGACGGGGAGAGCCGGTCCGTGCTCGCGCCGCAGGTCGTGCGGTTCCTCGATGTT
>MUMD01000178.1:211-9553 GCA_002155895.1 Streptomyces rochei
TCCAATCTCCAACCTTCGAGCGTGAGAGGCCCGCGTGCCGAAACTGTCCGTCGTCGTCCCCATGCACAATGTGGAAGCCTTCGCCGAGAGCACTCTGAGAAGTCTCGCCAACAACGCGGACCCCGACTTCGAGTTCCTGCTCGTCGACGACTGCTCCACCGACGCCACGTCATGGGCGATCGACCGCTGGGCGAAGGGCCGCACCGACACCAGGGTGATCCGGCACGAGACGAACAAGGGCATCGCCCAGGCCCGCAACAGCGGGATCGACGCGGCCCGGGGCGACTTCGTCACCTTCCTCGACGGCGACGACTGGTACGGGCCGGGGTATCTCGGCGAACTGGTCTCCCGGGTGGAGGAGCTGGGCTGCGACTTCGCCCGCACCGACCACATCCAGGCCACCGGCACCGAGCGGGTGATCCGGCGGCCACCGGCCCCCGCGCGCGACGTGGTGATGGACCCGCGCGACGGCATAGCGCCGCCCCACATGGAGACGATGGTCGACTACCCCTTCGTGTGGGCCGGGATCTACCGCAGGCACCTCTTCGACGACGGCGCGATGCGCTTCGCGACCGAACTGCGCACGGCCGAGGACCGCCTGTGGATCTGGCGTCTGCATCTGAAGGCCGAGTCGTACGCGTCGCTCGGTCTGCACGGAGTCTTCTACCGGCGGGGCGTGGCCACGTCGCTCACCCAGATCAAGGACGCCCGCCAACTGGACTTCATCCCGGCCTACGACATGCTCCTGCGGGACCTGCTGGCGGACCGGGAGGCCGAGCGCTTCCTGCCGAAGGCCGTGCGGACGTACTGCGCGATGATCGCCTTCCACCTCGGCAAGGTGAACGAGTACGAGTCCGCGGCGGCCCAGCGGCTGCGCCGCGAGGCGCGGGACGCTCTGCACCGGATGCCCCAGCACGTGCTGGAGGAGACCCTGCGCACCATCGACAGCACTCGCAGCAGGCTGCTCGGCCGCCTGCGTGACGGGCGGAAGGCTGCCTGACCCATGCCCCACAAGACCCAGATCTTCCAGGTCTCCACCCTGTACGGGGCGGCCACCCTCGCCGCGGCGCTCGACGCGGGCCTGTTCGGGCCGCGCGACGGGGCCCGGCGCGTCCTGCTGGTCTCCAACAACGCGGCGATACCCGAGACCGCGCTGCGCCTGGACGAGATGCACGGGTACGAGCGAATATCCGGCCGGTTCGACTCCGTGGTGAGCTGGAACGAGGCGATCTACCCGCACCATCCCAGCGCCTGGGGCCCGCGCGGCAACGACACGGTGCTGTGGCAGAAGGCGTTCCGGCTCGCCTGGGGCATCGGCGAGCGGGACCTGATCGAAATCGCCGTCGAGTCGATCCAGGTCAACCCGGCCCGGGCGCTGGCGGCGATCTTCTCCGAGGCCGCCCTGCACGTGTACGCGGACGGCCTGATGAGCTACGGACCGACCCGCGAGAAGCTGCCCCTGACCATCGCGCGCCGCATCCGCCGGCTGCTCCACCTGGACCTGATACCGGGTCTGAGGCCGCTGCTGCTCTCCGAGTTCGGCGTCGAGCCGGAGGTCGTCCCGGACGAGGCGTTCCGCGCGGTGCTCGACGAGGTGGCGCGGGACGCGGCCGACGACCCGCACCTGGCGCCGGTGGTGCGGGAGAAGCCGACCGCCGTGCTGCTCGGCCAGTACCTGGCGGCGATCAACATCCTGAGCGCCGAGGAGGAGGAGGACCTCCACGTCCGCATGCTGGACGGCGCGGCGCGCGCCGGCCACCGCTCCGTGGTCTTCAAGCCGCATCCGACGGCGCCCGCCGGCTACACGGCGGCGCTGAGCAAGGCGGCGGCGGACGCGGGTGTGCGGCTGACCGTCCTGGACGCGCCCCTGCTGGCGGAGACGCTGTACCACCACTGCGCGCCGGAACTCGTCGTCGGCTGCTTCTCCACGGCGATGGTCACGGCCTCCGCCTACTACGACGTGCCCGTCGCCCGGGTGGGGACCGCGCTGGTGACGGAGCGGCTCACGCCCTACCCGAACAGCAACCGCGTGCCGCTGGCCGTCGTCGACCATCTGGTGCCCGACCTGGAGGGCGGGCAGGAGCCGGCCCGTGTCGGCTCGGCCCCCGAGACCCTCGCCCCGCTGGTGCGGGCCATCGGTTTCTGCATGCAGCCCAAGACGTACGCGGAGCTGCGGGAGCCGACGGAGACCTGGCTGCGGGCCAACCTGGCGACCGTGCCCGGCTACTACTTCCCCGAGCTGCGGCTGACCGAGCTGGGCCTGCCCGGCAGCCGCCCGCAGCTGCGGGCGAAGCTCCAGGTGCGGCGGGCCCGGCGCGTGGTGCGTCGGGCGGTGCGGCGCGGTACCGGGAGGAAGTGACCCGGCGGACGTGGAGGGCCCCCGCCGTTCGGCGGGGGCCCTCCACGTCGCCCGTACCGGCCCGGTACCGGCCCCGGACCCGCCCGGACCGGACGAAGCCCGGCCGGAACCGGCTCAGCCCAGCCAGCGCCCCAGCCGCAGCCGGGTCCACAGCAGGGCGGCGGCGAACGACAGCACGACCGTGGCCCCGGTGAGCCCGGCGAGTCCGCCCACGGCGCCCGGCCACCCGGCGTCCGCCGACACCACGCGCGGGGCGACCGCCTCCAGGAACAGCAGGTGCACCAGATACGCGCCGAAGGAGGCCCCGGCGAGCCTGCCCAGCAGCGGGCGGAACCGCTCGGGCACCCTGATCCGGGCGAGGGCCATCAGCAGCGTCCCCGCCAGCAGCGCCACCACGACCGAGGCGTAGGGGCTCGGGAAGTGCACGCGGTGCTCGTACACCGCCACCGCCGCCCACGTGCACAGCCCGCCGGCCAGCCACACCAGGCGCCGCCCGCGGCCCGCGACCGCGTGTCCCGGCAGCGACAGGAGGACGGCCCCGACGACCGCGTACACGATCTGGTAGACGCCGAACTGCCAGCCGAAGGCGGGGCGTTCGACGTCGAGGAGGCGGGCGAGGTCGCCGACGAGGGTCGGCGCGAGCGCCAGGCCCAGCAGGGCGGCGCCCGCGCCCCAGGGCCGCCGGCCGGCCCGGATCAGGACGAGCACCGACAGCAGCAGGATCACCGGGACGTACGCGTACAGGTACCAGAGGTGGAAGGCCGGCCGTACGGAGCCGAAGAGCGCGTCCCACGCCAGGTCCCGGGTGGGGTCGGTGTGGACGCCCCGCACCCGGTCCCAGAGCAGGTAGACGGCGGTCCACACGGCCATCGGCACCACGATGCGGGTCAGCCGCCTGCGGATCTGCCCGCCGTCGCGCGGCGGGGCCCCGCTCAGCACGACCCAGCCCGCGATCGCGAAGAACAGCGGCACGGCGCACCGGCTCAGCGCGTCGCCGGCGAGCGCGGTCCAGTAGACCGGCCCGCCCTCCGCCGGGGTGCGGTCCACGGCCTTCATCATCTCGCCCGCCGCGTGGCAGACGATGACCCCGACCGAGGCGAGGACCCGGACGAGGTCGATGTCGTACCGGTGCTCACCCCGGGGGCGCGGGGACGGTGTCCGCGCCTCCTCGGGGGCGGAGGCGCGCACGGGATCGGTGGCGGTCAGGGGCTCGGCGGCGATGGGTGGTCACTCCCGGGTAGGACGCGCGGGCCCGCCGGTGCTGCGGCCGGGCCGGGGAACGGAGGTCCGTGCCGCGCGCGGCCGCTGCCGCGGCGCCCGCGCGGCGCACATCGGTGCAGGCTATGAGGGTGCCGTGCGCGGCCGGAAGCCGTCGCGCATGAACATCGGCCACGCGTGCGTGACCTTCCGGTGAACGCGCGGTGCCGCCACCGGCCCGTCACCCGGTGTTGGGCGGAGGTTCGCCGGGTGCCCGTCCGTCCGCGTCCCGAGCGGGCGCGTGGCGGGACCCCCGGGCTCGGGGAGACGGACGGTGCTCGTCCGGGCGCATTGAGCGATTCGTGCGATTTTCCGTCCACCGGATCGCGCGCGCCCCCTCCATTTCGCGGACGGAGGAGGCATCCTCCCTGCATGGCCACTGCGCAAGAGACGCACAAGCTCCCCGGCGACCTCAACGACGTCCCCGGCTGGTTCTGGCCGCTCGACCAGGTGCTGTTCTCCTGGTTCCTGGAGCGTCAGGAGCGGCAGGGCACCCGCGGCGACCTGCTCGAACTGGGCGCCTACCTCGGCAAGAGCGCGATCCTGCTGGGGCACCACCTGCGGGACGGCGAGACGCTCACGGTCTGCGACCTGTTCGAGACCGAGCCGCCGGACGCGGCCAACCGGGCGGAGGCGGCGAAGTCGTACTCCACGCTCACCCGGGACGCCTTCGAGCGGAACTACCTCTCCTTCCACGACACCCTGCCCCGGATCGTCCAGGCCGTCAGCTCCACGATCACCGACGAGGTCGGGGCCGGCACCTGCCGCTTCGCCCACATCGACGCCTCGCACCTGTACGAGCACGTGCGGGGCGACATCGGCGCGGCCCGGGAGCTGCTGCTGCCCGAGGGCATCGTGGTCCTCGACGACTTCCGCAGCGAGCACACCCCGGGTGTCGCCGTCGCCGCCTGGGAGGCGGTGCTCAACCGCGGACTCAGTCCCGTCTGCCTGAGCAGCCAGAAGCTGTACGGCACCTGGGGCGACCCGGAGCCGGTGCGCGAGGAGCTGCTGGCGGCGCTGCGCGAACGGGACGACATCGCCGTGACCGTGGAGGAGGCGGCCGGGCACCGGCTGATCCGGGCCCGCGCCAAGAGCAAGCGGATGCGACCGCCGTCGCTGCCGTCCTCCCGGCACCCGGCGCCGGCCCCCGCCCCGCCGGCGCCGCGCGTGGACGCCGGGCCCGCGGCGGGCCGGACCGCGCAGCCCCGCCCGTCCGGGCCGCGCACCCCGCGCGAGCACGCCCGCCGGCTCGCCCTGGACGTGCTGCCGCCGGTCGTCACCCGGGCGGTGCGCCGCTACCGGGCGGCGCAGCGGGCGAAGGCGGGCGGTACGGCTCAGTCGAGGCCGTAGGCGGCCCCGATCCCCCCGATCACCAGGGCCAGCCCTTCCTCGAAGTGCCGGTCGTAGTCCGTGAAGATCTCCGCGCCCGCCTGAGCCGTCAACGGATAGTCGGCCATCAGGCGGGCGCGTTCGTCCAGGTCGTAACCCTCCCGGCGTTCGCCGGGCAGGGGGTGCACGCCCTGTTCCTCGGTGACGAAGCCGAGGGTGAACACGTACGCCGTCGTGGTCGCCCGCACCGCCTGCGGGAGGGTGAGGCCGGCGGTGGTGAACAGGCGCAGGTCGCTCTCCATCTGCTTGGCGTGCACCGCGCCGGTGAAGCGCGAGCCGCTGAACACCTTGGCCCCGTCGCGATAACGGAGCAGGGCGGCGCGCAGACCGCGGTTGGTCTTGAGCAGCCGCTCCCGCCAGGTGTCGGCCGGGTCGAGGGAGGTGTCGGCGACCATCCGCCGGTACATCTCGGTGGCCATCTCGTCGAGCAGCGCCTGCTTGTCCTTGAAGTGCCAGTACAGGGCGGGCGCCTTGACGTCCAGCTCCCTGGCGATGGCGCGCAGGGTCAGCCCGTCCAGCCCGACCTCGTTCAGCAAGTCCAGCGCCGTGTCCGCGACCCGTCGGCGGTCGAGGGGGGCGCGTCGTTCCGTAGCCACGCTTGACAGCTTAACGGCGTTAAGTCCATCCTCGGACCCAAGCGGCACTTAACAGCGTTAAGGAGATGGTCATGGAGACGGACACGGACGTCCTGGTCGTCGGCGCGGGCCCCACCGGTCTCGCCCTCGGCGTCGATCTGGCCCGGCGCGGGGTGGACGCGCTGGTCCTGGAGCGCGCGGCGGGGCTGTTCCCCGGCTCGCGCGGCAAGGGTCTGCAGCCCCGCACCCTGGAGGTCTTCGACGACCTCGGTGTCCTGGACGCGGTCCGCGCGGCGGGCGGGACCTATCCGGTCGGCATGATCTGGCAGGACGGGCGGCGGGTCGGCGAGCACCGGATGTTCGACCCGGCCGAGGCGAGCGAGGACTCGCCGTACGACGAGCCGTGGATGGTGCCGCAGTGGCGCACCCAGGAGATCCTGCGGGACCGGCTGGCGGAACTGGGCGGCGAGGTCGCCTTCGGCCACGAGGTCACCGGGATCGAGCAGGACGCCCAGGGCGTCACCGCGCACCTCGCCTCCGGCTCGGCGCTCCGCGCCCGCTGGCTGGTCGCCGCCGACGGCGGCCGGTCGGCGGTGCGCCGGGCCCTGGGCATCGGCATGACCGGCGAGACCGTGGACCCGAGCCCGATGCTGGTGGCGGACGTGCGGATCAGCGGCCTGGACCGCGACCACTGGCACGTCTTCCCGCCCGTCGACGGCAGCCCGCACTTCCTCGCCGTCTGCCCGCTGGCCGGCACCGAGGACTTCCAGGTGGTGGCGCAGTTCCCCGAGGGCGCGGCGGTGGACCTCGGCCCGGACGGCATCCGCAAGGTGATCGCGGAGCGCTCGCACCTGGTCCCCGAGGACGTGACCGAGGTGCGCTGGGCCTCCGACTTCCGGCCGCGCGCGGCCCTCGCCGACCGCTTCCGGGCCGGCCGCGTCTTCCTCGCCGGGGACGCCGCGCACGTGCACTCACCGGCGGGCGGACAGGGCCTGAACACCAGCGTCCAGGACGCCTACAACCTGGGCTGGAAGCTGGGCGCGGTGCTGACGGGCGGGGCCCCGGCCGGACTGCTGGACACTTACGAGGAGGAGCGGCGCCCGGTCGCCGCGCGGATGCTGGAGCTGTCGACCGGCGTCCACCGGGGCGAGGTGCGGCGCGGCGGGGCGACACGGCAACTGGGGCTGGGCTACCGGGACTCGTCCCTGACGGCGGAGACCCGGGCGTCGGTCGCCCAGGGCGCGGTGCGGGCCGGGGACCGGGCACCGGACGGGACCGTGGACGGCGTACGCCTCTTCGACGCCTTCCGCGGACCACACTGGACGCTGCTGGCGCTGGGCGTCGACGCCCCGGACGTGCCGGAGCCGGTGCGGGTGGTGCGCGGAGCGGCACTCGGGACGTACGGGACGGGCCTGTTCCTGGTGCGGCCGGACGGGTACGTGGGCTGGGCCGGGACCGCACCGGAGGGCGTCGGCGGCTACCTGGGCCGGTTCGGGCCGACGCGCTGACCGGCCGACGGCCCGGCCCGGTGGCCGTCCGCCGTCGCCGGCCGGCACGCGTGCGAGGGGGCGCCCCGGCTCAGAAGGCGTCCGAGGGCACGTACGTACCCCAGACCTCGCGCAACGCGTTGCACACCTCGCCCACCGTCGCCCGGGCCCGCAGCGCGTCCTTCATCGGGTACAGGACGTTGTCCTCGCCCTCGGCGGCCTTCTTCAGGGCCGCCAGTGCCGTGTCCACCGCCTGCTGGTCGCGCTCCGCGCGGAGCTTGGCGAGCCGGTCGGCCTGCTGGGCCTCGATGGCCGGGTCCACGCGCAGGGGCTCGTACGGCTCCTCCTCGTCGAGCTGGAAGCGGTTGACGCCGACCACGACGCGCTCGCCGGAGTCGGTCTCCTGGGCGATGCGGTAGGCGGAGCGCTCGATCTCGCTCTTCTGGAAGCCGTGCTCGATGGCGTTGACCGCGCCGCCCAGGTCCTCGACCTTGCCCATCAGCTCCAGCGCCGCCGCTTCGACGTCGTCGGTCATCTTCTCGACGACGTAGGAGCCGGCGAAGGGGTCGACGGTCGCCGTCACGTCCGTCTCGTAGGCGAGGACCTGCTGGGTGCGCAGGGCGAGCCGGGCCGACTTGTCGGTGGGCAGCGCGATGGCCTCGTCGAAGGAGTTGGTGTGCAGGGACTGGGTGCCGCCGAGGACCGCGCCGAGACCCTGCACCGCGACGCGGACCAGGTTCACCTCGGGCTGCTGGGCGGTCAGCTGCACGCCGGCCGTCTGCGTGTGGAAGCGGAGCATCAGCGACTTGGGGTTCTTCGCGCCGAACTCCTCCTTCATCACCCGTGCCCAGATCCGGCGGGCCGCGCGGAACTTGGCGACCTCCTCCAGGATCGTCGTACGGGCCACGAAGAAGAAGGAGAGACGGGGCGCGAAGTCGTCGACGTCCATGCCGGCCGCGACCGCCGTGCGCACGTACTCGATGCCGTCGGCGAGGGTGAAGGCGATCTCCTGCGCGGGAGAGGCGCCCGCCTCGGCCATGTGGTAGCCGGAGATCGAGATGGTGTTCCACTTCGGGATCTCGGCCTTGCAGTACTTGAAGATGTCCGCGATCAGGCGCAGCGAGGGCTTGGGCGGGAAGATGTAGGTGCCCCGCGCGATGTACTCCTTGAGCACGTCGTTCTGGATCGTGCCGGTGAGCTTGTCGGCGCTGACGCCCTGCTCCTCGGCGACGAGTTGGTAGAGCAGGAGCAGCAGGGCGGCCGGGGCGTTGATCGTCATCGAGGTCGAGACCTTGTCCAGCGGAATCCCGCCGAACAGCACCCGCATGTCGTCGATCGAGTCGATCGCCACGCCGACCTTGCCGACCTCGCCGCTCGCGATCGGCGCGTCCGAGTCGTGGCCCATCTGGGTGGGCAGGTCGAAGGCGACCGACAGCCCCATCGTGCCGTTGGCGATGAGCTGCTTGTAGCGGGCGTTGGACTCCGTCGCCGTGCCGAAACCGGCGTACTGGCGCATCGTCCAGGGCCGGCCGGTGTACATCGTCGGGTACACGCCCCGGGTGAACGGGTACTTCCCGGGCTCGCCCAGTTTCTCCTCGGCGTCCCAGCCCGTCAGGGCGTCGGGCCCGTAGACCGGTTCGATGGGCAGTCCGGACTCCGACTCGCGCGCCATGGTGTGTTGCCTCCCGCTGAGCACATGTTCGATCC
Source organism: Streptomyces rochei (assembly GCA_002155895.1). Taxonomy (GTDB): domain Bacteria; phylum Actinomycetota; class Actinomycetes; order Streptomycetales; family Streptomycetaceae; genus Streptomyces; species Streptomyces rochei. The sequence continues at coordinate 8,986 of MUMD01000178.1, forward strand.
GCTCGAACGACCCGTCAGTTACTCGCCAGTACAGACCGACCCTGTCGACGGACTGTATCGGCGCACGCACCACCCGTGGAGGGGCCCACGCTGGGAGCTTGCTCACAACGCCGGTGCGGTCCCGGTCACAACGATGCCGTGCCGTTCGCGGCGCGTCATCCGCGGGAACATCTCAGGGGACATCCGTGCGGGACGTCCGTGCGGGACGGTGAGACGGCGGGGAGACGGCGGGGGGGTCGTGACGCGGATGACGGGTACGACGGGTACGGGGAGCGCGGGCGGTACCGGGAGGGCCCTGGCCGTCGCGCTGGGGGTCGTGCTGGCGGTGGGCGGCTGCACCGTCCAGGGCACCGGTCCGGACGGCAAGGGGCGGGCGCCGGTGCGCATAGACGTCACGACCGCCCCGGCGGGGGAGCCGGGGAAGCGGGAGACGCCACGGGAGCGCGAGGAGCCGGACGGGCCGGAGCGCACACCGGCCGGTGACCGGCGGCCGAGCACGCCGCCCATCCGGACCGTGGCCCCGGTGCTGTGGCGGCCGGGCGACAGCGGCCTGGACGTGCGCGAACTC
>MUMD01000179.1 GCA_002155895.1 Streptomyces rochei
CGCGCGGGTCGAGGGCCAGCAGACGCGCCTCGTCGAGGTGGGTGCGGACACCGACGTAGGACCGGGCCCGGCAGTACACGAGCACTCCGGCGTTGACGCACTCCCCGCGCTCGACGCGGGGCACGACGCGCAGCAGCGCGTACTCGTAGACGTGGCGGTCGCTCACCGGTCCCCCTCGGTCCTGATGCGCTCGTGGATGGTGGCGGCCCGCTCGATCAGCGGCCGGGCGTAGGCACGCCGCAGTTCGTCCGGGTTCGCGAATCCGGGTTCGTCCAGCAGCCATACGTCGGGGACGCGGGCGGTGACCTCGGCGAGCAGCTCCTCGGTGACCAGCGGCGCGAGCGCGGCGGCGGCCGACCCGACGTCGGGCGCGAAGCGGCTCAGGGCGTGGTCGGTGGCGTCGTAGGGGCGGGCGGCGGAGGTCCGGGCGCCGGGCCAGTTGTGGTGCCAGATCATGGTCGCGCCGTGGTCGACCAGCCACACCTCGCCCTGCCAGCGCAGCAGGTTGGGGTTGCGCCAGGACCGGTCGACGTTGTTGACCAGCGCGTCGAACCACACGATCCGCCCGGCCTCCTCGGGGCCGACCTCGAAGGCGAGCGGATCGTAGCCGAGGGCGCCGGACAGGAACTCCATGCCGAGGTTGGTGCCGCCGCTCGCCTTCAGCAGCTCCTGCACCTGCTGGTCGGGTTCGCCGAGCCCCAGCACGGGATCGACCTCGACCGTCACCAGCCGCGGCACCCGGAAGCCCAGCCGGCGGGCGAGTTCCCCGCAGACCACCTCGGCGACGAGCGTCTTGCGGCCCTGCCCGGCGCCGGTGAACTTCAGGACGTAGGTCCCCAGGTCGTCGGCCTCGACGAGACCCGGCAGCGAACCGCCCTCGCGCAGGGGGGCGATGTAGCGGGTCGCGGTGACTTCCTTGAGCATCGCCCCAGGTTACCGGCGTGACGCGGACCGGCGGACCGTGGCCGGGACCGCGTCGACAGCGAATCGACAGCCGTGTCTTACGCCCGTCCGACCGTCGGCACGACAGCATCTCGGCACGGTCTGAACAGCACGTGCCCCGGCGCCGTACCTCTCGGCAGATCATCACGCATCCGTCCCGGAAGGAACCCCAGCATGACCAGCGCCCCCTTTCAGCCCGCGGGCCCGGCCCGTCGTACCGTCGTGGCGGCGGCCGGAGCGGCGGGACTCGCCGTCGCGTTGAGCGCCTGCTCGGGCTCCGACGACGACGCGTCGGGCGACGGTGCCGCGCCGCCCGCCTCCCAGGGTGCCGGCGCCGACTCGGGCGGTGGCGAGGCCGCCGGAGCCGCGCTGGCGGCCACCGCCGACATCCCCGAGGGCGGCGGGAAGGTGTTCGCCGATCAGAAGGTGGTGGTCACCCAGCCGACGGCGGGCGAGTTCAAGGCGTTCTCCGCCACCTGCACGCACCAGGGATGCGCCGTGAAGAGCGTGTCCGACGGCGTCATCAACTGCCCCTGCCACAACAGCAACTTCTCGATCACCGACGGCAGTGTGCAGGGCGGCCCGGCGACCAAGCCGCTGCCGGCCGTGGGGATCACGGTCAGCGGGGACTCGATCCGGCTGGCCGGATGACCGTCGCCCAGCGCCGGGGCCGGAGGATCATGATGACGCCCGGCGAGCTGGACGCCTTCCTCACCGCGCAGCGCACCTGCCGCGTGGCCACGGTCTCGGCCGACGGCACTCCGCACGTGAGCACGCTCTGGTTCGCCTGGGACGGCGCCTCCCTGTGGCTGTACTCGGTGGTGCGCAGCCGGCGCTGGGCCGATCTGCGGCGCGACCCGCGGGTGGCCATCGTCGTCGACACCGGCGAGGAGTACGACGAGTTGCGGGGCGCGGAGCTGTCCGGCCGGGTGGAGTTCGTGGGCGAGGTGCCGCGCACCGGGGAGCTGTGCGCCGAACTCGACCTGCCGGAGACACTGTTCGCCCGCAAGCACTTCCGGCTGGAGGAGATGCCGCACGACGGCCGGCACGCCTGGCTGCGGCTGACGCCCGAGAAGGTCGTCTCCTGGGACTTCCGCAAGCTGGCGTCGCCCTAGGGCCGGTCAGCCGAGCCGCTCCGCCGCCGTCCGCAGCGCCTGGACCGCCGCCCGGATCGACGGGCGGCGGTCGGCGTCCGCCCGCCAGACGACGTACACGTGCCGGCGCACCCGTTGTCTGAGCGGCACGGTGAGGACGCCCTCGGGCATCGGGTGACGGCCGAGCAGCGGGGCGATGCAGACGCCCAGGCCCGCGGCGACCAGCCCGAGCTGGGTGTGGGTCTCGGCGGCGCGGTGGCCGATGATCGGCTCGATGCCCTTGGACCGCAGCGTGAACATCAGCCACTCGTGGCAGAACTCGCCCTCTCCCCACGTGATCCACTCGTCCTCGGCGAACTCGGCCAGGTCCACCTCCTCCCGGTCCGCCAGCCGGTGCCCGGCCGGCATGGCCACGTCGGCCGGGTCGTCCAGGAGCGGCGCCTTGACCAGGCCGTCGGGCAGCGGCATCGGCTTGTTGTACCAGTCCAGTACGACGGCCAGGTCGAGGTCGCCGCGCACCACGCCGTTGATGCCGCGCTCCGGCTCCAGCTCGCAGGAGCGCAGGCGCAGCGCGGCGTGCTCGGCTCGCAGGGCGGCCAGGGCCGCGGGGAAGAGCCCGCGAGCGGCCGTGGGGAACGCCGACAGCCGCAGCTCGCCCGCCACCTGCCCGCGCTGTGCCTCCAGGTCGGCCTGGGCCAGCTCGACCTGGGAGAGGATGCGGGCCGCGTGCTCGGCGAGCAGCCGGCCGGCGTCGGTGAGCCGAACACCGCGCCCGTTCTTGGCGAGCAGCCGCTGTCCGGCCTCGCGCTCCAGCTTGGCCAGCTGCTGGGAGACGGCCGAGGTGGTGATGTGCAGACCGGCGGCGGCGCCGCTGACCGACCCGTGCCGGGCCAGGGCGTCGAGCGTGCGCAGGCGCTCCAGGTTCAACATGTAAGCGATGCTACGAGATACTGCGTGCGAAATCTCGATTGTGCTACGAGAACGGCTCCCCCATCGTTGATCGCATGAGCAGCGGTGTCCTTTCCTCCCCCTCGGTCCGCCGCACCGTCGACTGGCGGCTGCGCTTCGGGCTCCTCTCCCTCGTCTGGGGTTTCAGCTTCCTCTTCATGAAGGTGGGGACCGAGGCGTTCGCCCCCTTCCAGGTCACCCTGGGGCGGCTGGTCTTCGGCACGGCTGTGGTGGCCGTGGCGATGGCGGTGAAGCGGGAGCGGCTGCCGCGCGGGGCGTGGACCTGGCTGCATCTGGCGGTCGCCGGTCTCCTGCTCAACGCGCTGCCGTTCTCCCTGTTCGCCTTCTCGGAGCTGACCATAGCGTCGTCCCTCGCGGGCATCTGCAACGCGACCTCGCCGCTGTGGGGCATGGCCCTGTCGCTGGTGGCCCTGTCGGAGGACCGGCCGACGCGGCGACGGGTGGCGGGCCTCGGCATCGGCTTCCTCGGCGTCCTGACGGTCCTGGGGGTCTGGCAGGGCTTCGACGGCCTGGACGTCACGGGCACGGCGCTGGCGCTGCTGGCCTCGCTCAGCTACCCGGTCGGCTGGATCTACGTCCGCCGCACGCTGGCCGGCTCCGGCCACTCCCACCTCTCGCTGACGGGAGCGCAACTGGGCCTCGCCACGCTGCAACTGGCGGTGGTGACACCGCTGTTCACCTCGATGCCGGCCGGCTTTCCGGTGGTGCCGATGCTGGCGGTCGCGGCGCTGGGCACCCTCGGCACCGGGTTCGCGTTCCTGCTGCAGTACGCCCTGGTCGCCGAGGTCGGGCCGACGACGGCCCAGATGGTCACGTACTTCACGCCCGTCATCGCCACGGCCGCCGGTGTCGTGGTCCTCGGCGAGTCCCTGTCCTGGTCGACGCCGGTCGGCGCGGTGATCGTCCTGGCGGGCGCGGCGCTGACCCAGTCCCGGCCGCGGACGGCCACGGAGGCCGGGAAGCAGCCACCCCGGCCCCCGGAGCACCGGGCGGAGCGCCAGAAGGCGACGGCTCGGGCAGCCGGGCACGACGGGCGGCCCTCGCGTCAGACGTGACTGCGCAGCCGTCCCGCCCCGGGCCCCACCGCCGAGGCGACCGCCTCCGCGAGCGGCCCGATGTCCTCCTCCCCCAGGGTCGACACGGTGATCCGGACGCCGGGCGGCGTACCCAGGCGGAAGCGGGCGCCGGGGGCGACGGCCCAGCCCGCCTGGAGCAGGCGGGCGACGGCGCCGGTCTCGTCCGGCACCGGGATCCACACGTTCATGCCGCTGCGTCCGTACGCGGCGATCCCGCGGTCGGCGAGCGCGTCGATCAGCGCCTCCCGACGCCTCCCGTACGCCGCGGCCACCGCCGGCGTGTCCACCGAGCCGTCCGTCCACAGCCGGACCACGGCGCGCTGGGTGACGCGGCTGACCCAGCCGGGGCCCAGCCGCTGCCGCCCGCGCACCCGGTCGAGGGTGACGGAGTCCCCGGTGAGCACGGCGAGGCGCAGGTCGGGACCGTAGGCCTTGGCGGCGGAGCGGACGAAGGCCCAGTGGTGCGTCGTACCGGCGAGGGGATGCAGGGGCAGGTCGACGATGCGGTGGCCGTGGTCGTCCTCGATCAGCAGCGTGTCGGGGTGGTCGCGCAGCACGGCGCGCAGGGCGCGGGCGCGCGGGGCGCTCAGCGCGGCGCCGGTGGGGTTCTGCGCGCGGTCCGTGACGACCAGGGCGCGAACGCCGGCCGCGAGGACCCGCCGTACGTCGTCGGGCAGCGGCCCCTCGTCGTCGACCCCGACGGCGACCGTGCGCAGGCCGAGCGCGGGGACGAGGTCGAGCAGGCTGCCCCAGGACGGGTCCTCGACGGCGACGGCGTCGCCCGGTCTGAGGTGCGCCGCGAGGACCCGCTCCATCGCGTCCAGCGCCCCGGACGTGACGGCCAGGGGCCCATCCGGCACGCCGTCGGCGTCGAGTTCGGCCCGGGCGAGGCGCAGCAGGTCCGGCTCCACGGGCGAACTGCCGTACAGCACCGGCTCCCGGTCCCCCTGCTCGGCCGCCGCGGCGAAGGCGGGACCCAGCGGCGGCAGCAGCGCCGGATCGGGGTTGCCGTCGGAGACGTCGCGCACCCCTTCCGGCACGTCGACCTGGATGAAGTCGCGTCCGGTGGTGGCCGGCTGCGCGCGCACCCGGCTCCCCCGGCGCCCGGCCGTCTCGATGACCCCGCGCTCGCGCAGCGTGCGGTAGGCGGCGGCGACCGTGTTCGGGTTCACCCCCAGCCGCTCGGCCAGCTCCCGCATCGGCGGCAGCGCCTGGCCCGGCTCCAGCTCGCCGGAGCCCACCGCGCGCTCCACGCTCGCGGAAATCTCCGCTGCGCCCCGCCCCGTGATCAGATATTCTCCTAGCACAAAGCCAATTATGCACTAGTGCAATGGAGAGCGCCATGCAGGGGACCACGCGGACGCAGCCACAGCCCGGCTCCACCTACCCGCCCACCGACCGCACCGTCCCCACGCGCTCGGCCGACCGGGCGTCCTACGACAAGGAGCTGGTGCACTCGATACTCGACGAGGGCTACGTCTGCCATCTCGGCTTCGTCCGCGACGGCGCCCCGGTGGTGCTGCCGACGCTCTACGGCCGGATCGGCGAACGGCTCTACGTGCACGGCTCGACGGGCTCGCGCCCGCTGCGGATGACGGGCGCCGCCGACCCGGGGCTGCCGGTCTGCCTGACGGTCACGCACGTGGACGCGCTGGTGCTGGCCCGCTCGGCCTTCCACCACTCGATCAACTACCGGTCGGTGGTGGTGCACGGCACCGCGTACGAGGTGACGGACCCGCAGGAGAAGCGCACGGCCCTGGACGCGCTGGTCGACCAGGTCGTCCCCGGGCGGTCCCTGGACTCGCGGCCCGCCAACAAGAAGGAACTGGCCGCCACCGCCGTCATCCGCCTGGACCTGGACGAGGTCTCCGCCAAGCTGCGCACCGGCGGCGTGAACGACGAGCCCGAGGACCTCGGCCTCGCGCACTGGGCCGGTCTCCTTCCGCTGCGCAAGGGCTACGACGCGCCGGTCGCCGACCCCGGCCTCGCGGCCGGCACCGGGCTGCCCGACTACCTGGCGGCGGTGCGCTGACCCGTCCGTCCGGGCCCCGCCGTACGACCGCGCGCCCCCGCTCCCGCCGGGCGAGGAGACTCACCGGCGGGAGGGAGGCCGGAGGTCACGCCGGGGCCGCCCGGGTCTCCGCCACCGCGAGCCCCGCCACCGAGCCGAGCATCAGCAGCGTGCCGGCGAGGGTCGCCGCGGTGAGGTGCTCACCGAGCAGCAGCACGGCGAGCGCCGCCGCGCTGACGGGTTCGAGGAGCATGATCACGGAGACGGTGGCGGACCGGACGACGGCGGCGCCGGCGAAGTAGAGCCCGTAGGCGAGGGCGGTCGGCACGGCGGCGACGTACGCCAGGAGCCACAGCAGCCGGGCCGGGTCCGCGGTGTGCGGGACCAGCCCCTCCGCGAGGGCGAGCGGCAGCAGGCACAGGCTGGTCACGGCGAACGCGCCGACGGACGTACCGGCCGCGTCCGCCCCGCCGTCCCGTCCCCACCAGCGGGTGAGCAGGGTCATCACCGAGTACCCGGCCGCGGACAGCAGCGCGAGGAGCACCCCGGACAGGCGCACGGTGGTTCCTCCGCCGCCGAGGACGAGCACCGCAAGCCCGGCGAGCGCCCCGGCCACGGCCGTGACTCCGCCCAGGCCCAGGTGCTCCCCGAGCGCGAGGCGGGCGCCGAGCGCGATCAGCACCGGGCCCGCGCCGAGGGTGACGACGGTGGCCACCGCCAGGCCGGTCGACTGCACCGCGGCGAAGTAGGCGGTCTGGAACACCGCGAGGCCCAGCCCCGTCACGAGGGCGCGCAGGGCCTTGCGGGCGAACGGTTCGCGCACGGCGGGGCGTTCGCGGCGGCGCCTGAGCGGGCGGGCGGCGAGCAGCAGGAGGAGCCCGATCGCACAGCGCCAGAACGACAGGGTGACGGGCCCCATGTCGCTGGCCCGGTAGACCAGTGAGGCCGCGGCACCGGCGGTGCCCCAGGCGACACCGGCGACGATCAGATAGAGGAGGCCACGCCCGACGGGCAGGCCGGCAACGGCATTCGACACGATTTCTCTCCGCAGACGCGCACGGGGCGCGGGAGTGGTGAGCGGCCCCGGGACGGCCGGGGGCGCGTGGACTGCGTCTGCGGGCAGCACCGACCGGCCCGGCGGTCTCGCGCCGGACTGGTCACAGGGCCCGCCTCAGGCGGCCGGAGGCGGGAGGACGAGCGCGTCGGCGTGCATGATCCGTACCTTAGGTCGCCGTGCCGCGGCCGGACAACTCCCGTTCCGGTCCGCCGCTCGCCACCGGGGCGGCGGAGCCCTTGGCGGGTGTCGAGGACTGCGCGATGAAGGCGCCGACCAGGACCACCGCGCCGCCGACGATCTGCGGGGCGGACAGGTGTTCGCCGAGCAGCACCCAGGCCAGCACGGTCGCGACGACGGCCTCCAGGCAGGCCACCACACCGGCGACCTGCGGCGACAGGCGGCGCACGGCGACCACGCCGGTGACGTAGGCGAGGACGGTGGCGATGAGCACGATCCAGGCCAGCAGCAGGGCGGCGGCGACGGGAGTCCCGTCCATGGGGGCGCTGTGCGCGAGGACGGACCACTCCATCGACCAGGGGCGGGCCACGACGGTGAGCACGGCGGCGCCGACGAGCAGACCGTAGGCGATGACGCCGAGGGGGTCGGGTGCCTCCTCGCCGGCGTCGCTGCCCTGGTCGGACAGGACGAAGTAGCCGACCTGGCAGCAGGCGGCACCGAGCGCGAGCAGCAGCCCGAGGGCGTCGAAGCGCAGTCCCGACCAGACCTCCACGACACAGGCCAGGCCGCCGACCGCGAGGACCACCCCGAGCGCCGCGGCCCGTGTCACCGGCCGTCGCTGCACGAACCGCACCCAGCCGAGCACCAGCGCCGGCGCCAGGTACTCGACGAGCAGCGCGACCCCCACGGGGATGCGGGAGATCGCCGCGAAGTAGCAGGCCTGGACCCCGGCCACGGCGAACAGGCCGAACCCGGCGAGCAGGGCCGGCCGGCTGCGCAGCAGCGCGCGGTGGCGCACGGCGAGCGGCAGCATCACCAGCGCCGCCCCGGCCACGCGCAGCCAGACCACGTGGAGCGGGTCCAGTCCCGCCTCGATCAACGGCTTGGCCGCGACCCCGGACCCGCCGAAGGCGACCGCGGACGCGAGCGCCAGACCGAGCCCGGCTCCCTTCCCGCTGCTGCCGCGGGCGCTGTCAGACGTATGCACCGGCACATGATGACAGGGGATGACATGAGCGTCATCCCCAATGACACCTGTCTCACCGACTGGACGTGCCCTGGTGCTCCGTCACCCCGGCGAGGACCGCGCGGGGTTCGATCGCGGCGCGGGCCAGCACCTCCACGGCGCGCGCCTGCGGGTCGGCGACGAGGGCGGCTAGCAGATCGAGGCCGCCGGCCCGGTCCCGTCCACGCCGGGCGGCCCGCTCGCCGGCGTCCTCCATGGCGGCGGCGGCCAGCGGTGAGAAGCCGGCGGCCCCGGGCACCACGGGTACGGCGCCGGAGTCCTCCACGGCGCTCTGCCAGCGCAGGCCGTAGCCGATGCTGCGCTGCACGAGGTAGCCGAGCAGCCGGGCGATCCGAGGGCCGTCGCCGAGGACGGCCCGGGCATCGGCGTCGTGCTCCAGGAGTGAGTGCAGCAGGTGGGCGGTGTCGATCTGCCGGTCGCCGTCCCGCACCGCTCGACGGCGGGCGCCCGTGACCACCGGTGCCAGTTCCGGGCCGAACCGGTCATCGGCGTCGGTGCCGGCCGGGGGCCGGGGGTCGCGCTCGCCGGCCGACTGCCGGGGGATACGGGGTTGCACAACCCCTAGCTCATCAGCCGCACGGGCCCGGGGCATCCCCGGAGGGGAGCATTTCGGCGTCCCACGCCGAGTGGACGCACTCGGCCGGAATCTCCTCCTTACGGATGAGATCAAGCCGTTTCGCCCTTCTCGGGGCGCGCCGCCTTGCCGCGCGCCCCTCGAGGGCAACCCATCCGTGCCGTCGCGGGTCCGACAGGGGTATGAGGAGCGATTGCTGGCTCGTGTCCCTCCCCGCCGTCGACGGCAGGGAGTACGTGTACCGGGTGTACGCACCCGAGGAGGCACTGCTCGCCGATCTGTTCTGGGAGGCGTGGCACTGCCACGACGAGAGCGCCCTCCCGCGCGCCTGGGACCTCTTCGACGCGGCGGTGATACGGCGTCTGCGCTGAGCCGCCCGGACGCCGAGGTGCCCCGCGGAAGGGATCCGCGGGGCACCGGGGAGACCGGCGGTCAGTCCTCGTCGGCGAGGATCAGGTACAGCTTCTTGCGGGCGTCGCCGATGACGGCGAGCGCCTTCTCCCGCTGCTCCTTGCTGCCGGTCTTCCAGACCTGGCCGAACGCCTCCAGCAGCCCGAACCCGGCCTGCCGGACCTCGCTCAGGGCCTCCCAGTCGACGCCCCGCGAAGCCTCCTCCCAGGGAGCCTCGGGGCCCTCCTCGGCGGCGGCGCGGCCGGCCTCGGTGAGCGCGAACAGCTTCTTGCCGCCCTCGCTCTCGCTGGCGATCAGGCCCTCGTCCTCCAGGAGCTGAAGGGTCGGGTACACCGAGCCGGGGCTGGGCTTCCACGCCCCGCCGCTGCGCTCGGCGATCTCCTGGATCATCTCGTAACCGTGCATCGGCCGGTCCTTCAGCAGGGCCAGGATCGATGCCCGTACGTCTCCGCGCCGGGCCCTGCCCCTGGGCCCGCCGCGTCCTCGGGCGCCCCAGGGTCCCCCGTGACCGAATCCCGGTCCGAAGAGGCCGCCGGGACCGCCGCCGGGGCCGCCCGGCCCGAAGGGGCCGAAGGCGGCGCGCCGGCCGTCGAAGTCGCCGCGGCCACCGCGACCGAAGGGGCCGGCCTCGCCGCGGCCGTGTCCACCGTGTCCACGCTCGTATCCGTGGGTGTGCATGACGATCACTCCATCCATGTGTTCTTCGTCGTTTCAGTCGGTGATCTTTCGCGAAGCAATCGCGAACCATCCCGATGCCTCAACGATATATCGGAAGCTGTCGGTCGGCAAGCGTTCCCCGGGCATCGGTCCAGAACTTCGTGATTGGCCTTGGTCCACCGCTCCGGCGAGCGCCTAGCGTCGGGGCATGCGCATCCGAATCGTCGACGCCTTCACCGACCGGCCCTTCGCGGGCAACCCCGCCGGAGTCCTGCTCCTCGACGCGTTCCCGGACGACGACCGGCTCCAGAAGGTCGCCCTGGAGGTCAATCACGCCGAGACCGCGTTCGCCCACCGGCTGCCCGGGGGCGGCGAGGCCGACTGGGCGCTGCGCTGGTTCACCCCGGCCACCGAGGTCGCGATGTGCGGCCACGCGACCCTCGCCACGGCCCACGTCCTGCACACCACCGGCGCCCACGAGGGGCCGGTGCGGTTCGCCACCCGCAGCGGCGTCCTCGTCGCGTCACCGGCCGCAGACGGCTCGATCACCCTGGACTTCCCGACCGCGCCGCTCACCCCGGTCGACGCCCCGGCGGGGGTCGCCGAGGCACTCGGCGCCGAGCCCCACGCGGTCCTCGACACCGGACCGAACCTCGGGGACCTGCTGGTCGAGGTCGCCGACGAGAAGACCGTGCGCGCCCTGACCCCGGACCACAGGGCCCTGGCCGCCCACTCGGAACGCGGCATCATCGCCACTGCCCGCGCGGAGGACCCCGCCCGCGGCTACGACTATGTCTCCCGGTGCTTCTTCCCGAACGTCGGCATCGACGAGGACCCGGTCACCGGCAGCGCCCACACGGCCCTCGCCCCCTACTGGTCCGGGCTCCTGGGCCGTCCGGACCTCACCGGGCTCCAGGCCTCGCCCCGCTCCGGCCGGGTCCGCACCGAACTGCGCGGCGAGCGCACCCTGCTGGGCGGCCGCGCGGTGACGGTGATCGAGGGCGAGCTGCTGGCCTGAACCGGCGGAGGGGCGCGGCCGCCCAGCGGGGTGCGCCCCTCCACCGAAGCGGCGTCAGGCCGTCGGCAGCCAGTCCACCTTCCCGGCGAGCAGCGCGTAGCCGACGAAGGCGCCGATGTCGAGCAGCGTGTGCGCCACCACCAGCGGGCCCACGCGTCCCCACCGGCGGTAGAGGTACACGAACACCACGCCCATGACCATGTTGCCGATGAAGCCGCCGATGCCCTGGTAGAGGTGGTACGACCCGCGCAGCACCGAACTGGCCGCCAGCGAGGCGCCGGGACTCCAGCCGAGCTGGTCGAGCCGCCGCAGCAGATAGCCGACGACGATGACCTCCTCCAGGACGGAGTTCTGCGCCGCCGAGAGGATCAGCACCGGGTACTTCCACCAGACGTCCGGAAGCGCCTCGGGAACCACCGTGAGGTTGAAACCGAGTCCCCGGGCGGCCAGGTAGAAGGCGATGCCGGTGCTGCCGATGACGGCCGCGATCACGGCACCGCGGCCCAGGTCCGGCCACGGACGGGTGCGGTCGAAGCCGAGGGTGCGCAGGCCCTGCCCTTCGCGCAGCAGGAAGTGGGCGACGAGGGCGACCGGGACGAGGGCCGTGGTGATCCCGAAGAGCTGCCAGGCGAGGTCCAGCCAGGGACGGCCGGGCGCGGCGGAGGAGTTGAGGGTGGCCGCCTGGTCCTTGAGCCCGCCGGGGCGGGTGACCGAGCCGACGAAGCTGATCAGGGCGGAGACCCCGCTCGCGCCGAGCGAGAGCGCCAGGACGAGCAGCGTCTCGTCACGCAGCGTGCGTCGCGACGGCCGCTCCTGGGGAGCCGGCTCCCCGTGCGCCGCCTGTCGAGGGAAGGAATCGTCCACCGGGCCCGCCTCCGCCATGCACACCTGCCTCCAGCTGGGACGTCACAGCTTGCCCGATCAGTATGGGGCGGTGCGCGGCGGGGTGCGGGCCCGGTGTCCGCGTGCGGCGAGGCGGCGGCCCGGGGCCCTCAGCCCGTCGGCGCCGGCTCCGGCAGGCCCACCGGCCACAGGTGCACGGGGTCGCCCTCGCGCATCAGCTCGACGTAGCGGCGGGTGGTGGCGGCCAGCGCGGCCTCCCGGGACAGGCCCGCCTCCAGTGCCCGGTGGAAGGTGGCGGCCTGCCAGGACGCGCCGTTGACCCGGCGACGGCACCGCTCCTCGATGACGCCGAGGTAGAAGTCCCGGTCGGCGGGCTCCACACCCCACGCGTCGAGACCGGCCTCGGCGAGCGGCAGCAGTTCGTCGCGGACGAGGACGGCGGCGTCGACCTCCGTGGTCCCGCCGAGCCGACCGCGCCGGGGCCACTCGAAGCGGGCGTCGATGCCGTGCCGGCAGGCGGCCTCGAAATTGGCCGCGGCGGCCTCGAAGGGCAGCCGGTGCCACAGCGGCCGGGGCTCCTCGGCGAGCGCCCGCACCACGCCGTAGTAGAAGGCCGCGTTGGCGATGACGTCGGTGACGGTGGGGCCGGCCGGCAGGACGCGGTTCTCCACGCGCAGGTGCGGCACGCCGTCGGCGATGTCGTAGACGGGGCGGTTCCAGCGGTAGACGGTGCCGTTGTGCAGGACGAGTTCGGAGAGCGAGGGCACGCCGCCCGCGTCCAGGACCTCCAGCGGGTCCTCGTCGTCGCAGATCGGCAGCAGGGCCGGGAAGTAGCGCCGGTTCTCCTCGAAGAGGTCGTACGCCGAGGTGACCCACCGCTCGCCGAACCAGGTGCGCGGGCGGACGCCCTGGGCCTGGAGCTCGGGCGGGCGGGTGTCGGTGGACTGCTGGAACAGCGGGGGCCGGGACTCCCGCCACAGCTCGCGGCCGAACAGGAAGGGCGCGTTGGCACCGACGGCGATCTGCGCGGCGGTGACCGCCTGGGCGGCGTTCCACACGGCGGCGAAGCGGTCGGGGGTGACCTGGAGGTGCAGTTGCACCGAGGTGCAGGCCGCCTCCGGGGCGATGGACTTGGAGGTGCAGGTCAGGCGCTCGACACCTTCGATGTCCAGGGTGAAGTCCTCGCCGCGGGCGGCCACGATCTGCTCGTTGAGCAAGGCGTAGCGGTCGACGGCGGAGAGGTTCGACGAGACGAGGTCGTCGCGGTCCAGCGTCGGCAGGATTCCGATCATCGCGATTCCCGCGTCCACCTCGCCGGCCTTGCGGTCCGCATATGCCAGGGACGTACGGATCTCCTCGGCGAGACGATCGAATACCCGGCCGCCCAGCCGGTGGGGCGCGATGTTCACTTCCAGGTTGAACATCGCGAGTTCCGTTTGGAAGTCGCGACTCGCGATGCGTTCCAGGACTTGCGCATTCAACATTTTCGGCATCCCGTCGGTACCGACGAGATTCAATTCGATCTCCAGCCCCATCAGGTTCTTCGGGCGGTCGAACCGCTTCTCCGCCAGCAGTCGCTCCAGGCCGGTCAGGCACCGCTGGAGCTTCTCGCGGTAGCGCTGGCGATCGGACAGGTCGAACTGACCTGCCACGACCTTCTCCCCCATGGAGGCTTCCCTTCTCGGAGCGGTGCGTCGAAGATCCGGTCGCCGGCGACCGGATCTTCGACGCACCGCTCCGAGAAGGGAAGNNTGACCGCTGGCACATTCACCGGGCATGGCACCTCCAGCAGTTTCCCGATCCGGTAACTCGTGAAAAACGCCGATGACAATCGGCCGACCGCTCGGCGCGCATTCCCCGAGGTCACCGTCGCACACCCGGTTCGAAATCCGGAGGATTCCCGCATATCGGCGGCCGGATACAACCTTGAACGGGTTACCGAAATCGGCTAGCGGAAACACAGTCTGAACACATGTCGTATAAACTCCGCTGACAGGCAGATGACCGGCGCCCACGGTCGATGGATCCTGCCGCCGGTCGAGGCGCGACAGGTCCCACCCACTTCTCGGTTTCCGGACCCCGGCCCCTGCC